>CADCTB010000063.1 GCA_902805665.1 uncultured Acidimicrobiales bacterium
CGGGGCCGCCGCGATGTCGGCGGCGTTGTAGATCGTCATGTCGGCCAGCCTGCGTCGAAGATCATGGGCGACGCCACCTCAGTAGGAAAGCCGCGACGCCAGGGCCATCTTCCACTCCAGTGCCAGTGGCTCCACCGCCAGGAGTGCTTCGAGCGCCTCGACGGCGGTCTCCCGGGACCAGAGGGCCCGGTGCGCCGCAGTCACAGTGGCGGCCATGGCGTGCGGCACGACAAGGACCGGGCCGGCCACGGGAACCCGCCCTGGTTCAAGGACCCGAAGATACCAACCGCAGCGGCCGTGCTCTGCTGCAGCCGCGAGAAGCGCCGTCTTTCTAACTCCGGCGTCGCCCGTCAGCAGCAGCGCGTCGCCCTCTACGGCTGCCCGTTGGAGAAACGACCGAATCAGCTCCAACTCGTGGTCGCGGCCCACCAGCTTCTCGGCGCAGCCCGGTCCGCCGGAGACGAGGTCGCCGCCAACAAAACTCTCACTGGTCCTGCCCCGCTCGGGTTGGATGTCCGTCGGCGGAGTGTAGTCATATGACTTATGCCGTGGACCCCGTCGCCCTACGGTTGCACCGCGTCATCAGGATCCTGATCGACGACGAGGAGGCACGCCGGGTCGACGAGGGGCAGCAGCGACGAAGAACGCGACCGGCTTTCGGCGACCGACCTCGACCTCGACCACTGCTGCGATCCCCTCCACCAACGCCGAGCCCGGCGCGCCGCGCACCAGGACACCTCGCTGGCGTCGGTGCGCCCTCCCGAGATTGTCGAGGGCTACCAGCAGTAGTCCCGTTCGCGCGCGGGCGCGCCGGGCTGGACCTCAGCCCTCGGCTTGACCAGCAGCGATGGCGGGGTCGAACGGTCCTCCGAAGACCTCGATCTGGATGTTGTCGGGATCGCGGAGCGTGATCATGGCGGAGCCGCTTGCGGACGACTTGATCTCGGAGTGATCCACACCCAGCTCCTCGAACCGGGTCTTCATCGTGGACACTGCATCGGTCCCTCCGAGCTCGAACGCGACATGGTCCATCCCTGCCCTCCGCTCGCTGAACGCGTCGCCGGACTGCTCGTCGTGGCTGGTCAGGGTGAGGGTCACACCACTCTTGGGGGCCCGCAGGCGGGTCCGGTTGAAGCCCTTACCGACGATGTCGGCGGTCACCTCGAGACCCAGGACCTGCTGGTACCACTCGGTGCTCTTGCCCAGGTCCGTCACGCTGAGACTCACGTGGTGGTAGCCGATGATGTCTTCCATTGCTCTCTCCTTTGTGTCTGCTTCGATTGCTCGAAGGGTTTTGTGTGTCGGGGATCTGGTTGCGACCGCCGGCCTACCTCGGGCGATGGCGGAAGGTGTAGCCCTCGAGCACTGCCACCAGGCCGTTGACCACGAAGCTGAAGAGTCCGGCGACGAGGATGAGGCCGAAGACCTGGCCCGAGAGGAAGTTGCGCTGGCTCAGGGCGATGAGCGCCCCTAGCCCGCCCACGCGGGTCAGGATCTCGACGAGGAGAGTGATGACCAGCGCCACCGGCGCCGCCACCCGCACGCCCAGGAGCACCGCCGGCAGCAGCGCCGGGGCGATCAGCTTCCGCATGGTGTCGAACCAGCTCAGGTGCAGGGACCTCGCGGTGTCGAGGAGCACCGGGTCCAGGGCCCGCACGCCGGCCCGGGAGTTGAGCAGCACCGGCCAGATGGCGGCGAAGGTGACCACCGCCACCTTCATCTTCTCGTCGTAACCGATGAGCAGCGCGGCGATGGGCACCATGGCTGCCGGGGGCATGGCCCGTGCGAATTCCAGGCTGGGGCCGAGGGCCCGGTCCGCCTTCCTGAGCGCGCCGACGACGATGCCCAGCATGGCCCCCAGCAGCGTGGCCACAACTAGCGCCAGACCGAAGGTGACAAGCGTCTCCCCGATGGCCGGCCGAAGCGTGCCGGCCTCCCACAGCCGGTTCAGTCCCCGGGCCCACGTCGAGGGAGGCGGGAAGTACGGCGACCCCTCGGAGCCGGTCAGCTCCCAGATGCCCAGGAGCACGCCCAGGGGCAACAGGCCCCGCAGCGGAGGGAAGGAGCGGCCTCGGGCGGGCCGGTGGGCACGGGCGGACGCGGGGGCGGTGATCGGCGCAGTCATGGTGACGTCACCCCTCCGCCGCCGGCCGCGAGCGACGGCAGCAGTCGGGCGGAGGCATACCGGAGCGCGGCGTTGAGGCCCACGCCCAGCAGGCCGATGACGAAGACGTAGGCAAACATCTCCTCCGGCTGTAGAGCCTGCTGGGCCTTGACCAAGGCGTCCCCCAGACCACTGGGATTGCCGATCATCTCGCCGACCACCGCCAGGACCAGCGACAGTGACAGCGCCAGGCGCAGGCCCACCACGATCGCGGGCGCCGCCGCCGGCAGCACGATCTTTCGGATTCTGGTCAGTCCGGACAGCCGGAGCATGCGGGCCACGTCGACCAGCTCGGCCCGCACGCCGCGTACACCGTCGATGGTGTTCACCAGCACCGGCCAGGCGCTGACGAAGATGATGATCGTCAGCTCCATGCGGATGGAGAAGCCGAAGACCAGGAGGGCGACGGGGACCAGGGAGACCGGGGGGATCGCCCGCATGACCTCGATGCTGGCCATGGAGTAGCGCCAGGCTGTCTCCGACAGGCCGAGCAGCAGCCCCAGGACGATGCCGATGGTCGAGGCCAGGACCCAGCCGAGCAGGGTGACCTGCAGGGTGTGGAGAAAAGCGGGGACCAGGTCGCCGGAGGAGACGAGCGACCCGATCCTGGGGCCGAAGGCCGAGGGGGCAGGGAGGAACTGGAACTCCACCACGCCCGAGCGCACCAGCGCCTCCCACAGCCCGACCACCGCCAGCATGGTCGCCAAGCCCAGGTAGTTGACCCGGTTACGCAACATCGCCGGCCTGACCATGGACGTCGACGATGGTGTCGTAGACCGCTCGGCGCAGCTTCAGGAAGGCGGGGAGCTCTTTCGTGGCCAGCTGGTGCCGGGGGCGGGGCAGGTCGACGTCGATGCGGTGCCCGATGGTGGCGGGGCTCCCCTCGAGCACCACGATGCGGTCACTGAGGTAGACCGCCTCGTCGATGTCGTGGGTGACGAAGACGATGGTGGCCCCCGTGCGTTCCTGGACCCGCTGGAGCTCGTCCTGCAGGGAGCTCTTGGTCATGGCGTCGAGCGCTCCGAAGGGCTCGTCCATGAGCAGCGCCGAGGGCCGCACGGCCAGCGCCCGGGCCAGCTGCACGCGCTGCTGCATGCCACCGGAGAGCCGCCACGGGTAGTCCTTGGCCCGGTCGGCGAGCCCGACCAGGGCAAGGGCCTCCGCCGTCCGCTGGCGCATCTCCGGCTTCGAGACCTTGCCCTCGAGGCCGAGATCGACGTTCCTCTCGATCGTGCGCCAGGGAAGGAGGGAGGCCGCGTAGTTCTGGAAGACGAAGACCGCACCCTCGGGGGGACCCTCCACCGGCTCGCCGCGGAAGCTGACGGTGGAATCCGCGGTGGGGTCCAGCAGTCCGCCGAGGACTCTGAGCAGCGTGGTCTTGCCGGTGCCCGAGCGGCCGAGGACGGAGACGAACTCGCCCTGGGCGACCTCGAGGTCCACGCCGGTCAGGATGCGGCGGGCACCCTCACTGGAGTCGAGGTCGACGCTCAGGTTGTGGGACTCATAGGCAGGTCCGGTGACGTCGCTAGTTGGCACCGACGTCAACTCCGGCCGGGACCTGAGGGGGGAGGCCATCACTTGGCCGGGCTCAGGACGAGCTTGCGGGTGTCGACCTGGCCGTTGAACTCGCCGATGTCCTTGAGAACCTTGACCCAGGTGTCGAGGTCTGCGGCCCGGATGTCGTAGTTGTAGGTGGGCAGGGGCACGGTGGAGGCCACGGCCTCCGGCAGCTTGGTATACTCCTGGAGGATGCGACGGGCCTCGGCGGGGTTCTGGTCGATGAAGGCCTGACCCTGCTTCAGCGACTGGACGAAGCGGCCCACCGCGTCACGGTTCTTGTCGGCCCACGACCCCTGGGCCAGCCAGAAGTTGGTCGCCAGCGGGTCGCCGATGGCGTCGAAGGGGGCGCCGATGGACACGTTGCCGGCCTTGATCAGCTGGCTGGCAATGGGCTCCAGGGCCTCCACCGCGTCGATCCGGCCCGCCTTCAGCTGGTCGGGAAGGTTCGGCGTGGGGGCCTCGACGCCACCGATGGCCGACGGGTCGACGCCCTTCTGCTTCGCCGAGTACTTCACCGCGGCGTGGATGACGCCACTGAGGGTGGGCGTGCCCACCGTCTTGCCCCTGAGCTGGGCCACGTCCGTGATCCCCGAATCGGGCTTCACGATCAGCTTGACGAAGGGGTTCTCCTTGGTGCTGATGGTGTTGCCGGCGGCCTGGACGACGTCGACACCGGCGGCGCCGGCCCGGATGAGGTCGGTGGCCGTGCCGAGGGCCAGGTCGAACTGCCGACCCAGGGTGGCGGGGATGTCGGAGATGTTGGACGCCTCGGTGAGGGTCACGTCCAGGTTGTTCTGGGCGAAGAAGCCCTGCGCCTTGGCGATGTGGAGAGGCAGCACCGTCGTGGCCGGCACGTACGAGACCCGCAGCGCGGTGGGGCCGGCGTCGCTCGTGGCGGTGTTGCCCTCGGGCGAGGACGACCCCCCGCCGCAGGCGGCCCCGGCGAGGCCGAGGGCAAGGACTGCTGCGATGGACGAGATCCCGCGGGTTGTGCGTCGTGTCCTCATCGTGGTTCCTTCCTGGGAACAGGCGACGGTCTGACGTCGCCTGAGACGGAGAGTGCGGCTACGAAGGAATTTCTATGGGCCGGTGTTGCACCGCCGTTGCACACCGCAGCCCGCGGATTGCACGGGCGGGCCGCCCGTGGGTGGCGTGGCGGTGGGGCCGCCAACCGCGCACGTCTCAACGGGCAGGGTGCAGTCATCCACCGGGATCGCCAGCATGGAGCTCCTCGCGGGTCATCTCGCTGAAACGCGCGACTCGCCCGCACTCTGACGCCACGATGACGGGCCCGCTAGCGTCAAATGACCGCGTTTCTTACGTCCTCGGAACTGGCGCACACGCGGCGGGCGACGCGCAGTCATTTGACAGTAGAAGGGCTTCGGCCGGACGCCCAGAATCGAGTACGGCTGGACCGCCAAGGGTCAGGCAGTGTCGACAGTGGTCGAGGTGTCGTTTGCCGCGCTCCGACAGCTTTGCGATGGCAGCCCGTGATGGCGCCTGTGCCTTCGCCGCTCTCGGGTCGCTGGGACGCCACCCGAGCGATCACCCTCGGACTGGTGGGCGGGTATGTGGACACCGTCGGCTACATCATGCTGCGCGGCCTGTTCCCGAACCACGTCACCGGCAACCTCCCGATCGCGGCCGCCAATCCTGGGTGGGAGGCGATTCCCCTCCTGACCATGGTGCCGCTCTGGCTCGCGGCGGTCCTGACCGCCGCCGCGGCCGCAGGCCGGATCGAACGCCGGAGAACGTGGGCGGCACTCCCCGCCGTCCTCGGTGCTGAGGCGGTGCTCCTCGGGCTCTTCCTGTCACTGGGGGTGGCATTGGTGCCCCATCGAGACTCGGCCACGCTGGTCACCCAGACCATCGTCGGCGCCGCAGGGGTGGGTGCGATGGGGGTGCAAAGCGTGGTGACCCGCCTCGGCGGCTACACCTTTCCGACCACCATGGTGACGGGGACCCTGACGCTGCGGTCCAAGCATCGGCGGCCCGTCCCTCAACCCCGGACGTGTTGGCCTGATCGAACCGGACCGCGCCGAGTTTCGCTGAGCGTGGCCGGTCGCCGCGGTCACGCCTCCGACACCGGAATGGGTCTGGCGTGCCGCGACTCCAACATGCTGAGCTGCCGATCCAGGTTGACGCTGATGACCCGGCGCTGCCGCATGGCCTCTGGAAGGGCGGCGAGTGCGTCGCCGATGCCCTTGCGCACGTCAGTGTCCCGTGCCGCCGAGCCAATTGCTCGCACGCTGGCGCGGAGGGCCGAACGGGGTCTCCGTCGCATCCAGTCCGACAGCAGGTCGTTGCGAGTGGCTTGTCGCCGTCGTGAGCCGTGGTCACCACGGGGGTGTGGATGATGGTGGGCGACGACGTCGTCGATGTACCTGAGGTCCCATCCGGCCTGGGTCATGTCGATGGCGAACAGGCGCTCCTCGCCGAAGAAGAACAGCAAGTCGGAGAAGCCACCCACCTCCAGGTACGCGGTCTTCCGTACCACCGCACCGCAGGCCACGAACCCGAGCACGGGGCGACCCGGTAGCCCCGGGTCGCCCGGCAGTGGACTCGACGCCATGTCCTCGCACACCGGGTCGAGAACCTTCCGGGGGCCGACCTCGATTCGGGCGGCCACGAGACCGAGGCGGGCGTGGGCGTCCATGGCGGCCGCAGCTCTGTCGAGGGCACCGGCGCCCCACCAGGAGTCGTCGTCGCTGAACGCCACGTACGGTGTCGACGCCCGGGCTACACCGAGTGTGCGTGCGGGTGCGCCCAGATTACGGCCGGCGGCGATGACCTCCACGCCGGGGAACGCGAGGCGCACCTCGTCGACGACGCCGTCGGTCGATCCGTTGTCGACGACCATCACGGGTGGGCAGCCACTGACCGTGGCCAGCCGGTCGAGGGTGCGGAGAAGCGACTCCCGGCGGTTCCGCGTGGCGATCACGACGGTCGTGTGGGGGTTCGTCATATCGATGTGGGCTACCCGAGCCCGGAAGAGGCAGAAACTTCCGCTGGAAC
>CADCTB010000064.1 GCA_902805665.1 uncultured Acidimicrobiales bacterium
GTCGGGACGGATCGTCGATCCGCCACCAGCTGGGGGTCCTTCGGCGGCGCTGGCCGGTGGTCGTGCTGCTCTCCATCGTAGCGTGTGTCCCGGCAGCCTGGCTGACCAGCATACGGCCCGCGGTGTACCAGGCGAAGGCGAACGACGGCCCGTCGGCGTGAGCCAGCATCGGCTCGAGCACGGCGAGGGCCTCCTGCAGGCGTCCGGCCACGTGCAGGGCGAACGCCCGCTTCGCCTGCAGTTGGTTGCGGGCGGCAGGGTCGGATATCAGCGCCTCTCCCTCTTCGGCGACCCGGAGCGCATCGTCGGTCCGGCCGAGCCGGCTGATGAGGTTGTCGACCCGCACCCCCACGGCCTGCACACGCTGGGCGTCTTCGGTGGCGAGCGACACCAGATCGGCGAGTTGCTGCTCGGCCTCCTCCCCACGTCCTTCGAGGTACGCCACCTCGGCCCGGAGCATGGCGGCCTCGAAGCCGGCTCCGGCTTCGACCGCAGCCTGGGCGAGGCGGGCGGCGAGCGGAAGGTCCCAGCGATGCCGCGCCGTGGTCGCAGCCGCCACCATCAGGTCGGGGGCCATGCTGCCGCCCGCGTCGAGGCGCCACGTGGCGAAGCGAAGGGCATCCTCCCGGCGCCGGGCGCCAGCCGCCTGGACGCGGTTGGCCAGGTTCTGGCGGACGGCCTGGGAGCGCATGGCCGGGATGCGGGCTCGGATCACCTCGCCGTAGAGCGGGTGGGTCAGGGATGCCTCCAGCCGCCGGCCGCTGTAGGCGGTCACGATGAGGCCCTGCTGTTCCAGGTGCTCCAGCTGCTCCGCGGTGGTCAGCTTCAGGAGGCACGTGATCCCGATCGGTTCACCGAAGGCCAGGGCCTCGAGGACCTTCCGCTCGGGATCATGGACGTCGCCCAGCCGGGCCTCGATGAGCTCGACCAGACGGCTGGACAGCACCGGTGAGCCGGTCAGTCGCCAGATGCCGCCCTCGTCGCGCAGAGCCCCGGAATCGACGGCGGCGACCACCAGCTCACGGAGGTAGAGGGCATTGCCTGCGCTGCGTTCCCGGAGCAGGTGAAACGTGCCGGCGCCCACGACGCCACCCAGGACGGTGGTCAACAGCGTCCCGATGCTGTCCGGGCCCAACGGCGCCACGTCGACGCGCTCGGCCAGCTCGTCTTTCCAGAGGGCGATGACGGGATCGGGTGCCGGCTCCTCGGTCCGCACGGTGGCGATGACGAACGCCGACCGGGTGGCGACCAGCTGATGCACCAGCGTGGCGGACCCGCCGTCGAGCAGGTGGGCGTCGTCGACCAGGAGCACGAGGCGCTTGCCGTCGCCCAGTGCGACGATGGCCTCCCGGGCCCGCCACAGCATGTCGGCCGGCTCGGCGCTCGGTCCGGTGGTGCCGGGCAGGAGGGGGGCGAGGGCGCCGAAGGGCAGCCCTCGGGCCGCCTGACCCGCTTTGACCCGGGCCGTGGCCATGCCCGACGCTTCGGCGGCGCGCAGGCACTCAGCGGCGAGCGCCGTCTTGCCCACGCCGGCGAGACCGGCCAGAATGACGGCGGAGCGCTCCCCGCCGGCGACCACGGCCGCCACCGTCTCCAGCTCGTGGTTCCTGCCTACGAGGGGCCAGGGCTGGCGCATTCCCAGAATTCTCCCATCCGATGCCGCTGCGGTCGACTCATCAACCGTTTTGAGTAGCTGCTACTCATGCCGCCAACCCTTCACCATGGTCTTCTTGACCTCAGCGATCAAGAATCGGTCGCTCTGACGAGTGCCGGGAGCCCGCCTCCGGGAGCAGCCAACGACGGACGGGCATTCGTGAGGGGTGAGGTCCGGCGGCCGACCAGCCGCCGGCGGAGCATGCTGGGGAGTCGCCGGACGGCGGGGCATCAAAGGCCCCAGCGCGACTGGCCGAAGCGGTAGCCGACCGAACGCACGGTCTGGATCAGGGCGGCGTGCTCCTCGCTCAGCTTGGCTCGCAGACGCCGGATGTGGACGTCGACGGTGCGGGCCCCCCCGTAGTACTCATAGCCCCAGACCCTGGAGAGCAGCATCTCCCGGGTGAACACCTTGCCGGGGTGGGTGGCCAGGAACCGGAGAAGCTCGTACTCCATGTAGGTGAGGTCCAGCGGGCGACCGTCGATGGCGGCCTGGTAGGTCTCCAGGTTCAGGATGAGCGGCCCGTACTCGATGAGCTCCGGGCGGGTGCCCCGGCCCGTCCGCCAGAACAGGTGCTTGAGCCGGGCCTCCAGCTCGCCCGGCTGCAGGGGGAGCAGGCAGAAGTCGTCGAACAGGTCCTCTCGCGGCTCGAGAGCGGCCAAGTGGCTGCCCCGGACCACGAGCAGGAGGGGCTCCAGGGGGATGTCCCGCTTGCGCAGGTGGCGGCACATGGCCGCCGCCCCCTCGGGATCCTCGTCGGAGCAGATGAGGGCGCCGGCCCAGCCGTCCTCCGGCTCGAGGCGATTGGCCTCGTCCGAGGTGGTGGCCGGGCGGAACGGGTAGCCGGCGTCGGTGAGGGCCTGGGCCAGTGGCCCGGGGGGTGGATCGGGAAAGACGAGGAGCGGTTCCATGGCCGTCTAGAGGTTCAGGTACTTGTCGAGCTCGAACTGCGTGACCTGCGTGCGGTAGTTGTCCCACTCGGCCCGCTTGTTGCGGATGAACCACTCGAAGACGTGCTCGCCGAGCGCCTCCGGCAGCAGCTCGGACTGCTCCATGCACCCCACCGCCTCCGAAAGTGAGCCGGGGAGGGCCTCCACCCCTTCGGCCAGACGCTCCTCGGCGGTCATCTCGTAGAGGTTGGCGGTGAGCTCGGGGGAGAGCTCGTAGGACTCCTCGATGCCCTTGAGCCCCGCGGCCAGGATGACGGCGAAGGCCAGGTAGGGGTTGCACGCCGGATCGGGGGAGCGGAACTCGATGCGCGTCGACGCCGGCTTGTTGCGCTTGGAGCCGGGGACCCGCAGCAGGGCGGAGCTGTTGTTCCGGGCCCAGGCCACATACGCCGGTGCCTCGAAGCCCACCACCAGCCGCTTGTAGGAGTTCACCCACTGGTTGGTCACCGCGGTGATCTCCCGGGCGTGGTGCAGGAGCCCGGCAAGGAACCCCTTGGCCACCTTCGACAGGTGGGCCTCGTCGCCGGGGTCGTGGAAGGCGTTGACGTCGCCCTCGAAGAGCGACAGGTGGGTGTGCATGCCCGACCCCTGGACACCGGCGAGCGGCTTGGGCATGAACGAGGCGTGCACGCCCCGCTCGAGGGCGATCTCCTTCACGACCAGCTTGAACGTCATGACGTTGTCGGCCATGGTCAGCGCGTCGGTGTAGCGCAGGTCGATCTCGTGCTGGCTCGGGCTGTCCTCGTGGTGGCTGTAGCGCACGGGGATGCCGATGGACTCCAGGCCCAGGATGGTGCGCCGGCGGAGGTCGGTGGCCACGTCGACCGGGGTGAGGTCGAAGTAGCCGCCGGTGTCGAGGGGCGTGTTCGTGGGCTTCCCACCCTGGCCCTGGGCGAAGTAGAAGAACTCGATGTCGGGGCCGACGTAGAAGGAGAAGCCCTTCTCGCGGGCGATGTCCAGCTGGCGGCGCAGGACGTGACGGGAATCGCCGGCGAAGGGGGCGCCGTCGAGCGTGGTCACGTCGCAGAACATGCGGGCCACGGGCGCGTCGTCGCCCCGCCACGGCAGCAGCTCGAAGGTGTTGGGGTCGGGCTGGAGGAGCATGTCGCTCTCCTGGACGCGGCTGAAGCCGTCGATCGAGCTCCCGTCGAACGTCATGCCCTCTTCGAACGCGTTCTCGAGCTCCCCGGGGACGATGGCGATGGACTTCAGCTGGCCCAGGACGTCGGTGAACCAGAGGCGGATGAACCGGATGCCGCGCTCCTCGACGGACCTGAGCACATAGTCCTGCTGGCGTTCCATGGGATTATCTTGGCAGGCGTCCGGGCGGGTACCGCCTGGTTCACACGTAGTTCATCAAGGTGCAACGGTGGGGTAACCACCGCCCGGCGCCGTGCAGAGAAGCGAGGCAGACCGTGGAGGAACGTATCCCGGCCGAAGTGGTGCGCCTGTGCGAGGACGAGGGGGTGGAGATCGTCGATTTCCGCTTCTGCGACCTTCCCGGCCTCATGCAGCACTTCTCCGCTCCGGTCCACCAGCTGACCGAGGAGGGCTTCGAGGACGGCTACGGGTTCGACGGCTCGTCGATCCGGGGCTTCCAGGAGATCCAGGAGTCCGACATGATCCTGGTGCCCGACCCGAACACCGCGGTGATCGACCCCTTCCGTCAGCACAAGACGCTGAACATCAACTGCTTCGTGCGCGACCCGCTCACCGGTGAGCCGTACTCCCGTGACCCGCGGTACGTGGCCAGGAAGGCCGAGGACTACCTGACCTCCACCGGCCTGGCCGACACCGCCTATTTCGGGCCCGAGGCCGAGTTCTACATCTTCAACGACGTCCGCTTCCATCAGGACCAGCACTCCTCCTCGTACGCGGTCGACTCGGTCGAGGGCATCTGGAACTCGAACAAGGACGAGAACCCCAACCTCGGGTTCAAGCCCCGCACCAAGGAGGGCTACTTCCCCGTCCCACCCATGGACCACTTCCAGGATCTGCGCTCCGAGATGATCCTGACCATGGAGCGCATGGGCATCGAGATCGAGATCCAGCACCACGAGGTGGGCACCGCCGGCCAGGCCGAGATCGACATGCGGTTCGACACGCTCCTGCGCATGGCCGACAAGGTGATGCTCTACAAGTACGTCACCAAGTCGGTGGCCTGGGCCCACAATCTCTCCGTCACCTTCATGCCCAAGCCCTTGTTCCAGGACAACGGGTCCGGCATGCACTGCCACCAGTCGCTGTGGCGGGGCGGCGAGCCGCTGTTCTTCTCCGAGACCGGCTACGGCGGCATCTCCGACATGGCCCGCTGGTACATCGGCGGACTGCTCGCCCACGCCCCGTCGATCCTCGCCTTCGCCGCCCCCACCACCAACTCCTACAAGCGCCTGGTCCCCGGCTACGAGGCGCCGGTCAACCTCGTCTACTCCCAGCGCAACCGGTCGGCCGCCGTCCGGATCCCGCTGGTGTCCAAGAGCCCGAAGGCGAAGCGGCTGGAGTTCCGCTGCCCCGACCCCTCGGCCAACCCGTACCTGGCGTTCGCGGCGATGCTCATGGCCGGCCTGGACGGGGTGCAGAACCGGATCGAGCCGCCCGACCCGGTCGACAAGGACCTCTACGACCTTCCGCCCGAGGAGCTCGCCCAGGTGCCCCAGGTCCCCGGCTCCCTCGAAGAGGCGCTCGCCGCCCTGGAAGCCGACCAGGACTACCTGCTTGCCGGTGGCGTCTTCACCCCCGACCTGGTCGAGACGTGGATCAACTTCAAGCGCCTCAAGGAGATCGACGAGGTCCGCCTCCGCCCCCACCCCTGGGAGTTCTACCTCTACTACGACATCTGAGGCCCGCAAGGCGAGGCGAAGGAAGGGCCAACCCCGGCGGGCTTTCGCACCCGGGATCGCTGGAGCCGTCGATGCGGAAGTCGACCAAGCCGTCGCCGTCGTTGTCGATGCCATCGTCACACTGCAACAGCCGCCGCTGCGGTCCGTTCCCGGCCGTCTCTGTGTCGTCGGTGGCCGCTACGCAGCCCGCATCCTCGTTGTCCACCGTCCCGTCGCCGTCGTTGTCGATGCCGTCGTCGCAATCGAACCTCTCGGACACGTCGGCCGGCGACGAACAGCCCGCATCACCGCCGGTGCGCGCGAACCGCTAGACGGGGCAGCTCCCGCGACTGCGCCTTCTCGTCCCTATCCGCCGGACCCGAGCAGCCCGGGTCTCCGGAGCCGTCCACCCGGTAGTCGCGCAGGCCGTCGCCGTCGTTGTCCTCCCCGTCGTCGCACTCGGGGCCCGGCCCTGCGACCCGCCCACGACGGTCCTCCGTCTCGCTCTCGTCGTCCGCGCCGGCAGAGCCCGGGTCGTTCGTGACATCGCCGTCGAGCCCGTCGTCGGGCGACCGGAGACCGTGGTGGAGGTGCCGGGCCGCCCGTCGGGCCTCGGGTGGTTGCCGGACGGGCAGCTGCTCGTGGTGTCGATGGAACGCCGGAGCGTCCTGCGCCTCGAGGGTGACGCCCTCGTGCCGCACGCCGACCTGTCAGCGCTCGTTCGCCATGACTGCAACGACATGGTCGTCGACGGGAAGGGCAACGCCTACGTGGGCAACGCCGGGTTCGACCTGTCGGCACGCCCGCTCGAGGTGGTGCCGGCCGAGGTGGTGCTCGTGCGTCCGGACGGGCAGGCGCTCGTCGTCGACGACGAGGTGGTCTTCCCGAACGGGTCGGTCGTGCTCGAGGCCGATCGCACGCTCGTCGTGGCCGAGACGTTCGGCAACCGCCTCACCGCCTTCACGATCAGGCCCGACGGCACCCTCGCCGACCGCCGGACCTGGGGCGAGCTCCCTGGTCGGTCCCCGGACGGCATCTGCCTCGACGCCGAGGGTGCCATCTGGGTGGCCGACGCCTCCTCCTCGTCGTGCGTCCGCGTCCGCGAGGGCGGCGACGTTCTCGACGAGGTCGACGTCGGGCCGCGGCACGCCTTCGCCTGCACCCTCGGGGGCGCTGGCGGGACGACGCTCTTCGTGTGCGCAGCCGAGGGCTTCACCGGCGCCGCCATGAAGAACCGCTCCGCCGCCATCGTCGCCGTGGACGTCGACGTGCCGGGGGCAGGC
>CADCTB010000065.1 GCA_902805665.1 uncultured Acidimicrobiales bacterium
GTGGTGGAGTGTCTGCAGGTCGGCCGTGATGACCGGGTGCTCGACGTGGGGTGCGGACCGGGCCTGGCGGTGGCGGTCGCCGCCGGGGTGAGCGAGGGGCCGGTGGTAGGCGTCGACGCCTCGGACACGATGGTCCGCCTCGCCCGGCGGCGGAATCGCGCCGCCATACGGCAGGGTCGGGTGGAGATCCGCCGGGCCGACGCCGCCCGGCTGCCGTACCCCGACTGCCACTTCACCAGGGCTGGCTCCCTCAACTCCCTGCAGTTCTGGACCTCGCCCCAGGACGGGCTCATGGAGCTGTACCGGGTTCTGGAACCGGGTGGGCGGGTAGCGGTGGTTCTGATGGCCCGCAGCGACGATCCGCCCGGCCCAGGCGTCCCGCCGTGGATGGAGGAGACGATGGCCCGCGTGCGCACCGCCGGCTTCGCCGGCCTGGAGGTGGCTTCGCAGACCTTCGGTGGCGTGGTCCACCACGCCCTGCTCGCTGTCCGGCCTGCCCACCCCAGCCGGGAAAAGAGAGTGGCGCCCCCCTCGACCCCACGGCGGACGGGGTGAGGAAGGGCGCCGGTCCTTAGTATACGTACGGTGTACGCCCTGTCGAGTCGGGAAGGGGGGTTTTGACGAGAATTCTTCTCAGCGAGGAGGCAATCCTCCGGGCCGCCCTGAGTCTGGTCGACGCCGAGGGTCTCGAGGCCCTCACGATGCGCCGTCTCGCGGCCGAGCTCGGGGTGGCCACCATGTCCCTCTACGGGCACGTCCCCACCAAGGACGACCTGCTGCTTGGGGTGGTCAACATGGTCACCGCGGAGATCCGGCTGCCCGACCCCGCAACCCCGCCCTGGGAGGCCCTGCGCATCGTCACCCGGGAGTTCCGGCGGGTGTCGCTCGGGCACCCCAACCTGGTTCCTCTCATCGTGCGCCAGCCCCCAACCGGGTCGGCGGGCCTCCTCACGCTGGAGTCGGCCCTCGACGCCGTGCGCCGGGCCGGCCTCGACCCGGCCATGACGGCCAAGGCCTACCGGCTGACCGCCTCCTTCGCCATCGGGTTCGTGTCCCTCGAGTGCGGTGGGTTCTTCAAGCCGGTCGACGTCGCCGCCGGCGAGACGTTCGCTCCGATCGACGTGAGCGCCGTCCCGCGGGTGGCCGAGGTGGGGCCGTACCTGGCCGACTGGGACGCCGATGAGGAGTTCGAGCGGGGCATGGACGTCCTCATCGGCATCGTCTCCGGCTGGGCCGTCGGTTCATAGGGGCCGAGCCAGGTGGTGGAGGGCAACGGCGGCGGCGGTGGCCACGTTGAGGGAGTCGACCTCTCCGCTCATGGCGATCCGCAGCCGTCGGTCAGCGGCGCGTAGGGCGGCCTCGGAAAGTCCTGGGCCCTCGGCGCCCACGAGCAGCACCTGGCCGGGCCGGCGGGCGACGGTGCGGACGTCGTCGGCCGTCGCCGAAGGGGTGAGGGCCAAGACCTGGAAGCCCAGGGCCTGCAGGCGGACGATGGCGTCTACGGCGCTGTCGGTCCGGGTGAACGGAAGGCGCAGCACCTGTCCCATCGACACCCGGACCGACCGGCGGTACAAGGGGTCGGCCGACGTGGCGTCGAGGACCACCCCGCCCACCCCGAAGGCCGCCGCGTTGCGGAACAGCGAACCGAGGTTCTCGTTGTCGGTGACCCCTTCGGCCATCAGGACCAGATCGGCACCGTCGACCACCGTGGCCAGGTCGGGGTGCGGCCGCCGCTCGGCCGAGGCGAGAGCGCCGCGGTGGAAGTGGAACCCGGTGACTCTCGTCATCAACGCCTGGCTCACCCGGTACACCGGCGCCTCGATGCCGGCGAGCTCGTCGTCGAGCGCGGCGAGACCCTGATCGGTCACCAAGACCGCCCGCACCGGATAGCGGGACCGGAGGAGCTGGCGGATGACCAGGGCCCCCTCGGCCACGAAGAAGCCGTCCCCTGCCCCGCCTCCGCCGTCGGGGCGCTCGACCGCCCGGCGGAGCTCAGGGTCGTTGAGCCGGAAGAAGTCGGCCACCCGGGGGTCGTCGGGGTCGTCGACCGGCTGCGGTTGAAACTTCAACTTTCTCGGTAGCATGGACGCATGGCCGAGACCAGGTGGTTGAGCGAGGACGAGCAGCGGACGTGGCGGGCGTTCCTGACCGCCATGCGCCTCCTCACCGACCAGCTCGACCGGGAGCTCCAGCGTGAGGCCGACATGCCACACACCTACTACGAGATCCTCGTGGCTCTGTCGGAGGCGCCGGGCCGGACCCTCCGCATGAACGAGCTGGCCGACGTCTGCCAGTCCTCACGCAGCCGGCTGTCGCATGCCGTCAGCCGTCTCGAGGAGGCCGGGTGGGTGCGGCGGGAGGCCTGCCCGACTGACAAGCGGGGCGCCTTGGCGGTGATGACCGACGAGGGGTTCGCCGCCATCGAGGCCGCCGCTCCCGGCCACGTCGAGGGCGTCCGCCGCCACGTGTTCGACGTGCTCACCCCGGCACAGGTCGAGCAGCTGGGCGAGATCAGCGCCGCCATCCGCGACGGCCTGCTCCGGTCCGGCTGACCCGGCGACTCCGCCTGGGCCACGGCGTCTCGGGCGTGCGTCACCACTCCCGTCGCGGTTGTCACTAGGGTGGCGGCACATTCCAAGGACGGAGGCGGTAATGGTTCGTCGTTTGCTCTCGATCGTCACGCTCGCAGTCGCCCTCATGGTCGGACTTGCCGGTCCTGCTTCTGCTGCCGAGGTCTTTTTCACCGAGCTGCAGGGTGAAGAGGAGGTGCCGACACGAGGCGACTTGGACGGCAGCGGGTTCGCAGTCGTGGTGGCCATACCCGAGGCCGGGCTGGTCTGCTACGCCATCGCGGTGTTCGACGTCAACCCGATCGCCGCGGCACACATCCACGAGGCCCCCCGAGGTGTCGCCGGTCCCATCGTGGTCCACCTCGACCCCCCGACCCGCGGTGCGTCGGGCGGCTGCGTCGCCAACCAGGCCGAGGCCGACGACATCGCCGCCGACCCGTCCGACTACTACGTCAACGTGCACAACCCGGAGTTCCCCGGTGGCGCGTTGCGAGGTCAGCTCGGCTAGTCGCCGGTCGAGGGCCCTTGTTCGCGGGCGCCCCCTGATCAGCCGGGGGCGTCGGTGCGGGTCCGCTCGCGCAGCGCCTCTTCCAGCTCGAGGCGCACCGGCTCCGGGAGGTCGGTGGTCACCACTTCGCCTTCGTACCGGCTGAGCTCTCGGAGCACCTGGGTCTTGTTCTCGAGGGTGATCAGGAGCAGCAACGCCGACCGCCCGGCGTCGAGCCACTCCGACATCTGCTTGACCCAGTCGTCGGCCAGCCCTTTGTCCACCAGCTTGCCGTAGAGCGCACCGGCGGCGAGACCTCCCGCGATGGCCAGCGGACCGGCGAGGAGGCCGGCGAAGACGCCAAGCCAGCCACCGATGAGCGCGCCCTTGCTCGGGGTGACGTCCATGGTCTCGTGGATCACCGCGCGGCCCGATTCGTCCTTGGAGATCACCACCGCATCGCCGAGGCGCAGGGCGCCCTCCTGCTGGAGGTGCATGAGGTTGACGAGCACCTCGGTGGCCCGGCTCGGCTTGTCGAAGAGGATGGCGACGAGGTGGCCGTCTTCAGGGTTGGAACTGGGCGGGTTCTCGAGATCGGTCATCGTGAGTCAGCTTCCCAGATGACGCGGGAGCTACGCCTGCCAGGTCGTTCCCGAAGCGAGAAGGTCGGCCAGGTTGCCCGGTCCTTGGCGCTCGGCCGCGGCGACGACCTGGTGGTTGAGCAGGGCGCCGTAGTGGGGGCGTTCGACGGCCCGGAAGACGCCGATGGGCGTTGGCTCGGAGGGCCCTCGGGCGAGGTGGGACAGGAGGAAGGCGAGCCCGGGGTCGTCGCGCCGCTCGTCGTGGACCAGGATGGCGTCCTCGCCCACGTCGGCCACGGCCACGATCCGGGCCTGGCCCTGGGCGTCGACGACCACGCCCAGCTCGTTGTCGGCCCCGAACCGCACGGGCTGGCCATGCACCAGCGGGATGAGCATCTGCGCCCTGGCCTCGCGGCCGGTGATCTTGTCGAACGCACCGTCGTTGAAGACGTTGCAGTTCTGGTAGATCTCCACGAAGCCCGCCCCGAGGTGGTCATGCGCCCGCCGGAACGTCTGCATCATGTGGGCCCGGTCGAGGTCGTGGGTGCGGGCCACGAAGGTGGCCTCTGCGCCCAGGGCCAGGGCGACCGGGTTGAACGGGTGGTCGACGGAGCCGAACGGGGTCGACTTGGTGACCTTGCCCTCCTCGCTGGTCGGTGAGTACTGGCCCTTGGTCAGGCCGTAGATCTGGTTGTTGAACAGCAGGACGGTGAGGTTCACGTTGCGCCGGAGGGCGTGGATCAGGTGGTTCCCACCGATGGAGAGGGCGTCGCCGTCGCCCGTGACCACCCACACGTCGAGGTCGGGCCGGCTGACGGCCAAGCCGCTGGCCATGGCCAGCGCCCGGCCGTGGATCGAGTGCAGGCCGTAGGTGTTCATGTAGTACGGGAAGCGGCTGGAGCAGCCGATGCCGGAGATGAACACCGTCTTCTCCCGCCGCAGCCCCAGCTCGGGCATGAGCATCTGGACGGCGGTGAGGATGGAGTAGTCGCCGCACCCCGGGCACCAGCGCACCTCCTGGTCGCTGGCCCAGTCCTTCTTCGTCGTGAGCGGCACTTCGGTTTGGGACATCAGACCTCCATGAGGGCCAGGACGGCAGCCTCGATCTCGGAGTAGAGGAAACGCTGGCCCTGGACCTTGGTGATGGCCCGGGCGTCGACCAGGAACTCGGCCCGGACCATCGCCGTGAGCTGGCCGAGGTTGTTCTCAGGGATGAGCACCTTGCGGTAGCGGCCGAGCACGTCGCCCAGGTCGGACGGGAACGGGTGGAGGTGGACGAGGTGGGCCCGGGCCACCTTCTTCCCCCGCCGGCGCAGGCGCTCGACCGCGGCGACGATGGATCCGTACGTCGAGCCCCAACCGAGCACGAGCACGTCCCCGTCGCCATGGGGGTCGTCGAAGTCGAGCGGCTCGATGTCGGCGGCGATGCCTGCGACCTTGGCCGCCCGGGTCCTCACCATGAGCTCGTGGTTGTCGCCCTCGTAGGAGATGGCGCCGGTGCGGTCCGACTTCTCAAGCCCGCCGATGCGATGTTCCAGCCCCGGTGTGCCGGGAACGGCCCACGGACGGGCGAGGGTCGCCGGGTCGCGCAGGTAGGGCAGGAACTCGTCCGTGCCGTCGGCGTTGGTGTGGTTGGGGCCGGTGGCGTAGTCGACGCTGATGTCGGGGAGCTCGTCCACTCGGGGCAGGCGCCACGGCTCGGCGCTGTTGGCCAGGTAACCGTCGGACAGCAGGATGACCGGGGTGCGGTACTTGAGGGCGATGCGGACGGCCTCGATGGCGGCGTAGAAGCAGTGCCCGGGCGTGCGGGCAGCGATGATCGGGAGCGGCGCCTCGCCGTGACGGCCGTACATGGCCATGAGCAGGTCGGCCTGCTCGGTCTTGGTGGGCAGGCCGGTGGACGGCCCGCCCCGCTGCACGTCGATGATGACCAGCGGCAGTTCCAGGCTGATGGCCAGGCCGATGGTCTCCGACTTGAGGTCCATGCCGGGGCCGCTGGTGGTGGTCACGCCGAGGTGGCCCCCGTACGCCGCGCCGAGCGCCGCGCCCACCGCGGCGATCTCGTCCTCGGCCTGCATGGTGCGAACGCCGAAGTTCTGCCGCTTGGACAGCTCGTGGAGGATGTCGGACGCAGGCGTGATCGGGTACGAGGCGAGGAAGACCGGCAGCCTCGCCAGCTGGCCGGCTGCGATCAGTCCCCAGGCCAGGGCGGTGTTGCCGCTGATGCTGGTGTAGGTGCCGGGCTTGAACGCGGTGGCCTTGACCGTGAAGGGTCCGCCCACCAGCTCGGCCGTCTCGCCGAAGTTGTACCCGGCCTTGAACGCCAGCGTGTTCGCTTCGGCCACTGCCGGGGTCTTGGCGAACTTCTGCTCGATCCAGTTGAGTGTGAGCTCGGCCGGCCGGCTGTACATCCAGGACAGGAGGCCGAGGGCGAAGAAGTTCTTCGACCGCTCGGCCTCCCTCGACTTGGCCCCGCTCGGCTTGGCCGCCTCGAGGGTCAGCGAGGTCATTGGCACCTCGAAGACGGTGAACCCGCTCAGTGACCCGTCGGTCAGGGGGTTGGTGTCGTAGCCGGCCTTGACCAGGTTCCGGTCGACAAACGCGTCGGCGTTGACGATCAGCGTGCTGCCCGCCGCCATGTCCCGGATGTTGGCCCTGAGGGCGGCGGGGTTCATGGCCACCAGCACGTTGGGTGAGTCGCCTGGGGTGAGGATGTCGTGATCCGAGATGTGGATCTGGAAGGCCGAGACGCCTGCGAGCGTGCCGGCAGGCGCCCGGATCTCGGCCGGATAGTCAGGGACGGTCGAGAGGTCGTTGCCGAAGATGGCGCTCGAGACCGAGAACCGGTCGCCGGTGAGCTGCATCCCGTCGCCCGAGTCCCCGGCGAACCGGATGACGACCTTCTCCAGCTCCTGCAGCGGGTGACCAGCAGTCTCAGTCATGGCAGCTCCGTTGGCGTCCGATCCAACGATACGCCTGGGTGGAGTCCTCCACTAGGCGTTGCGCGTCGTGGGGCCCCCGTGCGGAAACGGGAGGAGTGGAGCGATATGGCAGA
>CADCTB010000066.1 GCA_902805665.1 uncultured Acidimicrobiales bacterium
GGGGCCGCCTGTGCGCCCCCGCCCGCGGCGCGGACGGGGGCGGGTGGCGCGGAGTCGCCCCCGGCCAGCGCGAACCGGCCGAGGGCGACACCCATGACGGCGGCCACGGCGAGGGTGGGAAGGACCCACCCCCGCCGGGGCTCGACCGATGGCACGTGGATCAGCCAGCGCCGCAGAAGGTGAACCCTGCTGCGGTGAGTGTGCTGATCTGCTCCGGCGTGAGGAACTGCTTGAAGCTCTCGGGGTAGTCGCACCTACCGGTCGGCGTCGTCGGCGTTGTCGTCGGCGGCGTCGTGGTCGGAGGAGCGGTGGTCGGCGGCGTCGACGTGGGAGGCGTCGAGGTCGGCGGCGGTGTCGCTCCTGCCGGCGGCGAGGCCGGCTGCGGGCTCAGCGAGTCGACCCGGTGGTGGGTGTGCTCGAAGCCCTGGTGGGGCGTGGCCACGTACGGGAACATGCCCAGGAACGGGCGGTCGTTGGCGTTGACCCCGTCACCGAGCAGGTTGTTCGGCGACCGGACGAAGGCCGGCGTGAACGGTGTGGCCCCGGCGAGG
This sequence comes from uncultured Acidimicrobiales bacterium, assembly GCA_902805665.1. Taxonomy (GTDB): domain Bacteria; phylum Actinomycetota; class Acidimicrobiia; order Acidimicrobiales; family AC-14; genus CADCTB01. The sequence goes on from CADCTB010000066.1 coordinate 552, forward strand.
ACCCGCAGCTCGATGTCGACCACGTCGTCGGTCAGGCGACGGCCGTTGGGGAACCCGGCGTTGTCGCCGCCCAGGACGCCCGTCGGTGTGCCCGACCTGACGGGAGCGATCGACGTGTTCAGCCGCATCATGTCCGACGGGTTCACGTTCGGCGGCTTGTTCAGGCCGGGAATGCCGGTGAGGAAGATGGTGACGACGTCGTTGCGGGGCGGGGGCGGCACGTCGACCGGGTACAGGGTGTCGATCAGCCGGGCCGGCTCCGGGTCCTGCACGAACGGAAGGAACTGGGCGTCGGCGCTCGGCTCGGAGGCGTTGTACAGGTCCTTCGGTCCTCGGCCCGGGCCCTCTCCGATCGGGATGAGCAGCTCGTTCACCAGCGGGTTGGCCAGACGGGACACGTTGACGAATGAACCCGCGAAGCTCGACTGCGTGTCACCAACGGCGATCCTGGGCTGGAGCACCCGGGTCTGCTGCCGCTTGGCCTGGGAGTACACCCCGACGATGGAGCTGCCATCGCCACCACCCGTCAGGTCGCTGATGGGCACCTGGACACCGAGGGTGTGGATGTTCATTCCGGCCAGCTGGTCGATGCCGGGGGCCTTGGGCCCCGGGATCTTGTGCAGGTCGTTGAACGGCCGCAAGGTGAACAGGTCGAACGCGGCGCCGACGTCGATGAAGAACGGGTCGTCCCGCTGTCCGGCGAACGTCTTGATGTTCCCCACGGTGTGCACCGCTTGTTGGGCCACCGCCTCGTAGTTCGGGGTCGACTTCGGCCCGATGTGGACGGGAGGAACCGCCAGTTGACTGCCGATCTGCTGGCGGACACCGTTCCTGGTCACGAACAGGTCGTAGAACTGCCGGTAGTTGAAGTCGGGGTCGTCGATGTCGGTGATGGGCCCCGTGTTGTACAGGATGGTGTTCGGGTTCCGGACCTCGGTGTTGAAGCGCCACTCGTAGCTGACGTCGGGCCGCGCGTCACCGTTGTTGTCGACGTGGATCTGGTAGAGCACGTCCTCGCCGAAGTTGTAGAAGAGCGGCCCGCCCTCGGGCTTCTCGAAGGGGATCCAGTTCGACAGCAGGGTGACCGTGTTGGGGTTGTCCGGGCTCACGAACGCGTAGACGTCGGTGTTGTCGGCGACGGGATCCTCGGAGATGAGTGGAGCCTCACGGTGGCTGGATGCGCCCGAAGGCACCAGCGAGGCCGCGACGAGGCCCACGCCCAGCAAAGCCGGGATCCTGAGCTTTTTCAATATGGACAAACGCACTCCTCTGGTTGGTTGATCACTGAACCTCCACCGCTACCCCCATGACCTGCCAGCCGTCGCCCATGGGGGCCACGGCAGCCAGGAACTTGCTTTCCGGGCCCCGGACCGGCACCAGCCGGGCCCAGGCCCCCACCCCCGGGCCGAACGCGGCCAGGAAGGTCCTCGGGTCCGGCGCCCGGTCGAGGCCGACGGGCTCGCCCGTCGTCCACGTGCCCCGCTTTTCACAGGGCGTGCTCACCAGGCTCGACGGGCCGTACAGGTTGGGGCTGACCTGCAGCTGGGCGGCGGTGGGAGCGTCGCACGCAGCCAGCAGGCTGACCCAGGTCTGGACAACGATCCTGGCCCCCTCCTCTGCGGGGAGGACGGGCCGGAAGCTCATCGGCTCGGCGGCCACCCGCCAGGCGTCGCCCTCCCGGCGGGCAAGCCATGTGGAGGTGCTGCGGGCCGGGACGAGGCCGCGGATGGAGTCGAGCGAGGGACGGTGGGTGGCGGAAACCTCGACCTCGACGGCCCCGGACCGCTCCCGGCTGGGCTGCGAAGCTCCGACTTCGAAGGTCACGAGCTGGGTCCGGTCGACCTGGGCCTGGGCCCAGGACGCGAGCGTGGGAAAGCGGCGGCGGCTGGGGTCATCGAGGAGCGGATAGGCCAGGTCGGGCCGGCCATCCGTCAGGGGTTGCAGGAAGGCGGTGACGGCGCCTGAGGCATCGGCGGGCTCGGCGGCCAGCGCGGGGACGACTTCAGGGGGCCGCGGCTGGGCCTCAGGCATGGACGTGGAGAAGGAAAAGGCACTGACCGAGGGAGCGTGCGGGCGGTAGGAGGGCTTGTCGTCGCTGCCGAGCACCGCGATCCCGCCGACGCCCATAGCCAGGCCGGCGGCGACCACGCCTGCCTGCCTCAGGAATCTTCCCGCGCTGCGCCCACCCATGTGGGTCGTACTTCGTAGCCGTCGACCGCTCTGGATGAGACCTACCATGAACCGGTGGCCCCGATCTCCCGAGAGGACGTCGCCCACGTCGCCCGCCTGGCCCGGCTCGACGTGACGGAAGAGGAGCTCGACCGCTTCGCCGGGCAGCTGGCAGGGGTGCTCGAGCACGCCGCCGACCTGGCCGTCCTGGACACCGCCGGTGTTGCGCCCACGGCCCACCCTTTCCCGCTGGTCAACGTCCTCCGCGACGACGTCGTTGCCGCGAGCCTAGATCGCGACGAGGTCCTGGCCATGGCACCCGCCGCCGAGGACGGCCGGTTCCGGGTCCCCCGGATCCTGGGCGAGGCCCCGTGACGGGTGCCGTCGACATCGCCCGGGCGGTCCGAGCGGGCAGCCGGACGGCGCGCGACGTGCTGGAGGAGCACCTGGCTGCCATCGACGGCCGGGAGGGGGAGCTGCACGCCTTCAACCTGGTCCTGGCCGAGGAGGCCCGGGCCGGCGCCGACGAAGTCGACCGGCGGGTGGCGGCCGGAGAGGATCCCGGGCCGCTGGCCGGTGTGCCGGTAGCCCTGAAGGACAATTTGTGCACCCGCGGCATCCCGACCACCTGCTCGTCACGGATCCTCGACGGGTGGCGGCCGCCGTACGACGCCACCGTGGTCACCCGGCTCCGGGAGGCCGGAGCGGTCGTCGTCGGCAAGACGAACATGGACGAGTTCGCCATGGGCTCGTCGACGGAGAACTCGGCCTTCGGCCCCACCCGCAACCCCCACGACCCCAGCCGGGTGCCGGGCGGTTCCAGCGGGGGGAGCGCAGCGGCCGTGGCCGCCGGGTTCGCCGCCCTCGCCCTGGGCTCCGACACGGGAGGGTCGATCCGCCAGCCGGCCGCGTTCTGCGGCGTGGTGGGGGTGAAGCCGACGTACGGCCTGGTCTCCCGGTACGGGCTGGTGGCCTTCGCGTCGTCGCTCGACCAGATCGGGCCGTTCGCGGGCAACGTGGCCGATGCGGCCCTGGCTCTGGAGGCGCTCGCCGGTCACGACCGGGCCGACTCCACATCGATCCTCGAGGCGGCGCCGTCGCTGTCCGGCGTGCTCGACCGGGGAGTCGAGGGACTGCGGATCGGGGTGATCCGCGAGCTGGTCGACGGCATCGACCCCGACGTCGGCACCCGCCTGTCGGAGGCCGCAGGGGCCCTGGAGGCGGCAGGGGCCAAGGTCGACGAGGCCAGCGTTCCCGCTACCACCCTGGGTCTCTCCGCCTACTACGTCCTGGCGACGGCCGAAGCCTCGAGCAACCTGGCCCGCTACGACGGCGTCCGCTACGGCCTGCGGGTCGACGGCGACGACATCACCGCCATGTACGGCGCCACCCGTTCCGCCGGCTTCGGAGCCGAGGTCAAGCGCCGCATCATGCTGGGCACCTACGCCCTCTCGGCCGGCTACTACGACGCGTACTACGGCCAGGCCCAGCGGGTGCGCACGCTCATGATCCGGGACTTCGACGCCGCCTACGCGTCCTACGACCTCCTCCTGGCCCCCACCACGCCCACCACCGCCTTCGAGCTCGGGGCGAAGACCGCCGACCCGCTGTCCATGTACCTGTCCGACGTCTGCACCATCCCGTCGAACCTGGTCGGGCACCCCGCCATCTCCGTGCCCTACGGCCGGGGTGACGACGGCCTGCCCATAGGCGTGCAGCTGCTTGCGCCCGCCCTCGGCGAGGCGACGATGTTCCGGGCCGCCGCCGCCCTCGAGCGGAGCCTCGCGTGACGGCCACCGCCGCGTCGACGTGGGAGATGGTGGTCGGCCTCGAGGTCCACTGTGAGCTGGCGACGGCCACCAAGCTGTTCTGCGGCTGCCGCAACGCATTCGGGGACGAGCCGAACACCAACATCTGTCCGATCTGTCTAGGGCTCCCCGGATCGCTGCCGGTGCTCAACCGTCAGGCGGTGGAGCTGGCCATGCGGGTGGGCCTGGCCCTGCACTGCGCCGTGGAGCCGTCGATCTTCCACCGGAAGAACTACTTCTATCCGGACATGCCCAAGGACTACCAGGTCAGCCAGTACGACCAGCCGCTGAACGTGGGCGGGTGGCTCGACCTCCCCGACGGCTCACGGGTGGGCGTCACCCGGGCCCACATGGAGGAGGACACCGGCAAGACCACCCACGTGGGCGGCGGAGGCGGGCGGATCCACGGGGCCGACCACTCACTCGTCGACTACAACCGGGCCGGCGTCCCCCTGGTGGAGATCGTGAGCGAGCCCGACATCCGTTCGGCCGACCAGGCCAAGGCCTACGTCAACGAGCTGCGGGCGATCCTCGTCGCCATCGGGGCGTCGGACGCCCGCATGGAGGAAGGGTCGCTGCGCATCGACGCCAACGTCTCCATGCGCCGGGCCGGCGCCGAGGAGCTCGGGACCCGGGCTGAGATCAAGAACCTGAACTCGGTGCGATCGCTGGGACGGGCCCTGGAGTACGAGGTCCGGCGCCAGGTCGAGCGGCTGGAGGCCGGCGAGCCGATCGTCCAGGAGACCCGGCACTGGAACGAGGACGAGGGCCGCACCTCGTCGATGCGGTCCAAGGAAGAGGCGTACGACTACCGGTACTTCCCCGAGCCCGACCTGGTGCCGCTGGCCCCGTCGGACGAGTGGGTGTCCGGCGTGCGCGCCAGCCTGCCCGTTTTGCCGGCCGACCGCCGGGTGGCCCTGGCCGCGGCGACCGGGGTGCCCGTCACCGATCCGGCCGTGGGAACCGTCGTCCACCAGGGCCTCGACGACCTGGTGACGGCGGCCGTCGAGGCGGGGGCCGACGGCCGGCTGGCCCTGAACCGGGCGGCCAACGAGCTGGCCCACCGGGCGGCGCCCGATCCCGGCGCCTTTGCCAAGGTGCTGCGCATGGAGGGCGACGGCCGCCTCACCGCCACCCAGGCCAAGGCGGTGCTGGCCGAGCTGGTGGCCTCGGGCGGCGATCCGGAGGCGATCGCCGCCGCCAAGGGCTTCGAGGCCCTCGAGGGCGACGTGGTGGCGGCGGCCGTCGACGCGGCGATCGCCGCCCATCCGGGGGAGTGGGAGCGCTACGCCGGCGGTGAGGCCAAGCTCGCCGGGTTCTTCGTCGGCAAGGTGATGGCCGCCACCTCGGGGAAGGCCGACGGCAAGGCGGTGACCGCCCTGCTGCGGGAGCGCCTCACCGGCTGAGCTCCGCCCGTTCGGCAGATCCGGCGCGTCATAGCGGCTCGGATCTACCAAGCGACTGTGTGGGGTGGCGGGTAGCGTCCCGCCGCATGAGCATCGTGAAGATCAACGCCATCACCGTGCCCACGGAGCGGGCCGACATGATGGCCCAGCGCTTCGCCGCCCGGGCCGGCGAGGTCGGCAAGTCCGACGGGTTCGAGGAGTTCCAGCTGCTGCGCCCGGCCGACGACCGCACGACCTGGCTGGTGTACACCCGCTGGCGCGACGAGGAGGCGTTCGAGGCGTGGCGTAGCTCGCAAGCCTTCGGCCAACCCGGTGGCCACGGCGGACAGGCCGGCGGGACCGGAGCCCCTCAGAGCGGCGTACCGGGCGGTCAACCGCCGCAAAGTGGGCCGATGGCCACGGCTAGTGAGTTGTGGTCATTCGTGGTCGAGCAGCGGGAATCAGCGCCGTAAGTGGCGCCCCGAACGAGGGTTGTGGCTTTGCGCTCTCAGAGTCGGTTAGTCTTCGCCGGTCCGTCCCATTGGGATTGCTCGCCCCCGTGAAGGGTTCGCGCAGGCGGGACATGCAAGTGCGGGATCGAAGTGCGGGAGCGCAGTGATGCGGAAGACGAGCGAAGGAGACGCCCGATGAGAAGTCGGATGCAGAGGATTCGGGTCGCGGTTCTTGTCGCGGCGACACTCGGAGCGGCAACGCTCTTCTACGTCGCCACACCGG
>CADCTB010000067.1 GCA_902805665.1 uncultured Acidimicrobiales bacterium
CCAAGTGCCCCGGCGTTGGCCAGCGACCCCAGGAGCATCGGCGACAGGGCACCGTCGGTGGCGCCGGCGAGCACCACCTCGGCGTCGCCTCGCTCCAGCACCCGCATCCCGTCGATCACCGCTTGCACGCCGGCCGCGCAGGCACCCACCCCGCCCAGCACCGGTCCGGTGGCCCCCAGGGCGATGGACGGCTGGCAAGCCGCCATGTTGGCCCCGTAGATCGGCGTGAACAGGGGGCTGACCCGGGCCGGCCGGGTGGCCGCCGGCCCCGCGGCGCTCTCGGCTTCGAGGAGCCCGCCCGCGCCGGTGTGCACGACCACGCCCAGGCCGTCGCCGGTGTAGCCCTGTAGCCCGGCGTCGGCCATGGCCATGCCGGCGGCCGCCACCGAGAACTGGCTGAACCGGCCCATCCGGCGTGCGGCGTTGCGGTCCATGAAGTCGCCGGCGTCGAACCACCCGGCCCGGCCCACCACCTGGCACCCGGCGCGCCGCAGCGCCTCGGGCGCCGTCTCCAGGCCGGACTCACCGGCCAGCAGGCGGGACCACGTACCGGCGGCGTCGCCCAGGGGGGTGATCGCACCGACTCCTGTCAGTGCGATCGCGGCATCAGCGTCGATCACGGCGGTTCGACGATATCAGCGTGCTTTGATGTCGCCGGATCGGTAGGGGTCTACAGTTCGACGCCATGGTCAGCGCTGTGACACAGAAGGAAGCCGGCCGGCTCTCCGAGGACTTGGCCGTCATCGCCGAACCGCACCGACTGCTGATGCTGCGCCACCTGCGGCGGGGCCCGCGCAGCGCCGGCTACCTGGCCAAGGCGCTCGACCTGCCTCAGCCCCTTGCCGCCTACCACCTCTCCGTCCTCCTGGCCGCCGGGCTGATCACCAAGCGTCGCAACGGCAGGTTCACCTGCTACGCGGCGGACCACGACCGGGTCAAGGATCTGCACCGCACCATGGGCCGCCTGGTGGGGGCGTCCGGGGCGGTGTCGGAAGGGCGCTTGGCGGCCGACGACCCGTGCTGACCGAGACCCCCGGGCTCGGCGACCTGGTGGTGGAGGCGTCGCCCCACGGCCCGGTGCGCTGCTATCCCGACCGGGCCCGCACCATCGTCGAGGCGCTCGACCGGGCGGTGCGGCTCTTCCCCGACGTCGTCGCCCTGGAGACACCTGAGGGCGACGTCACCTATGCCGAGTTCGCCGAGTTGGTGGAGGGGGCGGCGGAACGGCTGGCCGAGGAGGGCCTCGTTCCCGGCGACCGGCTGGCCGTCTGCCTGCGCAACGGCCTCGACATCGCGGTGGCCATCTGGGCTGCGGCCCGCTCCGGCCTGGTCTTCGTGGGGTTGTCCATCCGGCTGGCCCCGACGCAGTGGGCCTACATGCTTTCGCATTCGGGCGCGTCGCTGGCCCTCGGCCACCCGGAGTTCGCCGACGGCCTGCGCCGGGCCGGCGCCGAGGCGGGGATGCCCGCCGACCGGGTGCGCGAGCTCGGCGACCACCTCACCGGGCGCCGGCGCCCGTGGGCCGGCCCGGCCGTGCCCTTCCCCGACGAGGACAGCACGTACGCGGTGATCTACACCTCGGGCACCACCGGGCGGCCCAAGGCCAGCCGGATGGTGCACCGGGGCACGATGCATTCGGCGACCGCCTACGTGCGCACGCTGGCCCTCACCGCTGGTGACCGCACGGCCATCGTCTTCCCGCTCTACTACGTGACCGGCCATGTGGCCCAGATCACCCCCATGATGCTCGTCGGCGGCACGTCGGTGACGGTGGCCGACGTCGTCCCCCGCGAGTTCGTCCAGCTCATCGGGCAGCGCCGTATCACCTACCTGATGGTGGTCCCCTCGATATGGCCCCTGCTCCTGCGCGTCCCAGGTTTCCGTTGGCCGGAGCTGGCCCATGTCGAGATCGGCGCGTTCGGCGGCTCTCCGGTGCCCATCTCCACCATCGCCGCCCTGCGTGACCGGATGCCCCACCTCCGGCTCTACGACGCCTACGGGCTCACGGAGACCCACTCGCCGGCCACCATCCTGCTGGACTCGGAGTTCCGCAGGAAGCCGGGCTCGGTGGGCCGGCCGCTGCCGTGTGCCGACGTACGGGTGGTCGACGACGACGGCCGCGACGTGCCGGGCGGCGAGGCCGGCGAGCTGTTGATACGGGGCCCGATGGTGACCACCGGCTACTTCGGCGACGACGCGGCCACCGATGCCGCCCTCACGGATGGTTGGCTGCACACCGGCGATTACGCCCGGGTCGACGAGGAGGGCTACGTGTTCATCCTCGATCGCAAGAAGGACATGATCATGAGGGGAGGCAACAAGGTGTATTCCGTCGAGCTCGAGTACCTCCTCGTGAGTCACCCCGACATCGCCGAGGCTGCCGTGTTCGGGGTCCCCGACCGGCTGGCGTACGAGTCGGTGGCCAGCTATGTGGTCCCTGCGGCGGGGCGCACGGTCGACCCGGCCACGGTCCAGCAGTGGGTGGCCCGGCACATGGCCGACTTCGCCGTCCCCCGCCACATCCGGGTGGTGGACACCATCCCCCGCAACCGCACCGGCAAGATCGACAAGTTGGCACTGAGGGAGACGATGGAACTGGAACTGCAGTCGGCCACGGTTCGGGCGGGCGCGGCCCGATGACGACCATGGAGATGGAGCCCCGGGTGCGGTCGGTCGTAGCCATCCACCTCGATGTGGATCCCGAGCGGCTGCAGCCCGGCGCCCGCCTGGGCGAGGACCTTTGTGTGGACTCGCTGGCCGCCGTCGAGCTGGCCATGGTGCTGGAGGACGAGTTCGACATCGCCCTGCCCGAGGAGGTCCTGGGCTGTGTGCGGACCTACGGCGACGTGGTGAGCCTCGTGCGGGAACGGGTGGAGTCGCGCGCGCACACGACCTGAGCGGTCCCCGGTCACCGGTGGGCGACGAGCCGGCGTATGCGGTAGGTGATGGCGACCGGGGCGGACCGCACCCGGCGCTGCAGATCGGCGATGGCGTCCGCCACCTGGTCCGGGCCTGCGCCCGGGGCGTAGAACGAGCGGACGACCCGCTCCGCGTCGTCGGGACCTCGCACCGCCCGGGCGAAGACCGCCGTCTCGTCGCTGGACAGGGTGAGGCCGGCCGCCGAGAACCGCCCGGCCGCCGTGGCCGCATCGAGGGGCTCGGGATAGCGCTGGGTGTTTTGCCCGAGGGCGATCAGGATCTTCCCGAACCCGGGCGTGCCGGCCGGTCCGGGCGACACGGCGCGTATGGGCATGGTGGCGACGAACACTCCGCCGGGCCGGAGCAGGCGGTGGATCTCGCCGAGCGCGGCGTCGAGGGGGCGCAGCAGCATCAGCGCCATCGAGGCCACGACGGCCTCTGCGCTTTGCGACGCAATGGGCAGGGCCCCGGCGCGAGCCTGAATCAGCAGCCCCGGCCGGGCATCGGTCCGGGCCCGGGCCCGGGCCAGCTCGGCGGCCGACTGGTCGACGCCCACCACCCGGGCCCCAGCCAGGAGTGGGGCCAGCGGCGCGCTGCCGCACGCCAGGTCGACGACGGTGGCCGCACCGGCGGGGACCGCCTGCACCAGCCAGTCGTACGGAGTGCGGGCCCGATTGTCGCGTGCGTCGACCAGGACGTCCTCGGTGATGCCCGGGTTGGCGTCGTGGTATCCGGCCACGTAGGCGGCCCAGTCAACCGCCGCGTGCATCACCTCAGGCATCGAGGACCCGGGTCAGCACGTCGCCCTTGAGGTGGACGAACCGGGGGTCGGAGAGCGTGCTCCGTCCCCTCGGTGAAGGCAGGTCGAGCGCCAGCTCCTCGAGCACAGTGGCGGGCCGGTGGGAGAGCCGCAGGAGGCGGTGGCCGAGGAGAAGCGCCTCCTCCACGTCGTGGGTCACGAGGAGGGTGGCCGTCCGTCGTTCGGCCAGCAATCCGATCAGCCACTCCTGCATGCGCAGGCGGGTCTGCGCGTCGAGGGCGCCGAAGGGCTCGTCGAGGAGCAGGAGGGGCGGTTGGTTGGCCAGCACCTGGGCGATGGCGGCCCGCTGGCGCATGCCGCCCGAGAGCTGGCGGGGGAGCAGGTCGGCGGAACCGCTCAGCCCGGTGGCCTCCAGGAGCTCATCGACGATGGCGCCCGCCTGCCGGTTGCCCAGGGCCTTGGGGCCCCACTCCAGGTTTGCCCGCAGTGTGAGCCAAGGGAACAGGGTCGCCCCCTGGACCACCATGGGTCGGTCAGGGGACGGGCCCCGTACCGGTTGGCCGCCGATCTCGACCCTGCCACGATCGGGTGGCTCGAGCCCGGCCAGTACCCGGAGCAGGGTCGACTTGCCGCACCCGCTCGGCCCGAGGACGGCGACCACCTCGCCCGGGGCCACGGAGACGTCGATCTGGGCCAGCACCCGGAGGGTGCCGTACGACTTGGCCACGCCCGCAGCGGTGAGGGTGGCCGGCGCACCAGCCGTCCGCCCTTCGGAGACCGCCGTGGTCACCGGCTCGGTGCTCAGGCGTCGGCCCACCGGGTCAGGGGCCGGGATGCGGCGCGCAGGAGGATGTCGCCGGTGAGCCCGATGATGGCGAACGTTGCCATGCCGACGATGATCTGGTCGAGCCGGCTGACCTCTCGGGCCGCGAACATCATCGCCCCCAGGCCCCGGCTGACCCCGGTCAGCTCGCCGACGATCACGGTGGTCCAGCCCAACGTCAGCCCGAGGCGCAGGCCGGTGACGATGCCGGGAAGGGCGGCCGGCAGGTACACCCGCCGGGCGAGGTCCCGGGGGCGGGTGCCGAGCATGCGCGCCGTGTCGACGAGCTGCCGGGGCACCCGGGCGGTGCTGTCGGCCGTGGCCACCACGATCGGCGAGACCGCCCCCACGAACACCAGAAAGCGGCCGGCGCCGGAGCCCAGGCCGAACCAGACCAGGCCGATCGGCAGCCAGGCCGTGATCGGCACCGACCGGAGGGCCTGGAAGAGCGGGTCGACCGCCGCGGCCGTCCACCTCGACAGCCCCAGCGCCAGCCCGAGCGGCAGGCCCACGCACAGCGCGATGACGTACGCCCCCGTCCAGAGGCCGACGCTGGCCCGGATGTGCTCGGCCGCCGCGCCCCTGAAGGGGACGACGCCCGGCACCGCTTCGCGCTGGGGGGCGACCACGAAGTCCCGGAAGCTCCGGGCCAGGTCGGCCGGGGCCGGCAGCAGGCGGCCCGAGAGGATCCCGGTGGCGCTGAGGACCGACCAGGCGGTCAGCAGGACCGCCGGCAGCGCCAGCCCCACGACCGCCCGGCGCCAGCCCGACAGCCGCCGGCGGGTGGCGATCTCGCTGCTGGGTCCGAGTACCTCACCGAGGTCCAGGCCGGCGCCGCCCTCAACCTCACGGAGTGCCATGTGACGAGTGCGCCGGCCGGTCAGCTCGTGGGCTGATAGTCCAGCAGGAGCAGGTCGTCGATCTTCGGCTTGGTGGTGATGACCCCCTGACTCAGCATCATCTCGGCCGCTCCTTCGAACTGGGCCCTCCGGGTCTGGTCGAAGCGCCACACCGCACCGACGTTCTCGAGCACCGCCTTGTACACGGGCTCGGCGTACTCGAACTGCTCGACCAGGAGCTTGCGCCACGGTTCCGGCGCGTTCACGCCGTTCGGGGTGAAGTACTCGGCCGCGTCCCGCTGCATCTTGGCCACTGCGGTGAGCAGGTCGGCGTCGCCCAGGTTCTTGGGCGACGCCCACATGGCGGTGTTGATGTCGCCTGCCGGGGTGCCGTACACCTCGTTGATGCGCACGCCCCGGCCGGACACCACGCTCTGGGTGCACAGGGGCTCGGTGCCCATGTAGGCGTCGACATCGCCCCGCTCCAGGGCCGGCGGGTGATCGGCAAAGCCAAGGGGCACCGCAGTGACGTCGCGGTCGAGCTTGAGGCCCACCTTCTCCAGGGCGGCGGTGAGGGCCAGCACCTGGACCCCGGGCGGCGGCACGGCCACCTTCTTGCCCTTGAAGTCGGCCATCGTCTTGATGCCCCGGTCGGAGCGGGCGACGAGGCCGATGCCCTGTCGGGAGCACATGCTGATCACCTTGGCCTTGAGGCCGGTGGTGGTCGCCTCGATCATGGTGTTGTAGTAACCCATCAGGCCGAAGTCGAGCTCTCCGGACGCCAGCAGCCGGCTGATGTCCGCCGCGCTGGTGACGATCACCGGCTTGACCGTGAGTCCCGGAGGGGCGAAGCGCTGCCACTCCAGCATCGACGATGCGTGGTTCTTGGCGTAGACCGCGGTGGTGATGGTCCTGCCGCCGAAGTCCTTCACCGGAGGCTGCCCCGTGGCGGGCAGCGTCGTGCCCGTGGTTGCCGTGTCGTCGCCTCCGCCGCATGCCGACAGCAGCGCCGCCGCCGCCGCTCCTCCGGCCGCCAGGCCGAGGAACCTCCGCCGTGTCAGGTTCTGGTCGGTCACTCAGTATCCGGACGAATCAACATAAGTTGATGACCGTAGTGGCCGCGGCAGCCGGCTGCAAGGCGCCCGCTCTACCCCTGGGCGCCCGTCGCCGAGTGCTCGATGAGGTGGCAGTAGGCGCCGTCGGGGACCGGAGCAGCCGCGGCCCGGGCCGACAGCCTGCGGAGGTCGGCCTGCATCCGCTCCAGCACCGCGATG
>CADCTB010000068.1 GCA_902805665.1 uncultured Acidimicrobiales bacterium
CCGTTGCGCATGGTCCGGACCTTGTACAGCCGGAATCGCCGGCCATTCACCCCTACCCTGACCTGCTTGAAAAGGGCGGGGCCAGAGCTGTCGAGCCGCACCGCCACCATGGCCACCAGTAGCACCGGCAGGACGAGCAGCAGGCCCACCAGCGCCAGCACGATGTCCAACGCTCGCTTCACCAGTCTGCCGCCCAGTGGTAGCGGGTTCTCGGGAGATGTGACTGCCGCGTTGGAGGCGGGCGCGTGCGGGGGCACCACCCATACACGGCGGGCCGTCCGCAGAATCTCAGGGTGCCGGTCCCGCACCTGGTCGAGCACCGCCGGGTCTATGAGGACCTGGTGCCACGTCTTGGTCGCCGCCATCGCCGAGAGGGTGTCGACGGTCGCCACCGTCCAGCCGCTCCGGGCGGCGCGAAGAATCCCTTGGGCACCCTCGTCACCGACGACGAGGAGCGTGCCGAAGTCTCGTCGCCGCTGTTCGGGTCGCGCGAAGTCGATCGCCGCGGATGCGTGCATCACCAATGTCCCCAGGCCTCAGATGATGGAACTGTCGGCTCTCGGCCCTAGCTCTCAGGTCGGGGGTGGGCGCGCCGGGTCAGGACCACGCCGAGCGTCATCGCCGCTAGGGCGACCGTCAGGAGCGTGGCGATGTCGGCGCCCGTGAAGGCCAAGCCCTGCGCCGAGGCCCGCGGTGTGGCTGTGGCTGTGGCCCCGCTCACCTGGAAGGGCACGGCTCCGGTTTGGGACGACACCCCACCTACCGCCTGCTGCTCACCGGTGCTGGGCAAGACGCCACCCGGAGCCAGTCGCGCACCGGTGCTCGACAACACGTTTCCGGCGGGCTGCGAGGCACCCTGGACGTAGACCTGCGCCGATGCCGGCGAGGCGCTCAACGCGACAAATCCGAGGCACATCGCTATGGCGATGCCGAATTTCCGAACGGTTTCCTTCATGAACTCCCCAGTCCAACAATCCATGTTTGCCAAGTGTCCGCATCTGCGGAGGTGTGGCGCCTGCTTCGCCCACGATCTGGTGGAAGTTTCCCACACTTTCGGCACTTCTCGTCAAGATCGAGCCGATAAATCCTCCTGTGGTTGAGCGACCACGCAGCGTGACCTAAACAGTCCTGTTTCACTCAGATCGCCCAACTCAGTACCTTCATTGAGCCGTCCGTCCAGGTGGTGGAGCCACTCCGCCACGTGGTGGCCGGCACCCGCGCCGACGGTTCCACCCGGAGACTCCCGGACTGGTTCGGCAGGCGGAATCGGGCCACGAAGGTGCGTTGGCCGCCGCGGGGGAGCTCGAACTGGAAGCCCATCACCTGCGACGGTCCGTCCCTTCCGGCCACGGCAAGTTGGTCGACCCCCTCGAACCATCCGTCATGGGCCGCGCCGGGCACGGTAACGGCGAGGATGCCCTTGTACACGCCTTCACCGACACCGCTGCCGAGATGAGGGCCCGCCACGTAGCTCGGCTCCCCGATGGGGACTCGATTCTCCACGTGGATGGTCAACACCACCTCTGTCTCATCGTCGACCGGCACCAGCCCGATTTCCGCCTGCGTCCGGAGGAACTGATCCAGCTTGTTGCCGCCCCGGTTGAGCACCGAGACCATCAGCAAGTCGGGCGTGAGGGTGCCGGCCACCCCAAGCGCCTGCCACGCCGCCTGTTCAGTGGCGCCGCCCGCCCACATGAGCAGGTGCCGTCCTCCTGCGGCACTGGCCATCCCGGTGGCCAGTGCCGGGAGCGACCACCTCCCGCTGTCGAGGGATGTGAAGACGGCGGCGGCGATCTTGCCCAGGCCCTCCCGCCGCTCGGGCTTGTCCTCGTCGGCCGGGAACCGCAGGTACTGGTCGTGCAGCAGTTCCTGTTGGATGTTGTCCTTGTCGAATTGCCGACCATCGACCTCCACCGGGCCGGTCGCCCCCAAGAGCCCGGCGATGGCGACCGGGTCGAGCACCATCACGCCGTCGACCGGGCGGTTGCCCGCTGCCACCCACATCTGGGCGGCAAGGGGAGCGGCGACGTCGAACCGTGGCGAGGTCATCAGGTTGCGCCACTCGACGTTGGGCTCCAACCACCCCCAGCGGTCGGACAGGTCACCCGTGAGCGGCACGGCTCCGACAGGTACGGCGATATCGGTCACCGAACGCATGGTGCTCAGGCGGAGGCCTTCGGGGCCCGTCTCCAGCTCGCCGGCGGACAGGAACATCCCTGAACCGGCTCGCATCTCGGCGTTGTTGGCTGCGAACACCAAGTACCGGCGAGGGCCCTGGAGCAGATCGGCCACGGCGATGCCGCCCTTGGCTCCCTTGCCCAGAGCATCCCGGAGCTCGGCCACCTGATCGCTCAGGCGGTTGCGGGCCCGGGCCAGCGGGCTGAGGAGACCCTCTCGCGGGCCCAGGTCGAGGCGACTGAGGCGGGTGTCGGCCCGACCGGCCAGCTCACCGAGCCGGCGGGCGCTTGCCGCTCTTGCCGCGTTGCTACCGCCCGGCTCGTCCAGCACGGGCTGGGCGTCGGTCATGCCGGCGATGGCGACGTCGGCCACCGTGGTCGCCGCGCCCGACAGGGCCGTCACCGAGCGCAGCTGCCTCCCGACGACGGGCAATACCCGAGCGGGGACCAGCAGTGGGCTGTCGACGCGGTCGTGACCGGCGGCGAAGCGGGACCGGGCCACCCGCATCTCGGGGAGAAGACGGCCCTCCACGACGGCGGTGGCGTTCGCCCCGTCCCGGGCATTGTCCACGGCTCTCAGGCCGCTGCGGATGTCCCTGTTCGCGGCCAGCAGGGCGACGCCCGCCAGCACGAGCCAGACCAGGGCCAGCCCGGCCAGGAGCAGGGGCCATCGGCGTCGCAGGGTCTTGACCACTGGGGAGGCACGGTACCCGGGTGAGGCGCCGCCGAAGCGCCAGCCCCTCGGCTACTTGCTCAGTTCAGTGAGGCGCTTGTCCACCGCCTGGCGCAGAGTCAGCAGCTCGGCGATCTCCTGGTCGCGGCTCTTGGGCTTCTCGTCGCCACAGCACTCACACCCGCAGCCGCAGGGTTCCTTGGCCTCGGTCAGGTCGGTCATCGCCGAGCAGCCGCATCCACACGTGCTTGTCATCGTCATACGTCGACGGTAAAAGGTGGCCCCGAGGGCCAGGTCAAGGGACTTCGCACTCACGGGCGAAAATCAGGCGCTGTTCACCCGATTCATCGCCGTGGCCAGGCCGTCCGTGAAGATCAGCTCGACGGCGTCGGCCGCTTCGACGACGGCGACGTCGAGCTCCATCTGCTCGGCCTTGCGGGCCGGTTTCAGGACGAAGTCCGCCCCCTCCTGGCGGCCCGGAGGCTTGCCGATCCCGATGCGTACCCGGATGAAGGCGCCCGAGCGCAGGTGGGCCCGGATGGACTCCAGGCCGTTGTGCCCGGCCGTGCCCCCGCCCTCTTTGATCTTGACCCGCCCCGGCGGGAGGTCGAGCTCGTCGTGGACGACGACCACCCGGTTGAAGTCGCCCTCGACGCCGTAGCGGCGGACCAGCCGGGCCACGGACTCACCGGAGAGGTTCACGAACGTCTGGGGGAAGGCGAGCGCCATCAGCTTGCCGTCGAGTCGGGCCTCGGCCACCAGGGCCCGCTCCTTGCCCCGCCGGAGCGGAGCGTGGTGACGGCTGGCGAGGACACGCACGACGTCGGCGCCCAGGTTGTGACGGGTGCCCTCGTACTCGTCGCCGGGGTTGCCGAGCCCGACCACCAGCAGGTGGGCGGCCTCGCCCGTGCGTTCGCGCTGCAGGACTTAGCCCTCTTGGGCTTCGCCGGCTTCCTCGGCAGCCGCCTCGTCTGCTTCGGCCGCAGCCTCTTCCTCGGCCTCGGTCTCGGCGGCCATGCGGGTGGTCTGTCCGGCGACGACGATCTCCTCGGGGTCGACCTCGGTCGTGGCGCCCGCAGGAAGCTTCAGGTCGGCCACCCGGATGGCCTCGCCGATGGACAGCTCGGAGATGTCGACCTCGATGGCGTTGGGGATGTCGCCCGGCTTGGCGTCGACGAGCAGGCTGTGGAGGCTCTGCTCGACCAGGCCGTCGGCCCGCTCGACCTCGAGGGCCTCGCCCACCAGGTGGATGGGAACCTCCACCGACACCACCTCGTCGCGGCGCACGACCACGAAGTCGACGTGGTCGATCGACCGGCGCACGGGGTGGCGCTGGAGCTGGCGAGCCATGGCCAGGTGGTTCTTCCCGCCGACGTCGAGAGAGATCAGGGCGTTGAGCCCGGAATCCGACGTGAGGGCGGCCCGAAGCTCACGGCTGCCGACGGCGACGTCGATCGGGTCGATGCCGTGCCCGTACAGCACGCCGGGCACTTTTCCGGCCAGCCGGAGCCGGCGTGCCTCTGAACTGCCCTTGACCCGCCCGACCTCCGCAACCAGAGAAACCTCATCCATGGCGGACCAGTCTAGGGGACTTCGTACTCAGGCCTGGTTGGCCCCTCCGAAGATCTCCGACACCGAGCGGTCCTCGAACACCGCCCGCAGGGCGTCGGCGATGATGCTGGCGACCGACAGGACCTCGATCTTGTCGATGTGGCGGTCGTCGGCGAGCGGCAGCGTGTCGGTGATCACGACCTTGGTGATCACCGAGTTCTTCAGGCGGTCGAGGGCCGGATCGGAGAGCACGCCATGGGTGGCCATGGCGTAGACCTCGCTGGCTCCGTGGCCCACCAGCTGGTCGGCGGCGGCGGTGATGGTGCCGGCCGTGTCGATCATGTCGTCGACCAGCACGCAGATCCGCCCCTCCACCTCGCCCATCACATCGAGGGCCTCGACCTGGTTGGCGACCCCTCGGATCCGCCGCTTGGCCACCGAGCCGACGTCGGCCTCGAGGATCTGGGCGAAGCGCTCCGCCACCTTGAAGCGGCCGGCGTCGGGGGAGACGACCACGATGTCGCTGCCCAGGTTGGCCGACACCCAGTCGGTGAGGACGGGCATGGCGGTGAGGTGGTCGACGGGCACGTCGAAGAAGCCCTGGATCTGGCCCGAGTGCAGGTCGACGCTCACCATGCGGTCGGCGCCGGCCACCGTGAGCATGTCGGCCAGCAGCTTGGCCGTGATCGGCTCCCGCTCCGACGCCTTGCGGTCCTGACGGGCGTAGCCGTAGTAGGGGCAGACGGCGGTGATCCGCTTGGCCGAGGCCCTCTTGGCCGCGTCGACCATGATCAGCTGCTCCATGATCGCCTCGTTCACGGGGCTGCTGTGGCTCTGGACGATGAACACGTCGGCGCCCCGGATGGAGTCGCCGAACTTGCAGTACATCTCACCGTTGGCGAACTGCGAGAGGTTGGTCTCGCCCAGCTCCACGCCGAGAGCGGAGGCGACCGAAGCGGCAAGCTCCGGGTTGGAACGCCCGGTGAAGAGCTCGAGTCGCTTCCTGGTGACCAGCTCCATCGTTGGCGCTACACGCTCTCCTCGTCGCCTGCGGTTGCAGTGTAGAACGAGCCGGTCGTGGTGCCGGCGGGAATATGGCTTCCGGGCTGCAGCACGGCGAACGGGCCGACGATCGCCGAGGGTCCGACAACGGCGTCGTACCCCACTGACTGCTCCACACTGGCCCCGTCGCCGACCGCGCAGTCGACCAGCCGCACGTGCGGGCCCAGCCGGGCGCTCTCGCCGATCACGGTGCGACCCTGGAGGATGGTGCCCGGGAACAGGGTCACGTCGGCAGCCAGCCGTACGCCCGCGTCGACATACGTTCGCTCGGGGTCGACCATGGTCACGCCCACCTGCATCCAACGGTGGTTGATGCGCCGGCGCAGCTCGGCCTCGGCCGCCGCCAGCTGGGCCCGGTCGTTCACCCCGACCGCCTCGTTGGGGTCCTCGCACTCGATCGCCACCACCTTGTGACCGGCGTCATGGAGCACGCCGACCACGTCGGTGAGGTAGTACTCGCCCTGGGCGTTCTCGGGCGAGAGCCGGCGCAGGGCGGGAGCGAGCAGGCTGCGCCGGAAGCAGTAGATCGACGTGCCGACCTCGTCGATGTCGAGCTCGGCCTCGGTGGCGTCGAGCTCCTCGACGATGCGGCTCACCCGACCGTCCTTGGCCCGGACGATCCGGCCCATGCCCGCGGTGTCGGGCAGGCGGGCGGTGAGCAGGGTGGCCGCCGCGTTCGCCTCCCGGTGGGCGTGGACCAGTGTGCCGAGCGTGGACGGTCGAACGAGGGGAGTGTCGCCGGGGAGGACGACGATGTCCTCGTCGTCGCTGTCGTCGTCGTTCGGGAATGCGGTGAGGGCCACCGATGCGGCGTCGCCCGTCCCTCTCTGGACGTGCTGATCGACGAAGTCGATGATCAGGTCGGGCGGCCCGTATTCCTGCAGCGTCTTGGTCACCGGCTCGGCCCCGTGACCGACGACGACCACCGCCCGGTCGACGAGCAGCTCACTGAGGGCGTCGAGCACGTGCAGCAGCATCGGCCGCCCGCACAGAGGGTGCAGCGGCTTCGGCAGCGCCGACCTCATCCGCGTGCCCTCCCCCGCTGCCATGACCACAGCCGACAGAGGACGAAGGCGCATACATCTGTTCTACCCCGCC
>CADCTB010000069.1 GCA_902805665.1 uncultured Acidimicrobiales bacterium
TCGTTGTAGGGCAGGGGCACGGCCAGGATGGCGATGACCGCGGCGATCCGGGCCATCGGGGACTCGAGCGGCCGGGCCAGCCGCCACGCGCCCAGGGCGGCCACCGGCCACAGGCCGAGGACGAGGATCTTGGCCAGGGCCCCCATGTGGCCGAGGAAGGCCACGCCGAGGACGCCGAGGATCCCGAAGGCCGGTGGTGAGGCGGCGGTCGAGCCCATGCCGGTGGTGCGCCAGCCGTCGAAGAAGTGGGTGAGCAGGGTGGACGGGCGGGGGAACGGCGCAAACTGCCCGACGGCGGGCAGTCGCCCGGTGAGCAGGTTGCGGCTGCCGATGAGCAGGGCCAGGGTGAGGAGACACAGGAGCAGGGTGGCCGCCCGGGCCGGTCCCCGACCGACCGACTCGACCAGTTCCTGGCCGGCCTCGACCAGCTGGCGGGCCCGCTCCTCGGCATGCAACCTTCGTTGCAGGTACATGGTGAGGCGGGAGCTGCCCCGGGCCTGCAGCCTCCGCACCTCGGCATCTGGAACGTTGCGGGTGCGGCGAACGGAGGCCCGCAGCGTCCGGAGCTCGCCGAAATGGCGGAGGTTCCACACCCATGCGCCGACGAGCTCCCGGGCTTCGTTCCCTCGGCGGGCGCCCAGGGCGACGATGGTCTCGACGAGCGTGGCCAGCACCGCCTGGGGCACGACCCGTAAGAGGTGGAGGGCGGTGTAGTTCTTCAGCATGGCCCGTAGGTGGTTGCGGGGCTCGAGCCGGGCCCGCTGCGGATCGGCGCCGGGCTGCTCCTTCGCCGCTTCACGATGGCGGACCCGGGCCTCGGGGGCCACGACCACCCGGGCGCCGGCGGCCTGGGCCCGCCAGCAGAGGTCGACGTCGGCGCCGTAGTCGGCCATCCCTGCGTCGAACCCGCCAAGCTCGGCGAAGAGGTCGGCCCGGATCAGGAAGCAGGCGGAGGAGACCGCGAAGACGTCGCGCACGGAGTCGTGCTGCTCCTGGTCGAGCTCTCCCCGGTCGACGAGCGACGTGGTGGCGCCGGTCTTGTCGACCGACAGCCCGACGCTGAGCAGGCGGTCCTCCCGGTCCCAGTCCACGAGCTTCGGGCCGACGATGCCGGCGTTGGAGCGCAGCGACTCCTCGACCATCAGGCGAAGGGCATCGGGCTCCGGAGCGACGTCGTCGTGACAGAACACCAGGAAGGCGGCGCCCTGGACCGTGTCGAGGACGTCGTTCGCCGCGGCAGCGAAGCCGTCGGGCCGGCCCTGGCGCGCCGGCCGGCGGAGGAAGGCCTCGGGGAGCACGGCGGCCACCCGGGGGCCCGGGTCGTCACGACCGGCACCGTCGATCACCAGGACCGACTGGTTCGGATAGTCCTGCGACCCCAGGGCCTGCAGGGCCTCTTCGAACCACTCTCCGGGTTGATCGGCGACGACGACCGCGACCAACGGAGGTGCGGAAGGCTGCGAATCCATTCTCGGTTCCAGGGTAGCCCGACGGTTCGCAGGCACCCCAGCCAGCTGTTTTCGTGGTTTCCTGGAGGGGATGGACGACGAGGCCACCACTCTCCGCGACTCCCTGTACACCGCCGTCGGCTTCGCGGTGCTGGGGCTCCAGCAGGCCCAGCTCCGGCGCAGGGAGCTGCAGCGAGAGCTGGCCAGGCTGGCCGCCGAGGTCGACGAGAAGGTCGACCCGGTGCTGGATGACCTGGTGGCGCGGATGCCGGAGGATTTCCGCCCGCTCGCCGCCGGCGCCCGCTCCGCGGCCCAGAACGCCCGCCGGTCACTCCTCGGGGACCCCAAGTGACCGGCGACGGGGTGGTGCTCAAGGGCCGGCTGCTGGTGGCCACCCCCAACCTCGGTGACCCCAATTTCGAGCGGACGGTCATCCTCGTGCTGGAACACGGGGAGGAGGGGGCGCTGGGGGTGGTGCTGAACCGGCCCAGCGACCTCGACCTGGCCGAGCCGCTCCCGGAGTGGGCCCGCGCCGCCGCCCACCCCTCGGTGGTCTTCATCGGCGGCCCGGTGGCGCCCAGCGCCGCCGTCTGCCTCGCGCGCCTCGGTCCGCATGGAGCCGCCGAGGGCTGGCAGCGGCTGCTGGGCCCGAGCGGCCCCGGGAGCGGGGCGGGAGGCTCCGTCGGGACGCTCGACCTCGACGCCGACCCCGACGAGGCGATCGCCCGCCTCGACGAGATCAGGGTCTTCGCCGGCTACGCCGGCTGGGGGCCGGGGCAGCTCGAAGGCGAGATCGCCGACGGAGGTTGGTTCGTCGTCGACGCCGAGGCCACCGACCCGCTGTCGCCGGCGCCGGAGAACCTGTGGTCTGCGGTCCTGCGCCGCCAGCCGGGCACGTTGGCGCTCTTCGCCGCCTACCCGGCCGACCCCACGATGAACTGAGCGGTCAGCGGACGGAGCGGTACACCTCCGCATGAGCGGAGGCCGACGCCTCCCAGGTGTGGCGGCGGGCCACGTCGAGCCCCGTGCGGCGGCGCTCCGGGCCGTCGGGCCCCCCCTCGATCGCCGCCTCGAGGGCCGCCGCCACGCGGTCGACGTCGCCAGGAGGAGCGAGGAGGGCCGCCCCACCGGCCACCTCCTCCATGACCGTGCCCGAGGTGGTCACCACCGGCACCCCGCAGGCGAGGGCCTCCAGGACCGGTAGCCCGAAACCCTCCTCGAGGGAGGGGTAGGCCACCGCCGACGCCCCCCGGAGCACGGCCGGCATGTCGTCCTCGGCCACGTACCCGAGCAGCCGGATTCGGTCTGCATTGACCGCGGAGGCCACGGCCTCGTCGATGGCGTCCATCCCCCAGCCCCGGGCGCCGGCCAGGACCAGGGTGAGCTCCGGCCGGCTCCGGGCCAGCCGGTCGAAGGCCCGGACCAGGGTGGGCACGTCCTTGCGGGGCTCCAGGGTGCCGAGGAAGGCGATGTAGGGCCCGGTCACCCCCGCCCGGGAGCGGGCGGCGTCGTCGTCGCCGGGATCATCGGGGCGGAAGCGGGCGTGGTCGACGCCGTGGGGGACGACATGGACCGGCGCCCGGGGTTGCACCAACCGGTCGAGGAGCGCGGCCGTCACCTGGCTGACCGCCACCAGGGCCGCGGCCCGCCGGGCCGACGTCCGGATGGCGGCCCGGAAGAACGCCACTTTGGTCCGGTCGTGCCATTCGGGGTGGGTGAAGAACGACAGGTCGTGCACCGTCACCACCGCTGGAAGCCCGAGCGCCAGGGGCATCGTGTAGTGGGGGCCGTGGTGCACCTCGACCCCCAGCCCCCGCACGACGCGTGGCAGCCCGACCTGCTCCCAGCCAAGCCGTAGTGGGCGGAGGGCCGGGGCCCGGGCGGCCACGGGTGGCGGCCACCGGGCGGCGTCACCGGTGCGGGAGACCACCGTGAGCTCCACGTCGTCGCGCCGGGCGAGCGCGGCCGCCAGGGCCATCACGTAGCGCCCCGCGCCACCCGGGGGGTCGGGGATGGCGCTGGCGTCGAGGGCGACCCGGACACCGGTGCCGGGTTCGCCGGTCACCCGATCGCCCCCCACAGCTCGACGTGGCGGCGGGCGGCCGCGGCCCACGTCAGGCCGGCCGTCCTGACCCGGCCGGCGGCCACCAGCTCCTGTCGCCGGGCTTCGTCGGTGGCGGTCTGGATCAACCCGTCGGAGATGGCGTCGACGTCGAACGGGTCGACTTCGAGCGCCGCCCCACCGGCGCTCGGGACCGCGCTGGCCACCACCGGGGCGCCGCAGGCCATGGCCTCCACGACCGGGAGGCCGAAGCCTTCCCGCAGCGGCACGTAGGCCACCAGCCGGGCGCGGCCGTAGAGCGCGGTGAGGACTCCGCCGGTGGCCTGCCCGGCGAGCACCACACCCGGCCCCGGCCGCAGCGAGGGGCCCCAGCCCGTGGGGCCGACGACGACGAGGGGCCACGGCTCGGGCAGCCGGTGGCGGGCCACTTCGTAGGCGGCCAGCAGGGCGGGAAGGTTCTTTCGGGGCTCCAGGGTGGAGACGGTGAGGAGGAAGGCCCCGGTCACGCCGAGCCGACCGAGCAGCGCAGTCGCTCCCTCCTGGTCGGGTGCGGCCAGGTGGTCGCAGCCCTCCTCGACCACCTCCACCCGGGAGCGAGGCGCTCCGGCCGCCAGCAGGTCGTCGGCCACGGTTGCCGACGGGACCATCAGGAGCGCGGCCTGCCCGAGGGCCCGGCCCAGGGCAGCCTCATGCCAGCGCCGTCCCCGCTCCGGGTAGGCGTCGGGGAAGTGCCGCCAAGCCAGGTCGTGCACCATCATCGACAGCGGGACGGCGCCCGCCGGCGGGGCGGCGAACGACGTGGCGTGCACGATGTCGGGCCGTCCCGGAAGCCGCCCCAGCCCCCGGTCCCAGGCCCGGACCAGTAGCGGCGCGGGGAGGACGGAGGTGGCGACGGGCGGGCCCAGGGCGGCCAGGGGGTCGGGACCGCGGCGAGGTGGCCGGCTGGCCCAGAGGGTCACGTGGGGGGCGGGCTCCCCACCCATGGCTGCCAGGCCCTGCACGAGCCCGCGGACGTAGGTCCCGATGCCCCCGGAGACGGGCCGGCGCAGCTGCTCGGCCACCACCAGGACGCGCACGAGGCGGGACTAGCCGATCACAGTCCGAGAACCGACGGCCTCCACTGCTGGTTGGCGCCGCCGTTGGCCGGCCATTGGATGATGAGCGCGCCGTCGGCCGTCGATATGCCGCCGACGTCGAGCAGCTTGCCGCTGTGCTGGGCCACGATGTTGAAGGTGCCCGTCGTGCCGACGGGCACAAGTCTCCACCTCTGATTTATCTGGCCGTTCGAGGGCCACTGGATGACCCTGGCCCCGTCGGCGGTGGACACCCCCTCGACGTCGAGCATCATCCCGCTGTGCTGGACCTGGATGAAGTAGACGCCGGCGGTGCCGGTGGGGATGAACCGCCACGCCTGGTTCCGGCCGCCGTTGGCCGGCCACTGGATCGCCTGGGCGCCGCGGTCGAGGGACACATAGTTGATGTCGAGGTTCTTGCCGCTGTGCTGGACCGTGAGGGTGGTGTCCAGCGGCTCCCACAGGAAGCTGACCGTGACCCAGGCGTTCTCCAGGTTGCCCAGGCCCAGCGCCTTCGCCGCCTCGACGGAGAGGTCGATCCCGGCGGGGTTCAGGACGCAGCGGCCGAACTGGTCGGCGCCACCCGCCTTGCCACTGGGCTGGCCGGTGGAGAGGCTCGTGCAGTTGGGGACGGTGTTGTAGCCGTTGTAGAACGCGGCTTGAGCCTCGGGCACGCCGCGCGGCAGGTCGGTGAAGCGGCGGCGGGGACGGGCCGAGCCGGGGCCGGCCCAGTAGTTGTCGTCGAGGTTCCACGGACCGACTTCCTTGACCGGAATGGTGGCGGACTGACCACCGTCACGGGTGACCACCACCCGGTAGTCCAGGTCGAGGCGGTAGCCGGCCGGGCAGCCGAAGTCGTTCAGCACCGTCTGGTTCTTCAGCGCCGCGAATTTGGCGCACTTGTCGGGCACCGCCACCTCGACGCTGCCCGGGGTGTTGGGGACGTACTGGGTGGCGTAGACCCGGTAGGTGGCGAACGACGGCGGGTGGGCCTCGCCGGCCACCGCCGGTGCCGGCGCCGGGGAGGTTCCGGGGCCCTCGCCGGCGATGGCGCTCCTGGCGCCGCCCGGAGGACCGGCCTGACGACCGGCTTCGGCCGCCTGCTCCTCGTCGCTCGGCGTGGGCTGGACGTCACCCGGGACGGCGGCGGCTCCACCGCTCTGAGGGAGCGTGCTGGGCGTGCCGCCGGTCTGGGCGCCGGCGACACCGGCCGCGTCGGCTCCGATCAGCGTCGCAAGGGTCAGGACGACGAGGAACAGTTTTCTGGTTCGCAAGTGCGCCAGGGTAGTCGCCGGCCTGGCGCCGGCGGGGTTCCGGGTGCCTCAGGGGCCGATCCGCCGGTAGAGCTCGAGGGTGGCTCCGGCCGCTCGGGCCCAGGTGAACTTGGCCGCCTGCGCGTGCCCGGCGGGGATGAGGCGGGCCCGCACCTCCTCGTCGAACGCGGCCTGCTCCATGGCGTCGGCGAACCCCTCGGCGTCGCCCGGCTCGACGAGCAGCCCGGCGTCGCCGATCGTCTCGGGCGTGGCGCCGGCCCGCACGCCGACCACCGGCACACCGGCCTCCATGCCCTCCAGCAGCGGCATGCCGAAGCCTTCGTAGAGCGACGGGAACACCAGCACCCGGGCGCCGGAGAGCAGGGCGGACACCCGGGCGTCGTCGATGTAACCGGTGCGGGTCACTTCGGGCTGGCCCATGCCGCGCTTGCGGAGCTGAGCGGGGACGTCGAGCAGGTTGCTCCTGCCTCCGGCCAGGACCAGGCGCAGATCGACCCCCCGGCGGCGCAGGATGCGCAGCGCGTCGAGGGCCAGGGGCAGGTTCTTGCGCGGCTCCAGGGTGCCCAGCATGAGCGCGTACGGCGGCGTCTCGGTGTCCGGCAGGGCGGAGGGTGCGGCGCGTGCGTGGCTGCCGTTGTGGATGACGTGGACCTTGTCGGCCACCTCCGGCAGCCAGCTGACCAGCTCCTC
>CADCTB010000070.1 GCA_902805665.1 uncultured Acidimicrobiales bacterium
TCCGGGCCAAGACGGGCTCCGTCCAGCAGACCCGGGCCCTCTCGGGCTACCTGACCACGGCCGGGGGCCGGCAGGTGGTCTTCGCGCTGATCGTCAACAGCGACCCGGTCCCCCCCGCCGTCATCGCCGCCATGGACAACGTCGTCAGCACCATGGCCGCCAGCCGCGGCTGAACGCCTGGCCAAGGGCGAGGACGCCACCGGAGCCGTCGTCGAACGGGAGGACATCGTGTACTCGCATCCGAGGGGCGACGGTTCCCGCCGCCGTTGGTCAGCCGCTCACGCTACAGGTACTGCCCCGTCCCACCGGGCGCGGGCTCGGAGCTGAGCCGGACGAGCTCGCCCCGTCGCTCGAACACCTCGGCGAGGGTCAAATCCCGGTCGCCGGCCTGGCCGGGACCCAGCAGGGCGGCAGTCTCCGCCTTGCTCAAGGCGGGGAACTCCACCTCGGCCAGGCACCGGCCCGGCCGCGTGACTGCGGGGTGGAGCCGGCCCAGCGCCTCGTTGGTGGTGATCATGACGAGGGTCCGCAGCCCGCGGCCGATGAAACCGTCGGCCAGGTTCAACAGGCGCGACAGGGACTGGCCGGTCGTCCGCTTGGCATCGGCCCGCAGCAGCTCGTCGGCGTCCTCGATGACGATGAGCCGCCACTTGGGCGCCTCCTCGTCGTCCTCATGGTCGTCGGCCCCGAGCAGCACTGACATGAGGTAGCCGGCGTCGCCGAGGAACCGTTCGGGGTCGACGATGAAGAGGGTTCGGCACCATCCGCCCCACTCGCGGGCGAGCGAACGGATGGCTGTGGTCTTGCCGGTGCCGGGCGGCCCGTGCCACAGGAGCAGCCGGCCGCCGCCGTCCGGCGCGCTCATGCCCGCCAGCGAGGCGACCTTGCCGCGCACACCGGCCGCGTAGTTGGTGGAGATGCTCTCCCAGGAAGGCGCGTCGAGCTCGCGGCGGACGTGTCGCGGCCCCTGGGAACCGACGTACCAGAATTCGACCCGAATGGAGTCGGGCCGAGGCTCGGCAACCGGGCACCTGGCCCGCACGTCGGCGACCGCCTTGGCCAGCGTCTCGGGGTCGACAGCGCTGACCGACACGTCGGCATTGCCGTTGCGGTATCGATGGACGAGGACCGACCACCCGCCGCCCTGCGCCAGCACCTTGTCCCCGTAGACGTCGGTCACCAGGCGGACGATCGACCCGAGAGGCACCAGGTCGGCGGCACGCGCCACCCCACGGGACTCGATCTCTTCAACGAAGGGCTCCTCCCCGGTGAGGAAGCGCGCCATGGCCAGGGCCGCCAATGCGTCCCCATGGTCGTCGCCACAGCGAAAAGCCAGGCGCGTCGGCAGCTCGGTCGAGCCCATGGGGCCATGGTGACAGTCGAGCGACGCCGGAGCGTCGCCTTTTCGGGTCAGGGGAGGTGCTGCACCGTGGTCGTGTAGGAGCCGCTCGACCCGCTCATGACCAGGCGGTAGGTCCCCCGAGCCGGCCCGGTGACGGTGAACGTGCGGGAGCCTGTGCCCGAGCTCTGGCGCAGGAGGGTGCCGTCCGGCGCGTAGAGAGTGGCGGTCATCGTCTTGTTCGACGGGCCCTTCACGGTGACCGTCATGGCGCCCGAGCCCGAGGCGAAGCTGTGGGTTACTGACCGTCGATAGCTCGTGAAGGAGCCGCTGAACGTCTCGGTCACGGGTGCGCTCGGGTCGGTGACCGTCACCGTCATCGTGTCGCTCGCCGACAGCTGCGTGTCAGTCGCGCTCAGCGTCAGGGTGTAGGTGCCGGCGAGCGAGAAGCCGGCGGTGGTGTCGACGTTGCCGGGCGCGGCGAACGTGACGGTGCCCGGTCCGGCCGCCTTGGCCCAGGTCTGGGTCACCACTGCGCCCGTGGGCCGGCCGTCGTCGGTGACGGTGCCGTCGAGGGCGGCCTGCTGCCCAAGTTGGACAGTGCGGTTGGGCCCGGCGTCGACCACCGGGGCGACGTTGGCCGGCTGACCGAGCGCCCCACGCACGAGGAAGCGGCTGTTGTAGATGTTCCAGTGCGTCGCGAGGTAGGAGCCGGTGACAGGCACCCCGGCCAGGAAGTAGTCGTCGTGGCCACAGTCGAAGAGGCGGCTGTCACGGGTCGGGCACACCGACTGCATCACGACGGGGCCGGAGCCGTCGTCGTCGTAACACATGTCGTCGTTCTCGTCCCGGCAGTGGAAGTTGGGGGTGGCGTGGGGGGCGTCGGGCTGCACACCGCCCAGGTTGTGCATGATCTCGTGACCCTCGGCGTAGCCCCAGCAGCCGGCGTCGGCCCGGGCGAAAGCGGTGTAGTAGCCGTTGTTGGCATTGGCCTGCCCGGACTGGCTGTCGCGGTAGACCTGGCCGATGCCACACAGCACGTTGGAGTCCATCCACACCATGTAGCGCCGGTCGGCGCGCGTGTAGCCACGGGCCCGCAGTTCGGTCATGGTGTTGGAGAACGAGTCGTCGGCGGTGCTGGAGAGCGCCTCGCGACGAACGACCACGCTGCAGCCGCTGGAGTCGGCAGCGGTGACGAAGGGCACGTGGACCTCGCCGCCGGTCTCGGCCGCCGACATGCGGTACTGCCACTCGACGAAGGGCGCGTAGCTGGTCTGGATCAGCGGCGCGATCTGGGCGTAGCGG
Source organism: uncultured Acidimicrobiales bacterium (assembly GCA_902805665.1). GTDB lineage: Bacteria > Actinomycetota > Acidimicrobiia > Acidimicrobiales > AC-14 > CADCTB01. The sequence continues at coordinate 2,645 of CADCTB010000070.1, forward strand.
TCGGTGCCGCCGGCGGTCGCGTAGATCGCCTCCACCCGATATCCCGAGGTGCCGTCGCCCGTGCAGGCAATCCCGTTGCCGTTGGTGCCGGGGCCGGGGGACGGGGCGGGAAGCGCGGCCGCAGTGCCGGCCAGGGTGCCCGTCTCGACGGGGACGCGGACGTCGACGCCGGGCGGCGCAGGATCGGGGCCGTGCGTGCAGCCCAGCACCTCGTCGGCCCGCCCTCGGATCTCGAACAGCCCGAGACAGCGGTTCTCGGCCCGGCCCGGGGCCAACCCGTCCCACACCAGGCCGCGAGCCCGGTCCTGAGGCGGCGTGGCCTGGGCAGCCCCTGCGCCGGGGGTGATCCCGGCCAGGGCGGCGGCGGCCAGCGCCGCGGCGCCGATGGTCTTCCAGATCGAACGCCCGGTGTGGTGTCGCATCCGCTCAACTTCGACCCTTCTGGCCGTGAGCTTGAACGAAATGGGTCGTTCAGACCACCACGGTCAACGCGTCCGGTTGCACGCGGACCGAGATGACCCTGGCCTTGCCGGTGCGGACGCCGTCGAGGCGGACCGGAAGCGGGCGCTCCAGCTCCACCTGCAGGGCGGCCGTGCGGCGCTCCTTGATCCCCGGATGGGGCAGGTGGGCGCCGTGGTGCAGGCGGGACCGCACGGGGAGCAGCTGGCCCCGGGCCAGCCGGACGTCGTAGGTGTCGAGCAGGCCGTCGTTGGGATGGGCCCGGGGGCCGAGGTTCCACGGTCCGAGGGACTGGGCGTTCATGGCCACGAACGCACGCGTCCAGAGCCGGGTGCGGGCCACCATGTGGGCCACGAAGAGGTGGAGGCGGCCGTCGAGCAGCGCCTCCCCCAGGTCGACGGTGAACCGGACACCCTGCAGCTCGTGGCCCGCACCTCCCCCCAGCGTGCGGCACAGGTCGCCCCCGAGCAGCCCGAGGGCCGGGAACGGCCGCCGGTCCTTGCGGGCGGCGGAGAGGGCGGCGGAGGCCTCGGCGTCGGAGCCGACGATCACTCCGCCCTCGGGCAGCTCCCCCGGCTCACCGTACGGCTGACCCTTGGCAATCGGCGACACTCCGCCTCAGCCGCCGATGACGGAGGATGCGGCCACCACCCCGCGGAACAGCCGGTCGGCCGCCTCACGGGCCGCCTTGGCCGTGGCCGGGTCGGGGGCCATCTGGCCGAGCTGGCGGACCAGGTCGATGAGCTGCTTGATGTTGCGGACGAAGTCGCCGCCCGACACCGCCTCGTCGACGATGACCTCGGACAGCTCCCCGCCGGAGGCCCACCCGTGGGCGTGGGCGACGAAGCCGGGGTCCGGCCGGCGGGTCAGGGGCAGTCCGGCCTCCTCCTCGGCCGAGTTGAGCTCGGTGGCCATGCCCTCGAGCTCCGTCCACCGCCGCTTCAGGGGCGAGGACGGGAACCACGGCTCTTCCGGCCGTCCCTCGGGCCGGCGGGTCTCGTACGTGAACGTCGAGGCCAGGGCGGCGACGGCGGTCGCGTCGAGCTGGTCGAACAGGCCGCCTCGCAGGGCCTCGGCCACGAGCAGGTCGCACTCGTGATAGATGCGGGCCAGCAGCTCCCCGCCCTCGGTGAGGGACCACCCCTCGACGTAGCCCCACGTCTGGAGCACCCGGAGGACCCGGTCGAACTGGCGGGCCAGGGACTCCGTCCGCCCCTCGATGCGCCGAACCAGCCGGCGCCGGTCCTTCTCCAGGCGGTCGGCCCGCTCCGCGGCGCGGAGGTGCCGGCGCAGGTCGGGACAGGTGGCCACCGGGTGCTGGTCGGGAGAGCCGTTCACGCTCTGGTCCGCATGCCCGCGGTGGCCTCTCTCCGGCTGGTGGGGCCGGAGCCGGCCCAGGGCTTGGGCCACCTCCCGGCGAAAGGCGGGGTTGCGGGGCGAATAGGGAACAGGGAGCTCGACCCTTCCCACCGTGCGGGGTGGAAACCGGAAGTCGCGCGCCGACAGGGTGAGATAGCGACGGTCGGGGGTGAGGGCGCCGACCCGCACGTCGTCGCCCCGACGGTTGGCGGTGGAGATGACCGCCACCCGGCCTCCGGACTTGCCCCCCGACAGCATCAGCACGTCGCCCGGCTTCACCCGCTCGAGGGCGGCCACCACCCCGCTCCGGGCCGAAGCCCGCCGGGGGCCACCGTCGTCGTCCTCGCGCAGGAGCCGGCGGTACTCCCCCACGTCGCCCAGCTCGCAGGTGGCTTCGTTGAGCGCGGTGGCGAGGAGGGCGGTGGTCCGCTCGACCTGGGCCTCGAGGCGGACAACGTCGCGGTCCGACGTGAACTGGGCGAAGGAGAGGTTCAGCAGGTGGCGGGCCGCGTCGGGTGGGTACCGCCGGACGAGGTTGGCGGCCATGTTGTACGTGGGTCGGAACGAGGACTTCAGGGCGTAGGTGCGGGTGGAGGCCAGGCCGGCGACCTGGTCGAACGGCACGTACGGCGACCAGAGCACGACCGCGTAGCCGATGTCGTCGATTCCGCGGCGCCCGGCCCTGCCTGTCAGCTGGGTGTACTCCCCCGGCGTCAGGAACTCGTGGCGCTCACCCGTGAACTTCGACAGCTTCTCGATCACCACCGAGCGGGCCGGCATGTTGATGCCCAGGGCCAGGGTCTCGGTGGCGAAGACGGCCTTGACCAGCCCGGCCGAGAAGCAGGCTTCCACCGTCTCCTTGAACGGCGGCACCATGCCCGCGTGGTGCGCAGCGAGGCCCGCCTCGAGCGCGGCCAGCCACCGGCCGTAGCCCAGCACTGCCAGGTCGGCCTCGGACAGGTTCTCGGTGCGGGCCTCCGCGATGGCCCGGATGGCGGTGGCCTCCTCGGGGGTGGTCAGCCGGAGGCCGGAGTCGAGGCACTGCTTCACCGCGTCGTCGCACGCCGCCCGGCTGAAGATGAAGTAGATGGCGGGGAGCATCCCCTCGTCCCAGAGCCGGTCGACGACCTCGGCGCGCCGGGGGGTGTGCAGCCGGGCCCGGGGATGGGCCCGCCACCGGTCGCCGGGATGGGCAGGCCGCGACTCGAGCCGCATGGCCGCCGGGTTCGGCTTGCCGTCGACGAAGGTGGGCAGCAGGCGGAGCTCGTCGGCTTCTCGGTCTCCGACCATGTACAGGTGGTTGAGCGTGACCGGCCGCTTCTCCTCGATGACCGCGGTCGTCGCCCCCCTGACCGTCTGGATCCACTCGGCGAACTCCTCGGCGTTCGACACGGTGGCCGACAGGCAGACCAGGTCGACCGTCGGGGGCGTGTGGATGATCACCTCCTCCCACACCGGGCCCCGGTACCGGTCCTGGAGGTAGTGCACCTCGTCGAGGACCACGTAGCGGAGCCCGTCGAGGGCCGAAGAGGCGGCGTAGATCATGTTGCGCAGCACCTCGGTGGTCATCACCACCACGGGGGCGTCGCCGTTGATCGAGTTGTCGCCGGTGAGCAGGCCGACCTTCTCGGGGCCGTGGCGGCGGGCCAGGTCGCCGAACTTCTGGTTGGACAGGGCCTTGAGCGGCGTCGTGTAGAAGGTCTTGCCCCCCTCGGCCAGGGCCTTTGCGACTGCGTATTCGGCGACCACCGTCTTGCCCGACCCGGTCGGCGCCGCGACCAGCACCGACCGGCCGGCGTCGAGGGCGTCGAGGGCCTCGATCTGGAAGTCGTCGAGCCCGAACGCGTACGTCGCCGCGAACTCGTCGCGGGTCACTTCTTGAGCAGCCGGCCGATGAGAATGGAGCCCTCGTAGAACATGTACATCGGGGCCACCATGGCGAAGAGCGAGTACGGGTCCTGGCTCGGGGTGATGACCGCGGCCACGGCCACGATCACCACGATGGCCGGGCGCCGCCACTTGCGGAGGGTGCGGCTGGTCACCACGCCCGCCAGCTCGAGGAAGACCAGGAGGACCGGGAACTCGAACGCCACCCCGAAGGCGATGATCATGAGGATGACCAGGCTCAGGAACTTGGAGGCGCTGAACAGCGGGGTGAGGTTCTCGCCACCGACCCCCACGAGGAACCGCAGAGCCGACTCGAAGGTGTACAGCGCCACGAACGCGCCGAGGCTGAAGAGCAGGATCGACGCCACGATGAAGGGGATGGCGTAGCGCTTCTCCTTCTTGTGCAGCCCCGGGGTGATGAACCGCCAGAGCTGCCAGAGGACCACCGGGGAGGCCAGGAAGGCGCCGCTCCAGGCCGCCACCTTCAGGCGGGTGGCGAAGGCCTCGAGCGGGTCGAAGAAGACGAAATCGGTCTTGCCGGTGACCTCGGTGTAGGGCCGGAGCAGGATGCTGAGGATGCGGTTGTAGAGGATGAAGCCGACGATGGCCCCGACCACCAGGGCCAGGACGGAGATGATCAGCCGGCGGCGGAGCTCGGAGAGATGGGCGACCAGGGGCATCCGGTCGCCCAGGTCCCCGTCGGCGGGATCCCACTCAGTCGGCCCCTCGGGCCCGGCCTCGTCGGAGATGATGGCGATGGCCGGCCTTAGGTTCGGGGAGGCTCACCGGCCGAGGGGCCGGGGGGGTCCGTGGGCGCAGGGGGGTCGCTGTAGGTCGGCTCATCCGCCCAGTTGGTGGGGCCGGAGTCGACGGGCGCCGGGCCGGAGACCAGGCCGTGGCTCCCGGTGGTCACGCTGCTGCCGTTGGTCTCGGCCGGGGGCTTGGAGGCTTCGCCTTCACCAGCAGAAGGAGTCTCGGCGGGCACCTTGGGTTTGGGCGGCTGGTAGCCCGGCTGGGGCTGCGAGTACGACGGAGGAGAGTTGTCGGGATCGACCACGCTGCGGATCTCGTCCTGGAAGCCCTGCGACCACTTCCGGACCTCGGCGATGGCCTTTCCGACCTGGCGCCCGGCCTCGGGCAGCCGCTTCGGGCCCAGGACGATCAGGGCGACGACGAGGATGACCATGATCTCCGCCGGTCCCAGCGAGGTGGGCAATGTCGTCCTTCCCGGCGGATCCCTGACCCGCCTCCTCGCCGTGGGTGGAGCCCTCTGCCCCACCCGGCACTGTCACCCCACTCTACTGGCGGTGGGCCTCGTCGACGGTCGCTCCCAGGCGGGAGACTTCGTCCTGGACGGCGTTCAGGGCCGCACCCGCTTCCGCCAGGTCGGTCATGGCCGTGCGCAGCTCCACGATGGACTTCGACAGGCGCATGAACGAGCGGATCAAAAAGAACCCGCCGATCAGCAGCACCGGGATCAGCAAGAGCCAGAGGGCCTCCATGTGCCCATGGTACCTGCAGGGGTACCTAGAGTCCCTGCATCATCGAGTCGCTCCGAACCCCGCCGATCGCCTTCGCCCACCGGGGCGGCAGGGCCCACGCCACCGACAACACCATCGAGGCGTTCAAGCTGGCCCTGCGGCTCGGAGCCACCGGCCTGGAGAGCGACGTGTGGCTCACCGCCGACGGGGCCGCCGTCCTGGACCACGACGGCAAGGTGAAAGTCGGCCTCCGGAGCCGGCCCATCGGCTCCCTCGACCGGGCCGCGCTGCCGGGTCACGTCCCGACCCTCGAGGACCTCTACGCCGAGTGCGGGACGGGGTTCGAGCTGTCCCTCGACATCAAGGACCCGGAGGCGGCGTCGACGGTCGTCTCAGTGGCTCGGGCCGCAGGACCCGACGCCCCCGGGCGGCTGTGGCTGTGCCATCCCGATTGGGAGCTGCTGACCGAGTGGCGGGCGGACATGGACGACGTCCGCCTGGTGGACAGCACCAAGCTGCGGGCCATGCGCCAGGGGCCGGAACGGCGGGCCGCGCAGCTGTCGGCTGCTGGCATCGACGCGGTCAACCTGCACCACGAGGAGTGGACCGGTGGGCTGACGACCCTCTTCCACCGCTTCGGGGTCCTGGGCTTCGGCTGGGACGCGCAGCACGAGCGCATCCTGCGCAACCTGGTGAGGATCGGGATCGACGGGGTCTTCAGCGATCACGTCGACCGCATGGTGGACGTGATCGGCTCGGCCTGAGCCAGAGCGGTGCAGACCTCGTCGACAGTGATCCGCAGGAGCCCCGGGTCGGGCTCGGTCCCGTGCGGATCGCCGAACTGACCGGCCCACAGGGCGACGTGCCGGCGGTTGTCGGGCGGGGGTCCCCATTGCGACGGTGGGACCGGGCCGAACAGCACCACCGAGGGCGTGCCCATGGCGGTTGCGAGGTGGGCGACACCGGTGTCGCCGCACACGACCGAACCGGCTGCGGCGACCACTGACGCCAGGCCGAGCACGTCGGTGGTCCCGGCGAGGACCGCCGAGGCGGGAAGCCCGGCCAGGCCGGCCACCTCCGCGGCCAAGTGTCGCTCCGCGGGACCGCCGGTGACGACGACGGCGCGCCCCCGATTGGTCTCGTGGCGGGCTACGGCCGCCCACCGCTCCGTCGGCCACCGCCGGGAGACGGAGGCGGCGCCGGGGTGGATCACCGTCGCCCCTTCGGCGCCGGGCGGGGGCGTGCCGGGCGGCGCGGGCAGGTCGAGACGGGTGGGGTCGGCCGGGACCCCACTGGCCTGGAGCAGCCGGCACCACCGCAGGACCTCGTGCTCGGTGGCGTACCACGGTGGCCCCACCGCCGACTCGGGGATATCGGGGTGGCCGAAGGCGATCAACCGCCGTGGTGCGGCGTCGAGGAGGATCCGGTGGCTGTCCGGGCCGCGACCGTGGAGGTTGACGGCCACGTCGGCGCCGGCCAACGAGTCGTCGAGCGGGCCGAGCGGGTCGGTGTCGACCACCTCGTGCACCGCGGCGGTGAGGCGGACCAGCGGCGCAAGCGCGGCCGGGGTGGCCAGGACCCGGCGGTGGTGAGGAAAGGCGGCGGCGAGGCCCCGGAGCGCAGGGACAGCGGTGAGGAGATCGCCGAGGCCCAGGGCCCGCAACACCAGCAGGAGCGGACGCGGATCAGCGTTCGGAACGGCTGAGGACCTCCTGGGCCAGACGGCTGGTGGAGCGGCCGCCCAGATAGGGAAGGACGACGGCCTGGCCACCCCACTCGGCCAGGAGGCCGGCCTCCGGCAGGTCGGCGACGGCGTAGTCGGCGCCCTTGGCGAAGACGTCGGGCCGCAGCCGGTCGAGCAGGGCGAGGGGCGTCTCCTCGTCGAACACCACCACGCCGTCCACGCAGCCGAGCGCGAGGAGCACGGCGGCCCTGTCGGCCTGAGGCACGTAGGGGCGGTCCGCTCCCTTCTGGCCTCGGACGGACTCGTCGGAGTTGAGGCAGACGATGAGGCAGTCCCCCAGGGCCCGGGCGGAGGCCAGGAGGCTCACGTGCCCGGCATGGAGCAGGTCGAAGCAGCCGCCGGCAGTCACGACCGTGCCGTTGCCGGCCCGTACCCGGCGGATGAGCTCCATCGCCGCCGCCTCGCCCGGGACCGGCGGCGGACCGGTTTCCGGGGCTTTCGGGGCCAGCGCCGCGAAGGCTCCGCCGGCAGCCACGAAGCCGGATGCGGCGGCCACTGCGGCGACGACCGCCTCCGACGGCAGCGCCCCGCCCGCCAGGGCGGCTGCGGCCGCGGCGGCGAAGCAGTCACCGGCTCCGCACGGGTCGCCGCCCTCGACGGCATCGGCAGGGACGACCATCGGAGGCACGTCGCCCATGGTCAGCAACGCCCCGCCGGAGCCGAGGGTCACGGCGACTGCGGCGGCTTCCCATCGACTCGACAGGGCCCGGGCCCGGGCGGTGTGGGCGGCGAACCCCTGACCTTCGACCTCGGGAACCAAGCCGGCCGCCTCCTTGGCGTTCGGCGTGGCCAGGCGGGCGCCGGCGACCGGATCCGCACCGCGGGGATGCGGGTCCCAGACCACCGGCACCCGTGGAGGGAGGGCGGCCACGGCGGACCGCACGCCGGGCTCGGAGGTGATGCCCCGGCCGTAGTCGGCGACCAGCACGGCGGAGGCACTCGAGAGGGCGGCGGCCACCTCAGGCCCGCAGGGCCCGACGGGAGCCGGCGAGCCACCGTGGTCGAGTCGGAGCAGTGAGCGCCCCTCGGCCCGGATGCGGACCTTCTCGGGCGTGTCGCCGTTCAGGCCGAGGTCCACCACCTTCACGCCCCGCTCGGCGAGCAGCGCGGCCAGCGTTCCGCCGGCCTCGTCGTCGCCGAGCGCGGTCACCAGCACCACCTCGTCGCCATCCGATCGGGCCAGGGCGGCCGCGAGCCCGGCGCCGCCGGGGCGGGCGTGGGCCGACTCGGCGTCGACCACGGGCACCGGTGCGTCGGGGCAGATGCGCTCCACCCGGCCCTCGACGTCGCGGTCGAGCAGCGTGTCACCGACAACGACGATCACACTGCGCTCCTGACGTTCGCTGTCACCGGACCACCATCCTCTGGGCGGGGCGGGCGACCGGTGGGGCCACGCCGACGGTGACGTCGACGGCGGCGCACAGGAGGTGGACGACGATCTGGTGGACCTCCTGCACGGTGGCGGTGGCGGGGGCGTCGACGCACACCGACTCGTCGCAGCAGGCGACCAGCGGGTTGGGGCCCCGCCCGGTCAGCCCCCACGTGGTCATGCCCCGGCGGGAGGCGGCGTCAACCGCAGCCAGCACGTTGCGGCTGCTGCCGGAGGTGGACATGGCCACGAGCACGTCGCCCGGTCGACCATGGGCCTCGACCTGGCGGGCGAAGATCGCCGCCGCCCCGTAGTCGTTGGCGATGGCCGTGACCGCGGACGTCTCGGCGTGCAGCGCGAGGGCGCTGAAAGCCGGGCGGTCGTCGCGGTAGCGGCCGACCAGCTCCGACGTGAGGTGCTGGACCTGGGCCGCGCTGCCGCCGTTCCCGGCCGCCAGGAGCCGGCCTCCTCCCTGCAGGACGCCTGCCAGGTGCCGCCCCCACTCGTCGATGCGGTCCACGTCGGCCGCCAGCGCCGCCAGCGGACGGGCGAGGGCGGCGAGGTGCTGGCGGCCGGTGGGAAGCGGCAGCGGGCCGGCGCCGTCGAGCGCGCTCACGACCGGGCCTCCATCCCCACGTCCTCCACCGGGGGGCACAGGAGCTCCCCGTAGACGCCGAGGGTGGAGCGTGCCACCCGGTTCCACCCGTACCGCTGGCGGGCCCGTCGGGCGCCGGCGGCGCCGAGACGGCGGCGGAGCACAGGGTCCTCGAGCAGCGAGCGCAGGGCCGCAGCCAGGTGCTGCGGCGACCGGGGCGGCACGTGGATGCCCGTGACCCCGTCGACCACGGTGTCCACCAGGCCGCCGACCGCGGTCGCCACCACGGGGACGCCGCAGGCCATCGCCTCGAGGGCCACGAGCCCGAACGGCTCGTACCACGGCACGCAGAGCACCGCGTCGGCCGACCGCAGGAGGGCGGGCAGGTCGGCCCGGTCGACCCGGCCGCGGAGCTGGACCCGGTCGGCGACTCCGGCGGCCTCGGCCAGCCCCATGAGCCGGCGGGCCTCCTCGTGGTCTGGGAGGGCCGACTCCTCGGGGCCTCCGGCGATGACCACCTCGGCGCCGGGCACCTCGGCCAGGGCGCTGACCACGTTTCCGACACCCTTGCGCTCGACCAGCCGGCTGACGACCACCAGCCGGGACAGGCCCGGGGTCCGGGCCTCTTCCGGCCCGTCCGGGCTGAAGTGTCCGAGGTCGACGCCGCAGGGCACGACCTTCACCCGGTCCACGTCGGCGCCGAGGCGGGCGAGCTCGAAGACCTCGTCGGTGCAGGTGGCGACCACCCTGTCGGCCTCCGCCACGATCCGGCGCTCGACCTCCAGGCGTTCCGGAGGGCTGGTGTCGCGCTCGCCCTGGTGGCGACGCTTCACGACGCCGAGGGCGTGGAAGGTCTGGACGACTGGGATGTCGAGCGGCCGGCCGGCCTGGATCGCGGCCAGGCCGGACATCCAGAAATGGGCGTGGACCACGTCGGGGCGCCACCGGTGCCAGACCCGGGTGAGGTCGGCGGCGAACGCGTCCATGTAGGGGAGCAGGTCGTCCTTCGGGATGGGGTACGGCGGCCCGGCGTCGACGTGGTGCACGGCCACGCCCGGCGCGAGCGCCGCCCACCGGGGCAGGGTGGGGTCGTCGCGGCGAGTGGACACCATGACCTCCACGCCCATGCGGCCGAGCTGACGGGCGAGGGCAGCCACGTGGACGTTCTGCCCACCGGCGTCGACGCCGCCGAGCACGGCCAACGGGCTGGCGTGGTCGGAGACCATGGCGACCCTCATCCGACGGGCCCCACGGCGAGGGGCGCCGACAGCCGGTCTACCGCCTCCACCACCGCCTCGACCGGCACCGACGAGAGGCACGGGTGCCCGGCGACCGGACACACTCGGGCCCGGCAACCGGCGCAGGGGATGTCCTGCTGCCCGAGCAGGACGCTCGGGACACCCCAGGGCGCCCAGCGCGAGGAGGGCACGGTCGGCGCGAACAGTGAGACGACCGGCGTCCCTACCGCGGCGGCCAGATGGGCGGGCCCGGTGTTGCCCACCACAACAGCGTCCGCTCCGGCGAGAACCGCAGCCAGCCCGGCGAGATCGGTGCCGCCGCCGAGGTCGACCACGCCCGGCCTGGGTCGACCGGCCACGAAGGCGGCAAGGCCGGCCTCATCCGGGCTCCCCGTGACCACCACCTGTCGCCCGCAGGCGACGAGGGCGTCGACAAGGTCGGCGTTGGCGGTGGGCGACCACGCCCGGGCCGGCACCGACGCTCCGGGGTGGACGACCGTGTACGGCTGGTCCAGCGCAGGACGGGCGGGAAGGGGCCGCAGGCGCAGGCGGCCGTCGTCGCCCTCGGGCAGACGGAAGCCGAGGGTGCCCACCGTGGACAGGCTCCGCAGCACTTCGTGGATGTCGTCGTCGACGGCGTGGCGCACGTCGAGCAGGGAGCCGGGATAGTCCTCGCTCACGGCGGCGATGGTGGGGACGCCCGCCATCCGCAGGACGAGGGCGGTGGGGAGAGCGCTCTGGTGCCAGGACGACAGGATGATCGCGGCGTCGATGTCCCGGCCGGCCAGGTCGTCGATCAGGGCCGTGATCGCGGCCCGGGACACGGGCTCGGGTTCGGGGTCGATCCAGGGGGCCCGGTGCACGATGATGTCGTCGATGCCGGGGAGCAGGCCGGCCGCGGCCCGGCCCTGCGGACCGCACAGGTACGTCACCCGGGTGGCGCCGGCGGCCACAGCCCGTACCGCCGGGCCGGAGAGCAGGACGTCGCCCGCGCTGTCGAGCCGCACGACGAGCACGTGCGCCGTCACCGGTCCCCCACCAGCAGGTCGACCGGGCCGCTTGGGCCGACCAGCAGGTCGACCGCGTCCCTTGGGCCGACCAGCAGGTCGACCGCGTCATCCAGCGTGTCCGCCACCTCGGATGCCGCAAGGACCTCCTCGGCGCGCGTCACCGGAGTGGGGACCAGGATCCCGCGGGCGCCGGCCGCCCCCGCGGCGCCCATGTCGGAGCCGATGTCGCCGATGACCACGCAGTCCCCCGGGTCCACTCCCAGAGCGGCGGCCGCGGCCAGAACCAGCCCAGGTGCCGGCTTGCGGCACCCGCAGCCGTCGTCCGGAGCGTGCGGGCACACCAGCCAGGGGCCGAGCGGCCCGACCAGCTCTTCGAGACGGTGGTTGACCGCTTCCACCTGGGCCATCGTCAGCAGGCCCCGCGCCACCCCGCTCTGGTTGGAGACGAGCGCCAAGGGGACCCCTGCGTCACGGAGCCGGGCCAGCGCGGTGGCTGCTCCCGGAACCGGTCGGACCTGGGCGGGATCTGCGTTGTACGGCACGTCGAACACGAGCGTCCCGTCTCGGTCGAGAAGAACCGCCGCGGGACGGCCCCGCCCTGGGGAAACCACCGGTGCAGTCGACACGCATCGCCTCGCGAAGATGGACGTGGCGCGCCGCCGCTTCTCGACGGACTCCGGTGCGATGGGCTACCCGTGCGACGGGAGAAGCAAACTACCGAAAGGGAATTTGGTTCTCGGCCGACGTGCCGCAGCTCAGGAGCGGTGAGATGTCGGCCACCTGCCACTCGACGAAGTACTCGGCTTCGAGCGTGGCGAGCACGTCCGGCAGCGGCCGGTCCAGCGACGCCGGTTGGTCGTGGAAGGTCGGGCTGGTGGTGGCGCCGTGGATGCCGGTCAAGCAGGTGTCTCCTAGGCGAGCAGAGAGGGAGGAGGTACGGCTACAGGCTCAACCTGTTCGAAGTTTATACCTCAGGGACCCCGCCGGCGGTCACCAGATTGACCAGCCGGTCGGGCACGTGGACGCGGCGAACGACCCTGCGATCGGTGAGATGCCGGACCACGTTCGGCGTCGATTCCGCCAACGCAATGGCCTCCGCCGGGCTCATGCCTCGGGCAACCGCCAGCCGATCGCGCACCCGGCCGTCCACCTGGACCACCAGCTGCACTGTCGACGGCTCGCTGTCCCGTCGCATCGCCGGCCACTGCTGTGCGTGGACCGAGTACGTGCCGCCGAGAACCGCCCACAGCTCCTCGGCCAGATACGGGGCGAAGGGGGCCAGGAGCAGGACCAGGGTGGGCGCCTCGGCCGGCGAGGCCTGGGCGGCCAGCTCCCGTAGCGCCGACATCGCGTTGTTGAACCGCAGGTCTTCGATGCCCCGGGCCACCCGGGCCACACCCCGCGCCAGGGCCTCCGGTCCTACCCCGGGCCCGGCGTCCGGCCCACCGTGGGCCAGCCGCCACATGCGCGTGAACAACCGCTCCACTCCCGTGATGCCGGCCTCGCTGAAGTCGGCAGTCGCCGACCACCGTCCACTCGACAGCAGATGGGCCCGTAGGACGTCGCCGCCGTGGCGGTCGACGTACTCGTCGGGGTTCACCACGTTCCCCCGGCTCTTGCTCATCTTGGCCCCGTCCCGGGTGATGGTGCCGTGCAACCGCAGCCGCGGGAACGGCTCTTCGAAGCCCACCAGTCCCAGGTCGTGCAGGGCCATGGTGACGAAGCGGGCGTACAGATGGTGGCGGGCGACGTGCTCGGGGCCGCCGGCATACAGGTCGACGGGCAGCAGGCGGGCCGTCCGGTCGGGGTCCCAGGCCGCGGAACGGACGTCGGCCGACGGGTGGCGCAGGAAGTACCAGGAGGAGTCGAGGAAGGTGTCGGAGACGTCGGTCTCCCGACGCGCCTGCCCGCCGCAGGATGGGCACGCCGCGGCCACGAAGGATGCGACGGTGGCCAACGGCGACCGGTCGTCGCCGGTGGGCCGCACGTCGGCCACATCGGGGAGCAGGACCGGCAGCTCGTCCTCCGGCACCGGCACCGCCCCGCACACGTCGCAGTAGACGATGGGGATGGGTGGTCCCCAGTAGCGCTGGCGGGAGATCAGCCAGTCGTGCATGCCCGCCAACCACCGCCGCTGGGTGTTCTTGGCCGGCTCCGGCCAGTCCAGCGCGTCAAGGCCCGCGACCAGGCGCTCACGGTATGCGGTGATGCGCAGGAACCACTGGCGCATCACCCGTTCGGTGACCGGCGAAGCACAGCGCTCGCACCGGCCGTCCTCCACTTGCTCGTGGGCCAGCACGGTGGCGCAGGACGGGCACCACACCACCGCCGCCTCGGCCTGGTAGGCCAGACCGGCCCGGAACAGCTGCAAGAACAGCCACTGCGTCCACCGGTAGTACGACGGGTCGCTGGTGACCACGCCCGTCCAGTCCCACGCGCATCCCACCCGGCTGAGCTGGCGGCGGTAGTTGGCGATCGTCCGCTCGGTCAGCGCGGCCGGGTGCTCGCCGATCTTGAGCGCGTAGTTCTCGGTGTGGATGCCGAAGGAGTCGAAGCCCATCGGCTGGAACACCGCCCGTCCCCGCATGCGCTGGTACCGCCCGACCACGTCGACGCCGCAGTAGGTGAGGACGTGGCCGACGTGCAGGCCTTCGGCGGACGGGTACGGGAACTCGGCCAGGTTGTAGAACGGCTCGCCGTCGGGGGCGGGCGCCGGCGGGTCGCGGTCCCACCGGGCCTGCCAGCGGCCCTCTACTTCCTGGGCGTCATACGGCAACCCGGCCACCGGAGTGGCCCCACCGCGCTCGACATCACCGGGCCCCCGTGGAAGGGCCCGGCGAGTGCTTCCGGTACCGGCCTCCCGGGCCGGTCACGGTCTCTTCCTCTGTTGCTCGCGGCGCCCGCCGGCCCTCACGTGCCACCCGGCAGAGGCCTCCGCTGCGCTCCGGCTGGGCCGGCTGGCCCGGCCGGCGGCTCCGCTCACGGCCCCACCTCGTCCTGGCGGACCTCGGCGCGGGACTGGATGCGGAGGACCTTGTTGACCGCGCTCAGGTAGGCCCGCGCCGAGGCCTCGACCACGTCGGTGGACACGCCCCGACCCGACACCCGGATGCCGCCCGCCTCCAGCTGCACGATGACGTCGCCCAGGGCGTCGACGCCGCCCGTCACGGCCGAGACGTTGAAGCCGGTGAGGGTCCCGTCGACGCCGGTGGCGGCCTTGATGGCCTTGCAGGCGGCGTCGATCATGCCGTCGCCCTCACCGGTGGCCTCCATCTTCTCCCCCGCGCGCAGGACGACCACGGTGGCCCGGGGCACGCCCACCGTGCCGCCACTCACCTCCAGCGACTCCAGCGAGTAGGTGTCCTCCAGCCGCTCGCCCATCTCCTCGGCCACGATGGCCTCCAGGTCGGCGTCGGTCAGCTCCACCTTGCGGTCGGCCAGCTCCTTGAAGCGGTTGAAGGCGGCGTTGAGCATGTCGCCCGAGATGTGGATGTTCATCTTGGCCAAGGTGTCGGAGAAGGCGTGGCGGCCCGAGTGCTTGCCCAGCACGATCTGGCTCCCGACCTGGCCCACCGAGTTGGCGTCGATGATCTCGTAGGTGCTGCGGTCGGCCAGCACACCGTGCTGGTGGATGCCCGACTCGTGCTGGAAGGCGTTCCGGCCCACCACCGCCTTGTTGTACTGGATCGGGTAGCCGGTCAGGCGGCTGACCAGCCGGCTGGTGCGGGCCAGCTCCTCGGTGCGCACACCGGTGCTCAGGCCCGGGAACTGGTCGGCCCGGATCTTCACGGCCATGACCACCTCCTCCAGCGCGGCGTTGCCGGCCCGCTCTCCCAGGCCGTTGACGCACACCTCGATCTGGCGGGCGCCGGCCTGCACGCCGGCCAGGGAGTTGGCCGTCGCCAGTCCCAGGTCGTTGTGGCAGTGGACCGACGTGACGTAGTCGCCCTTGACCTCACGGCGGATGTACTGGATCAGGGCGCCGAAGTCCCAGGGGATGCCGTAGCCGACGGTGTCGGGGATGTTCAGGGTGGTGGCACCGTTGTCGACCGCGGCCTGCAGCACCTCCAGCATGAAGTCGAGCGGGGTCCGGGTGGCGTCCTGGGGGCTGAACTCGACGTCGGTCGTGTGCTCGGCGGCCCGGGCGACACCGCTGCGCGTCGCAGCCAGCACCTGGCCCCGGTCCATCTTCAGCATGTGCTCCATGTGCTGGGGGCTGGTGGAGATGAAGACGTGGATGCGGGCCCGCTCCGCGTCGCGCAGCGCGTCCCAGCAGCGGTCGACGTCGCTGACCTGGGTGCGGGAGAGGCCGGCTATGGCCGGGCCCTGCACGGTGCGGGCAATGGCCCGCACCGCCTCGAAGTCGCCCTGGCTGGCGACCGGGAAACCGGCCTCGATGTAGTCGACCCCGAGGCGGGCCAGCTGCTCGGCGATCTCCAGCTTCTCGGCCGCGTCGAGGGAGATGCCCGGCGACTGCTCGCCGTCGCGCAGCGTGGTGTCGAAGATGACCAGCTTGTCGGGGTCGTTCATGGTGCAGGAGTCCTCTCTGGAAAAGAAAAAACCTCCCGGCCCGAAGGTCGAGAGGCGTTGGCGAGCACCGGAAGGCGCCCGCCGCTACGTAAGGAGCAGGGTGCTGAAAGCGCGCGCGGTGCCGAAAGAAGGGGACATCTCCTTTCGAGGATGACATTCGCGCCGCAAACCGTCAAGTAGGGTCGCTGGGATGATCAGGAAGTCGTCATGATCAGAGGGTTCCTGCGTTTCGTCATCCGCCTGGGGCTCCTGACCGGCATCGGGCTGGCGCTGTTCAAGGTGCTGAAGGGCCGGCGCTCGGCATCGGAGCTGGGCAGTCCGTCCCCCGACTGGGCGCCGTCGCCGCCGCCGAACCCCAACCTGCCGAAGACTCCTCCCGAGCCGGAGCTGATCGAGCCGGTGATGTTCGAGGAGATCATCGAGAAGAAGGCGGCCATACGCGCCGTCCCCGATCCCGCGCCCGAACCGGCACCGGAGCCTGCGCCCGCGGCCGAGGCACCCCCCGAGTCGGGCATACCCGGGCTCGCCGGCCAGCCCGCGGTCAAGAAGAAGGCGGCGGCGAAGAAGGCTCCGGCCAAGAAGGCGGCCGCCCCCGTTCCCCCTCCCCCTGCCGCGGCTGGACCGGTGAAGAAGGTGGTCCCGAAGAAGGCGGCGGCCAAGAAGGTCGCCCCACCGGCAGACGCCACGGCGGCCGAAACGCCCGTGGCCAAGAAGGCCACCCCTGCGAAGAAGGCCCCCAAGAAGAGCCAGTAGCGAGCTGCGCTCGCTACGCGGAAGGCTTCGAGCCGCCTTTGGCGGCCGTTGTCGCTGTTCCGTCAAGGCCAAGCCTCGCTCCGCTCGGCGGCCTGGACGGTCAAGGCGTGCCTCGCTCTGCTCGGCGGCCTTGATGGCCGCCTGAGGCTTGCGGTAGTAGCGAGCTGCGCTCGCGACGCGGAAGGCTTCGAGCCGCCTTTGGCGGCCGTTGCCGCTGTTCCGTCAAGGCCAAGCGTCGCTCCGCTCGGCGGCTTGATGGCGCCCGCCATAGCCGGCGCCGATTCGGCGGTTACTCCTGACTGACCGTGGCCACCTGGAGGATGCCGTCGGCGGACTGCAGCTCGGTGATGACCTCGGGCGGAAGCGCACGGTCGGTGGACAGCACCATGAGGGCGGCGACGCCCGAGGGCGAGCGGCCGACGTCCATGTCCGAGATGTTGATCCCGGCCCGACCCATGGTGGCGCCGACCAGGCCGATCATCCCCGGACGATCGTCGTTGCGGACGAACACCATGTGGCGTGCCGGGGGAATGTCGACGGTGTGGTCGTCGACCATGACGAGCCGGGCCTCGTCGCGCAGGCCGAAGAGGCTGCCAGCGAGGGAGTGGCCGTCGCCCCGGAGGGTGATCAGGTTGACGTAGTCGTGGGCCGCCGCGGTCCGGGACTCCTGGACGTCGATCCCCCGGGCCTCCGCCAGCTGCGGGGCGTTCACGTAGGACACCGGCTCGGTGCCGTGGGCGGCAAGGACGCCCTTGAGCACGGCCAGGCTGAGGATGCGGGTGTCGTAGTCGGCGAGCTGACCCTGGTAGTCGATGGCCAGCGACTTCGGCTGCCCGTCCTCGAGCGACGCCCAGGTCCGGCCCAGACGCTCGGCGAGGGGCAGGAACGGGCGGACGGCCTCGGCCGCCTCGCTGGCGTCGACGTTGACCGCGTAGGGGACGAACTCGCCCGCCAGGGCCAGTGACACCTGCTCGCCGATGGTCTCACCGGCCTTGTCCTGGGCCTCGGCGGTGCTGGCGCCCAGGTGAGGCGTGACGACCACCGAGGGCAGCCCGAACAGGGGCGACTCGGTGGTCGGCTCCTTGGCGAACACGTCGATCGCGGCGCCGGCGATCCGGCCCTCGGAGATGGCCGTGGCCAGGGCGGCCTCGTCGATGATGCCGCCTCGGGCGACGTTGACGATGCGCAGGCTGGGCTTGGCCAGGGCCAGCAGATCCTCACCGACCAGCCCCACGCTCTCGGGCGACTTGAGCAGGTGGATGCTGATGAAGTCGGCCTCGCGGACGACCTCCTCCAGCTCCATGAGCTCGACGCCCAGCTTGCGGGCCCGCTCCGGCGACATCCACGGGTCCCACGCCACCAGCCGCATGCCGAAGGCGTAGGCCCGCTGGGCGACAAGAGTGCCGATCCGGCCCAACCCGAGCAGGCCCAGGGTCTTGCCGTGGACCTCGACGCCGGTCCACTTCGACCGCTCCCACTTGCCCTGCTTCAGGGCGGCCGAGGCCTGGGGCACGTTGCGGGCAGAGGACAGGAGCAGGGCCATCGTGTGCTCGGCCGCGGTGACGATGTTCGACAGGGGGGCGTTGCAGACCATGACGCCCCGCCGGGTGGCGGCGGCCACGTCGACGTTGTCGAGCCCGATGCCCGCCCGGCCGACCACCACCAGGTCGGTGCCCGCCTCGAGGACCTCGGCCGTGACCTGGGTCTCCGACCGGATGACCAGGGCGGCCGCGCCGGGAACCACTTCGAGCAGCTGCTCCGGCGTCAGCCCCAGGCGGACGTCGACCTCGTGACCTTCGTCACGCAGGCGCGCCAGCCCCCGCTCGGCGAGCTCTTCGGTGATCAAAACCCTGGCCATGGGCCCATGGTCGCACACGGGGTCCTGGGTTCCCCAGCCCGCGACACTGTGCGCCCCGCATCTACTCCCGGTCGGGATGCTCGTCGTCGACCCAGGGCCGGTAGATGGCCTGGCCGTCGCGCGGACTGCTGTTCAGGCGGATCTCGTAGCGTTGCGGACCCTCCGGCTCCCCGGGGGCCTCCTGCTCGATGGCGATGGTGTCGCGCTTCTTCTCGGGGTCGAAGATGTCCCGGAGGCCGAGGGCGATCCCGGTCAGCAGCGCCCCGGTGGCCGTCCGGGCCCGCTTCGGCGGCACCCGGGGCATGGGCTTCGGCCCCAGCTTCAGTCCGAAGATGTCGTCCTGGCCGTAGAACGCCTCCAACGGCTCGTCGCCGGGCGGCGGCGGCGCCTCGTCGTCGGGCACCTCGTCATCCCGCTCGGAGGGCCGCTCGTCCATCGGCCCAGGTTACCGGCCCAGCAGCGTTGCGAGGCGGTTGACGCCCTCCTCGAGAGCGTCGTCGGCCAGGGCGTAGGAGAGGCGGGCGTAGCCGGGGGCACCGAAGGCCTCACCCGGGACGATGGCGACCTTGGCTTCGTCGAGCACGATCTCGGCCAGCTCGAGGGTGGTGGCCGCGGTCCGCCCCCCGGCCAGGGGCCGGCCCAGCACGCCGGCGAAGGACGGGAACGCGTAGAACGCGCCCTCGGGCTCGAGGCACGTGACCCCGGGGATGGCGGCCAGCAGCTCGTACATGCGCCGCCGCCTGCGGTCGAAGGAAGCCCGCATCTCGCCCACGCAGGACTGGTCGCCGGTGAGCGCAGCCACCGCGGCGCGCTGCGACACGTTGGCCACGTTCGACGTGGCGTGCGACTGCAGGTTGACGGCCCCCTTGACGACGTCGGTCGGGCCGATCATCCATCCCACCCGCCAGCCGGTCATGGCGTAGCTCTTGGCCACCCCGTTGACCACGATCGTGCGGTCGGCGAGCTCAGGGACCAGTGCCGGCATCGACGAGAACATGTGGTCGCCGTAGACCAGGTGCTCGTAGATCTCGTCGGTGACCACCCAGAGCCCGCGCTCGGCCGCCCACCGGCCGACCTCGGCCACCTGCTCGGGGGTGTACACCGCTCCGGTGGGGTTCGAGGGGGACACGAACAGCAGCACCTTCGTGCGCTCCGTGCAGGCCGCCTCCAGCGCGTCGACCGTCGCCCGGAAGCCGGTGGCCTCGTCGGTCGGCACCACGACGGGCACCCCACCGGCCAGGCGGATGGACTCCGGGTAGGTGACCCAGTAGGGCGCGGGCATGAGGACCTCGTCGCCCGGGTCGAGCAGGGCGGCGAAGGAGTTGTAGACCGCCTGCTTGGCCCCGTTGGTGATCACCACCTGGTTGGCGGCCACCTCATAGCCCGAATCCTTCGCCGTCTTGACCGCCACCGCCTCACGGAGGTCCGGCAGCCCCGCGGCCGGTGTGTAGCGGTGGTTCTTGGCCTGGGGGGCGGCCTCCACCGCCGCGGCCACGATGTGCGCCGGCGTCGGGAAGTCGGGCTCGCCGGCGCCGAAGCCGATGACGTCGTGGCCGGCGGCCACGAGGGACTTGGCCTTGGCGTCCACCGCCAGGGTGGCCGACTCCTCGATGGCGGCGATCCGGCGGGACAGGCGGGCGAAACGCGAAGCGGTGGGCTCGGGCACGGGTCGATAGTCACATGCCCGCCCCACGACCGCAAAGAGATATGGCGTGATCGGCTCCCTTGTCGCCGGGAATCCGATTCCTCAGCTTCCACCGGTCTGAGGGATAGTGGCTGGCAATGAGCTCCTCATCCCCCGACATCACCATTCCTGCCGACCTGCGGCCGTCCGACGGGCGATTCGGCAGCGGTCCGTCCAAGGTGCGCGCCGACGCCATGGCCGCGCTGGTCGCCGCCGCGCCCACCTACCTGGGGACCAGCCACCGGCAGTCTCCGGTCAAGTCGGTGGTCGGTCGCCTGCGGGCCGGGATGGGCGAGCTGTTCGCGCTGCCCGAGGGCTTCGAGGTGGTCTTCGGGAATGGTGGCGCCGCGTACTTCTGGGACGTCGCCCTGTTCTCGCTGATCGAGCGCCGAAGCCAGCACCTGTCGTTCGGCAACTTCTCCGAGTCGTTCACGACCATGGTGGCCAACGCCGCCCACCTCGACAGCCCCGACGTCATCGAGTCCCCGGCCGGCACCCACCCCGAGGCCAAGCCCAACCCCGACGTGGACGCCTACGCGCTCACCCACAACGAGACGTCCACGGGGGTGGCCATGGAGGTGCTGCGGCCCGCCCCGGCCGAGGAGGGCCTGGTCCTCGTCGACGCGACGTCGGCCGCCGGCGGCATGCGGGTCGACCCGGGTCAGTTCGACGTCTACTACTTCTCCCCCCAGAAGGGGTTCGGGTCCGACGGTGGGCTCTGGATCGCGCTGTGCTCCCCGGCCGCCCTGGCCCGGGTCGACAAGATCAAGGCCACCGGTCGGTGGATCCCCGAGTCGCTCAGCCTGGCCACCGCCATCGAGAACGCCCGGCTGAACCAGACCTACAACACCCCCGGTCTGGCCACCCTCTTCCTCATGTGCGACCAGCTCGAGTGGATCCTGGCGAACGGCGGACTCGAGTGGGCCGCATCCCGGTGCGAGACGTCGACGAACATCCTCTACGGATGGGCCGAGAAGTCCGACTTCGCCACCCCCTTCGTCGCCGACCACGCCGCCCGCAGCCCCGTCGTGGCCACCATCGACCTCGACGACTCGATCGACGCCAAGGCGGTCACCAAGGTGCTGCGGGCCAATGGGATCGTCGACACCGAGCCGTACCGCCGGCTCGGCCGCAACCAGCTGCGGGTGGCCGTCTACCCGAGCGTGGAGCCCGACGACGTCGCCCTCCTCACCGGGGCCATCGACCACGTGGTGTCCGCACTGTCGTAACAGTTTCCTCACACTTCCGTCGGCGGCGCCTCACATGGGTTGGAGACGATGCAGTCGTCAACCCGACGACGAGGAGTTGTGCATGAGACGTGTTCTTGCCGCGGTAGTAGGAGCCGGCATCGCGGTGGGCGGTGGCGCGGCCGCATGGGCCGGGACCGCCGGCGCAGACGGGCCGAAGCGGGAGGCGGCCAGGGCGTGCCTCAGCGTCGCCCGTCAGGCGGCTCCGGACGCCGACAAGGCTGCGCTCAGGGACGCGGTCAAGGCCTGTCTGGACGAGGCCGGGATCGAAGGTCGCACGCCGACCCCGGAGCAGCAGGCGAAGCGGGAGGCGGTGCGCAGCTGCCTGCAGGGCGCGAAGGCCGACCACCCCGACGACAAAGCCGCCGCCCGGGCCGCGGCGCACGCGTGCCTCGAGCAGGCGGGCGTCACCCCGGGCCGGCTGGGAGCCAGGATCTCCGGCGCCAAGGAGTGCCTGGCCGAGGCGCGGGCCGCGCAGCCCGACGCGTCCAGGGACGAGCTCCGATCTGCGGTCAAGGAGTGCGTGGCGTCGCGGTAGTCCCACGCTCGTCGCCCGCTTGCGCTTCAGGACGGGGCCTCGGCGGTCGACACACTGGACATGAGCGAGGCCCGGCGGCCCACATTCGACGAGGTGCTCAGGTCGGCCCGCGTCGGTTCGCCCCGGGCGCTCGGCTGGCTGTACCGACGGTTCCAGCCGGGATTGCTGCGGACGCTGGCGGTGATCGCACCCCACCGGGCCGACGACGTCGCGTCCGACGTCTGGCTGGATGTCGCAGGCGGCCTTTCACGCTTCACCGGGGACGAACGGGAGTTCCGCGGCTGGTTGGCCGCCACCGCCCGGCACCGGGTGATCGACGGATCCAGGCGGCCGGGACGGCGGCGTGAGCGGTCGATGAACGGCGACCCCGCCGTCGCCGCCGCGTTCGCGGCGCAGGTGGCAGGGCTGCTCCCGCCCGACCAGGCCGACGTGGTCGTGATGCGGGTCGTCGACGGCCTCGACGTCGACGAGGTGGCCCGGGCGATGGGCAGGGCGCCCGAAGCCGTGCGCGGCATCCAGCACCGGGCCCTCCGCCGCCTGGCCCGCGAGCTCGATCCCGACGTCCTGCCGGCCTCACGGGCCGGGGGGTGCTGACCCCACCCTGCAAAGAGGCTTGCCTGCCTACTTCCCTTTGCGTCGCTCTTGTGTCCAAATAACACAAGTGAAGGAATCGGCTTGTGCAACATTTCACAAATGTCGCGCCTGCCGAGGTTGGAATGAGAGGCAATAGCCGGGAGTTGCACGGAGCAGGGCCCGGTGAACGGGGGTGGAGTGGGTGAGCACGGCAATCTTTGATCCCGGCCCGAGCGTGGCGGCGCCCGGGGCAGTGGTCACATTGGACTCAGCGGCGGCGCTGGACCCGGAGGTGGTCGGCGCCAAGGCTTCCTCTCTGGCTCGGGCGCTGCGGGCCGGCCTGCCGGTGCTCCCGGGATGGGTCGTCACCACCGGCGCGTTCGGGCCACCGGCCGACGGCGACGCGACGTTCCCCGTCGACGCCGAGCTCAGGGCCGCGTGGGCAGTGGCTTCGGAGGGTGGCCGCCGGCCGGTCGTCGTCCGTTCGACGTCCACCGTCGAGGACGGCAGCACCAGCTCGATGGCCGGCATGTTCACGTCGGTTCTCGACGTGCGGGACTGGCCGTCGTTCCGGCGGGCCATCGACACCGTGCTCGAATCGGCCAAGGTCGTGGCTCTGGCGGGGATCCCCGACGCGCACGGTGTCACGGCCCCGATGGCGGTTCTGATCCAGCCCCAGCTGCAGCCGACCGTCGGAGGGGTGATGTTCGGCATCGACCCGGTCTCGGGCCGGAGCGACCACATCGTCGTGTCGGCGAGCGAAGCGGGACCGGCGGCAGTCGTCGGCGGTGAGGTCGACGGGAGCCGCTACGTGCTCTCCCGGCGCCGGGTGGTGGAGGGCCCCGGCCACGGGCCGCTGACCGCCGGCCAGCTGCGCCACCTCGGCGCGCTGGCCCACCGGGCCGAGCGGGTGTTCGGCGGCCCCCAGGACGTGGAGTGGGCGTTCGGGGCCGACGGCGAGCTGTGGCTCCTGCAGAGCCGGCCGGTCACCGCTGCGGGCGCCTCACCCGTGGGCGGACCGACGCTCGGCCCCGGCCCGGTGGCCGAGACGTTCCCGGACCCCCTGTCGCCGCTGGAGGAGGACCTCTGGGTCGAGCCGCTGCGGGCCGGGCTGCGCTCCGCACTGGCGCTGGCCGGGACCACCACCAGGCGCCGTCTGGCTGCGTCGCCCGTCGTCACCACCATCGGCGGCCGGGTGGCCGCCGACCTCGACCTCCTCGGCGGCGACCCGCCCATATCGACCCTCCGCCGGCTCGACCCCCGGCCGCCCATGCGCCGTCTGGTGGCGGCCTGGCGGGTGGGTCGCCTGCGCGCCGCGCTGCCGGCTCTGGCTGCCGACCTGGTGGCCAAGGTCGACGCTGACCTGCTGGCCGTCGGCGCCGTCGAACGCCTCTCCGATCGGGAGCTGCTGGGCCTCCTGCGCACGTCGGCGCAGGGGCTCGCCGCCGTTCACGGGCACGAGGTCCTCATGGGGTGGCTGGTTACCGCCGACGCGGCGGCGTCGACCACCACCGCCGCCTCGGTGGGCCTGCGGGCGCTGGCCGCCGGCCGGGCCGCCGGGCTGACCGACGACGAGATCGCCACGACCCACCCAAGCGTGCTGGCGCTCGTCTCACCCCGGATCGGGTCGTCACTGACGCTGCCCCCCACCGTGGATCTCCCGGTTGCCACTGCGGCTCCCGCCGACGGAGGCGATCGGGCCGCGGTGCTCCGAGAGGCGCTCCGGCTGCGAGCCCGCTGGATCCAGGAGCTCACCGCCCGGGCCGCCTGGGAGTTGGGTGAGCGCCTGGCGGCGCGAGGCGCGATCGCCGGTTCCGATGAGGTCCGCTGGCTACGGCTCCCCGGGCTGGTCCAGGCCGTCCGCACCGGCACGGTGCCCGCCGACGCGGCCAGCCGGGTTCATCCCCGTAGCGGTGCGCCCCTTCCCGCCCGCTTCCGTCTCTCCAGCGACGGCACGGCGGCGCCCGCCGCCGGTGCCGTGCACCGAAGCCGCCGCCGCCGCGGTCGCCCCACGAGCGCCAACCAGGGCACCG
>CADCTB010000071.1 GCA_902805665.1 uncultured Acidimicrobiales bacterium
CGCCACACCTGCGACCCGTGCCCGCGTGCGGGACACGGGCCGGGTGCGGCCGACGGGGAGGGCGAGGGCGGGAAGGCTCATCCGGCCCTCGGGTCGAGCCACCGGTAGGCCAGGTCGACGAAGAAGTTGGCGGCGATCACCGCCAAGGCCAGCATGAGGAACGTGCCCTGGAGGAGCGGGTAGTCACGAGCCGTGACCGCGCTCCCGATCAGCGTGCCGATGCCGGGATAGGCGAAGACCGTCTCCACGAAGAGCGATGCGTTGACCGCGAAGCCCGCCTGCACCCCGAGGGCGGTGAGGAACGGCAGCAGGACGTTGCGGCCCGAGTGGCGGTACTTCAACAACCGGGGCGGGAGGCCCTTGGCCCGGGCCAGGAGCATGTAGTCCTCGCCCAGGGTGCCGATGACGGTGTTGCGCACGATCAGGAACTTGGTGGCCATGAGCCCGATGGTGAGGGCGGCCATGGGCAGGACCAGGTGGTCGAGGATGTCGGCCGCCGCCGCCAAGGACGACGAGTAGGTGGCGAACGGCCGCTGGCCACCGGCCATGGGGAAGATCGGAAGAAAGACGGCGAAGGAGATGAGCAGGATGGCCGATATGGCGTACTCGGGGATGGCGCGGGCGGTGGACATGGAGACGATGAGGGCCCGGTCCACCATCGAGCCCCGTCGCCAGGCCGCGGTGACCCCGGCCAGGAAGCTGATGACCGACGCCAGGGCCAGGGAGCTGCCCACCAGGAGGAGCGTCCAGGGCAGGCGGCGCCCGAGGAGGGTGCTGACCGGCGTCTTCTGCGAGATCGACCAACCGAGCTCCCCGTCGGCCAGGTCCCGGAGGTAGGAGCCGTACTGGGAGATCAGCGGCTTGTCGAGGCCGTAGTACGCGGCCACCAGCTCGCGGCTCCGGTTGTCCTCCACGAACGTCCCGCTGTCCGGGTCGTCGAGGCTCTGGAGCGGGTCGCCGGGGAGGGCTCGGGGGAGGACGAACACCAGCGTCACCACCGCCCAAAGGGTCACCACGTAGAGCCCCACGGTGCGGGCATAGGCGGTCCAGGGCGACCGGACCGTCCTCGGGCGTTCGCCTGTGACGACCGGCGGTTCAGGCGTGCGGAGGAGGAGTGGTTCGATCGCCATAGCCCCAGGGTCATTCTGTCAGCGAGAACCAGGCTCGGCCGCCCGATGCGGCCGCGCCGCTACCTGCGGCGGCGAGGGATACTTGGAGCATGACGAGAGAGGAGTGCCTGGCCCGGACACTCGTGGAGCTGGCCGACACCCTGGTCGACGACTTCGATGTCATCGAGCTCCTGGCCCTACTGGTGGAGCGATCGGTCGAGTTGCTCGACGCGTCGGCCGCCGGCCTCGTCCTCGCGGATGAGGCGGGCGTCCTCCAGCACATGGTCTCCACGAGTGAGGCCACCGAATTGGTCGAGCAGTTCCAGGTCCAGCACGGCGAAGGGCCGTGTGTGGACTGTTACCGGGCTGGTGAAGCCGTCATCGCCGACGATCTGTCCGAGGCGCCCGAGCGGTGGCCGGCCTTCCTCCCCCTTGCGATCGACACCGGGTTCTGTGCCGCGCACGCCTTCCCGCTCCGGTTGAGAGGGCGAATCCTCGGCACCCTGAACCTGTTCAGGCGCGAGCCCGGCCCGTTCACGCCGGCCGACGTCGCCGCCGGCCAGGCCATGGCCGACGTGGCCGCCATCGCCCTGTGCCAGTTCTGGGCCATGCGCGACGCCCACGTCCTCACCGATCAGCTGCAGCACGCCCTCGAGAGCCGCGTCGTCATCGAGCAGGCGAAGGGGATGCTGGCCGAGCGGGGCGGCACGGGCGTGGACCAGGCCTTCTCGTCCCTGCGGGGCTACGCCCGGGCGACCAAGCGACGGCTGGCCGACGTGTCCGCCGAGGTGGTCTCCGGCGGCCTCAAGCCGGATCTCGTGCTTGCCGGGTCGCCGTCCCGGCAAGCGGCGACATCGGAAGGCCGCCGAGCCGGATAGAATGTGACGGTCGTACGAACGCCCTGATGCCGCCCTGAAGTCGCGGGCGGCCGCAGCACGGGGCCCATCGTCGACGAAGCACCCGCAGGACCGCTGTCCCAGACCCGACAGCGTCGTTTCAACCGACAGCGACGCGCAGTTCAAGTGTCCGGGGCAGCGATGACCGAAAGCGACTCGCGTTCCTGACCGCAGTGAGCTCCAGAGGAGGGGCGATCTTGATGGCAGGGGTAAGGGTGTGCGTAGGACCGGTGGCGCCGACCAGCGCAGAGGCGTGGATCGGCTGGGCCCGGGAGATGATCGAGGCGCGGCGCCGCCAGCCGGAGACGGCGGTCAAGCTTCCTACCCAGGTGCTCGACGACGTCGCCGCCTACGTCGAGTCGTGGGCGGGCGCGAATCGCCCCGGCGACGTGTTCCAGTGGCAGGTCGACGTCGACCCTGACGAGCTCGAGTACCTGACCAACGCGCTGTACAACCTCGACCTGCGACTCGCCGACGAGGCGGCGCCGGCCGAGGCCCGGGCCTTCCACCTCGTGCTCGTCCAGGCCCTGTTGTTCGCCCTGGCTCAGGAGAGCCCGAGCCGGGCGGCGTTCGTTGAGCAGCTGCGGCCGTCCTGGCCCGTGGCCGCGGAGGTTCTGTGACCGCCATCATGGCGCCGGAGCAGCCGATCGGGCTGACTCCGAAGAAGCAGTTGAACCCCCAGAGCATCGTGATCCTGGGCTTCCTGCACCTGATGGCCGCCATCGCAGTCTTCAGCGTGTTCCGGTCACCGCCGTCGGCCAAGGTGTGGGTGATCTTCGCCGTCATGTGGCTGATCCCCCAGCTGGGCATCACTGTCGGCTACCACCGGATGGAGACCCACAACGGGTTCAAGTGCCACCCGTGGGTGCGAGGGGCCCTGGTCATCAGTGGCGCCATGGCCCTCCAGGGCGAGGTCACCGGGTGGGTGCTCAACCACCGGGTCCACCACCACTTCCAGGACCAGCCCGGCCTCGACCCGCACTCCCCCCTCGAGTACCCGGGCCTCAAGGGGCTCCTGTGGGCGCACATGGGTTGGCTGCTGGTCCGCTACGAGCGGCCGGCGCAGTTCCGCACCTCGGCACGCATGGAAGCCGACCCGATCGCCCGCTGGCAGCGCCGCTGGTACGTGCCGCTGGCCCTGGCCAGCTTCGCCATCCCCTTTGCGGTGGCCGGCTGGGACGGCCTGCTCGTCGCCGGGTTCCTGCGGGTCGTCATCGTCCTGCACATCACATGGTCGGTGAACTCGCTCTGCCACAAGTGGGGCCGGCCGGCCACCGACTCGGTGGGCAACGCCTACCTGGCCGACGACAGCCGCAACAACCGGCTGGTCGAGGTCCTGGCTCTGGGCGAGGGGTACCACGCCAACCACCACGCCCAGCCCACCTGCGCGTTCCACGGTTGGAGGCGCTTCAGCTTCGACCCGTCGAAGTGGGTGATCCAGTCGCTCGAAGCCCTCGGGCTGGCCTGGGGCGTCAGGCGACCGGATCCCACTCTCGTGTTCAAACCACACCAACTCCGGGACGGTCAGGGCATGGTGGCGACGACGCCGGCGACCCGCAACAGGTCGACGACGGCGAACGATCCGTCCGGGCCGTAGGTCGGGACCCAGTCGGGGTCCTGGCGCAGGTACGACTGGCGGTCACCCATGATGAGCCCGGCGATCACCTCGCCCACGATCCGGCCGCCGACCGGGCCCAGACACTGCCCGTCGCACATGATCTCCGCCTCGCGGAGGACGTAGAACCACAGCGGCGTGTGCGCCTGCAGGCCGAACGGCGTGAGGACGTCGAGGTCGGCCGGTAGCAACGCGGGCAGGCGCATGGCCCGGGCCACGCGCTGGCCGGACGGCACCTTCATGGCAAGGTTCCGCAGCAGGTTGCGGCTGGCGAGCGACGTCGGCTCGCCCTGGGGCTGACCGAGCAGGTCGAACAGGACGGTGGACAGCTTGGTGTCGATCCGCTTGTTCGGAGCCACCCGCCCGTCGCCGAAGTCGAAGAAGGTCTGCCAGTCGATGAAGCGGCGGGGCGCCCGCTTGCCGCCGCGCAGGTCGGGCGGGTCGTCTGAGTCCGGCAACCTCGGGTCGAAGATGAGGGCGAAGAACTGCTGGGTGGGCTCGGTGGCGTTGGTGGCGAAGTTGGCCCGGTAGCTCGGGCGGACCTGCGAGTGGCCGAACCGGTAGGCCGCCACCGAGAACTCCACCGGGATGAACGGCTGGTTCCGCCACCTGTAGTGCCTGAGCCCGTTGGTCAGGATGTCGTCGACGGTGGACTGGCCCACGGTCTTCACCAGGAACTCGTGCAGGATGATCCACTGGTAGTGCCAGCGGACGATCCGCTGGGCCTCGGCGAAGATCTCCCCGAGCGTCTGACCTGCAGTGGCGTGGGCCTTGACATCGACCACCACCCGGTTGTGGAAGCGCAGCAGCGCCAGGTGGAACTGCGAGAGGATCAGGTTCTCGTCGTTGCGGGCGTCGCCGGCCAGGCCGGTCCTCTGGCTGTTGCGGGGCAGGTCGAAGCGGGGGCTGCCGTCGATGGACACCGCTGCGGATCCCGGGATCTCCTCGGTCAGCAGGGTCGTCTGGCCGCGGTCGATGGTGGCGTCGTAGAGGTGGGGCGACGTCATGGGACCCCCGCCGTAGACACTGTCGAGATCCAGAGCCGGGATGCGGAAGTTCCGGATGGACTCCGGGTCCTGCTGGCGGGCCAGGCTCGACGTGGGGTCGAACGTCATGTCGTGGTCGAGGAACTGGCCGAGGAACGTGAAACCGGCGGTGAGCGAGGGGTTGTTGGGGTTGTTGGCGCTCTGGGCCGGATCGGTGACCAGGGCTATGGGATCTCTCAGGTCGTCCTTGGCGTCCATCGGCCCGCCCTGGGCGCCGAGGGCGACGAGGGCGGCCCTGATCTCGGGCGTATCCGCGGCGAACGTCGGCAGGTTCGGGAAGAGACGGCCGAACCGTCCCTCGTGGTGGAACGCCGACTGCGGGGTGGCGCGGAGGTGACTGTGGCCGTGACCCATCAGAATGCTTCTCCCTTCGTTTCGAGGTCTGTTGGTGAGCTGCTTTCGGGCGTGCGTCGACGACTCGTGGCCCGGATGAAGTGGATGGACAGCCAGGTCAGGCCCACGTACACGGGCATGCCGGCACCGAGCTGGAGCAGCGACTCGGTGAGCGGCGAGCTGGCGGGGGCGTGCGCGTTCCGGGCGGCAACCGCCGGGTCACGCCCGAACAGCTCGGTGACGAAGTCGGCGAGGGGTGTCCCCTCACCGGCGATCACGTTGTGCACCAGGGGGCCAGGCCCCGTGACCAGGGCGAAGATGAGGCCGACCAGGCCGGCGTAGCACCACACCCTCACCCGGGTCCTCCGGGTTCTCGCCGCGGGTTGGCCCGGATCACCCAGCGCCCACAGGACGCCGGGGAGGATGAGGAACAGGATCGGCGTCAGGGTGACGAAGCCGATCGTCGAGTCGAGGAACCAGTGGTACCAGTCGTTGATCGGTGGCCCCTTCTCACCGCGGTACCGGGCGTGCAGGGTGAACATGACTGCGCCGCCTCCGAACGTCAGCAGGAGCGACGTCACCAGCAGCGCGGCCCACGAGATGCGCCGGGCGTAGAAGGCACGGAGGCTCGAGACAAAGCCGGGGCTGCGGGTGTCCGGGGTCTCGGCGGTCAGCACGCCGAGATCGACGGGCGGCGACTCGGGTGGGGCGACGTCGTCGGCACCGAACGGGTTGCAGACGATGAGCACGTCGGGCATCTCCTCCTGGGCCACCTCGACGACGTCGACGAGCGTGTTCCCCGAGGCCTGCCTGCTGCGGGTGTTCAGGTCCGGGAACCGGCGGGTGATGTGCCGGAGGATTTCGTCCTCTGCCCGGGGAGCGCTCTCGTCGAACGTTCCGCGGGGTCCGACGACGACCAACTCAGCGTCCTGCCGGTCGGCAAGGGCTGCGGCCGCTGCCACCGCCGGATCTGCGTCAATCCTGCCTGCCCCGGTACCGACCAGGACCTTCGCGATTATGACCTTCTCGTCCACCGTCTCCTCCGCCGTTCGGAGCCGCGACCTCTATGGCTCGTGCCCGTGGCGACACGTCACCAGTACGGACACCGCCTGCTCGCTGGAAAGAAGAGCGCGCCGCATACCCGGCTGATACACCGGCGTCGGCCTTTTGGGGCGGAAGTGCCAGAGCCGAAATCGCGCCTGGGTGGCAGCGAGGGCGCCGATCGTGGCCACCCCCTGCCACATGATGTGGGGGCAGTAGGCGAACTGCTCACGGGCCACGGCCAGGGCTTCGTCCTTCCGCCGGGGGGCGGTCGACAACGAGCTCGATGGTGTCGAAGCCGAGGGTCAGGAGTTCGGCTCCGTAGCGCTGGCCCCGGCGGCGGAGGACGGCGTGATGATGGGCGCTCGACAGGTCGTATGGCGGCAGCTCCCCCAGGACGTCGTCGGAGTCGAGCGCCTCGCCGCGCGCCAGCTCGC
>CADCTB010000072.1 GCA_902805665.1 uncultured Acidimicrobiales bacterium
TGGCGATCCGCCAGTGGTCGACCAGCTCGTCGCCGTCGAACAGGCCGACGACGGTGTGGGTGTTGCCGGCGTCGACGGCGATCAACACAGGTCGAGGCCGATGTCGAGGACGGGGGCGGAGTGGGTGAGCGCCCCGATGGCGATGAGGTCGGCGCCGGCGGCCGCGTAGGCGGCGACGGTATCGAGGTTGACGCCGCCGCTGACCTCGACCAGGCACCGACTTCCGTTCCGTTCGGCCACGGAGGCGGCGACCAGCTTCACGCACGAGGCCACCTCGTCGGGCGACATGTTGTCCAGCAGGACGAGGTCCGCGCCTGCGGCCAACGCCTGCTCCAGCTGGTCGACGTCGTCGCACTCGACCTGCACCATCCGGCCCGGCCACAGGCGGCGGGACTCCGACACCGCCTCGGTGATGGTGACGCCTGCCAGGTGGTTGTCCTTGACCAGGACGCCGTCGGAGAGGTTCCCCCGGTGGTTCACCCCGCCGCCGAACCGGACCGCCGCCTTCTCCAGGGTCCGGAGGCCCGGGGTGGTCTTGCGGGTGTCACGGATGCGGGCTCCGGTGCCGGCCACCGCGTCGACGTAGCGGCGGGTGAGGGTGGCGATGCCCGACAGGTGGCACAGGAAGTTGAGGGCGGTGCGCTCGGCGGTGAGGATCGAGGCCAGGCGGCCCTTCACCATGGCGACGGACGTGCCGCCCATCACCTCGTCGCCGTCCCACGCCGACCAGGAGATGTTGGTGACTCCCACCTGCAGGAACGCCTCCCGGGCCGCGGTGCACCCGGCCAGGACGCCGTCGGTGCGGGGAACGAGGAAGGCCTCCGCCGTGGCCTTCGAGGGCAGGAGGGCGGCGGTGATGTCGCCCAGGGGGCCGAGGTCCTCGGCCAGGGCGGCGGCCACCAGCTCCGACAAGGTCACTGTGTCCCCTGGTCGCTACGCCCGCCAGCCCGGAAGGGCCTTCCGGCAGGGGCCTCCGCTCCGCTCCGGCGAGGCCGGCAGGCCCGGCCGGCGGCTCCGCTCATGAGATGACGAACCGGCGGGCGAGGACCGGCTGGGTCGTCGGGAAGTCGTTGCGGGTGTGGCAGCCCCGGCTCTCCTCCCGGGCCGCAGCTGCGGTTACGAGGGCGGCCCCGACCGTGGCCAGGTTGCGGACCTCACACACGTCGGCGCGGTCGGCGGGAGCGGGCATGGCGAGGTCGACGCCCTCGAGCGACGCGGCGTCACGCACCACCCCTGCGCCGATCGTCATTGCATGCTGGATCTGCTCGCGGACCTTGATGGGGTCGGCGTCGGTGGC
This sequence comes from uncultured Acidimicrobiales bacterium, assembly GCA_902805665.1. Lineage (GTDB taxonomy): Bacteria > Actinomycetota > Acidimicrobiia > Acidimicrobiales > AC-14 > CADCTB01. Next base: position 1,298 of record CADCTB010000072.1, read on the forward strand.
CGGCGCCGCGGGCGCGTCGAGCGTCAGCCGGTTCGAGGGGCGCATGGCGCCGGTCTCCTCACAGCCGTCCTTGCCCCGGCCGATGGCCTCGACCACCCGGGCGGCGAAGACCATGCCCTCCAGCAGTGAGTTCGAGGCGAGCCGGTTGGCGCCGTGGACACCGGCGCACGCGACCTCGCCGGCCGCCCACAGGCCCGGCAGCGCCGAGGCACCGTCGAGGTCGGTGAGGACGCCGCCGATGCAGTAGTGGGCGGCGGGGGCGATCGGCAGCCAGTCGACGGCGGGGTCGAGGCCGGCGGCGGCCAGGTCGGCGGCGATCGTCGGGAAGCGTGAGCTGAACGACTCCAGGCCGGTGGCGTCGAGCCACAGGTGAGTCACGCCCTGGGCCAGCATGCGGGCGGCCATGGCCCGTGACACCACGTCGCGGGGGGCGAGCTCTTCGACGAAGCGCTCGCCGTCGACGTCGCGCAGCAGGGCGCCATGACCCCGCAGCGCCTCCGACAGCAGGGGCCGGGGCATCTGGGGGTGGTGCAGGGCGGTGGGGTGGAACTGGACGAACTCGAGGTCGGCGACGGCAACCCGGGCCCGCAGGGCCATGGCCACGCCGTCGCCGGTGGCCTCGGCGGGGTTGGTGGTGACCGCGTAGAGCTGGCCGGCGCCTCCGGTGGCCAGCAGGGTGTGGGTGGCGCGGACCTCGTGGCGGACGCCGGAGGGGTCGAGGGCGACGACGCCCCGGCACCTGCCGTCCTCGACCAGCAGGTCGACGGCGAACCACCGCTCCATGACCGATGCCGCAGTGGTGCGCACCGCCTCGACCAGGGCCCGCTCGATCTCGGCGCCCGTGGCCGCCCCACCGGCGTGGACCACCCGGGCCACGGAATGCCCCCCCTCTCGAGCCAGCGCGAGGCTGCCGGCGGCGTCGAGGTCGAACACCGCCCCCAGAGCGATCAAGTCCTGGACCCGCCCCGGACCTTCGTCGACCAGGACCCGCACGGCGTCGACGTCGCACAGTCCCGCGCCGGCAGCCAGGGTGTCGGCCAGGTGGAGGTCGGTGGAGTCGGGGTCGCCGCCGAGGACCGCGGCCACGCCACCCTGGGCCCACCGGGTGGTGGCCTGGGCCAGGTCGGCCTTGGAGAGCACGCCGACCCGCACGCCTGGCTCGGAGGCGGCGGCCTGCACCGCGGCCGACAACCCGGCCACCCCGCTGCCCAGGACGAGCAGGTCCAGCTGGCTCACAGTGTCTCCCCGGCCGCAGGGCTCACTGTGGGCGGTTGTCGGCGTCGACCTTGACGATCAGGGGCTCGAAGCCGGCCAGCTCGGCGTCGTCGAAGTCGGCGTAGGTGATGACGATGACCTTGTGCCCGGGCTCTACCAGGCGGGCCGCGGCCCCGTTGAGCTGGACCTGCCCGGGCTCGCCGGCGATGGCGTACGTCTCGAACCGGTTGCCGTTGTCGACGTCGAGCACCGCCACCTGCTCGAACTCGCGGATGTCGGCCAACTTCATGAGCCCGGTGTCGAGCGAGATCGAGCCGGCGTAGTCGAGCTTGGCGCCGGTCACCGTGGCCCGATGGATCTTCGACTTCATCATGCGACGGCGCATCAGACTCCCACTCTCATGTTGTCGATCAGGCGGACGCCGCCGATACGGGCTGCGATCAGCAGCCGGTCTTCCACGACCTCGGCGTAGTCCAGGGTCGCAAGGGGCTCGCCGGCCACCACCTCGGCCATCCGCCGGCGTGGATCCGGCTCCCCCGCGGCGGCGGTGAGGGCCCGGTACAGCACCGTAGCGGCCTCACGTTCGGTGGGCGACAGCTTTCCGTTCCGGCTGGAGCAGGCCAGGCCGTCGGGTTCCCGCACGGTCGGGCAGCCCACGACCTCGACCGGGAACGACAGGTCGACGGCGAGGCGGCGGACCACGCCGAGCTGCTGCCAGTCCTTCTCGCCGAAGTAGGCCCGGCACGGGCCGGCCAGGTTGAACAGCTTGGCCACCACGGTGGCCACCCCGTCGAAGTGGCCGGGGCGGCTTGCCCCTTCCAGCATGTCGACACCGGCCACGTGGACGGTCACCCCGGGGCGGCCCCCGGGGTACATGTCGTCGACCGGGGGGGCGAACAGCAGTGCGGCGCCGGCGGCGGTGGCCACCGAGATGTCGGAGGCCAGGTCGGCGGGATAGCTGTCGAGGTCTTCCGAGGGGCCGAACTGGAGCGGGTTGACGAAGACAGTGACCGCGGTGAGGTCGCACTCGCGCGCCGACCGGCGGATCAGCGAGGCGTGGCCCTGGTGCAGCGCACCCATGGTGGGGACGAGCCCGACGGTGCGGCCCGCGGCCCGAGCCGCGTCCAACTCCTTGCGCAGCTGGTCGCCGCGATCGAGCACTCTCATGTCACACCTCGTTCCGGCCCCGGACGGGTGCCGTTCGACGAGGCCAGCCTACTGCCGGTCAGCTTTCCACGATGACCGCTCGCCGGACCGGCGTGGGTGGGTGGACGGCGGCGGAGTACAGGGCGTTGGCCGCATGGGCGCCGAGCAGCGGCAGGGCGGAACGGGCGAGGGGGTCGGCGACCACGCCGTCGACGTAGAGCCAGCCCTCGCCCAGGTCGTGGTGGAGGCTGAACGGCACCAGGTACCCCCCGGCCGCGGACCCCGGCTCCGGCTCGTCCTCCTCCGCCAGGTGGGCCTCGACCCGCTCCGCGGCTGCCGCAGCAGCGGCGGCAGGATCGTCGTCGGACGATGACGTCGACAGGTGGAGCAGCCACTGGCGGGGCTCGCCGCCCGGCGGGCGGACGTGCAGGCCCACCACCGCCAGGGGGGTGGGGACCAGGGCGGTGGCCGCGCCGAGGATGCGCTGGAGCATGACCTCGAACGGCTCGTACGGGTGCAACGACACCGCGGTGTCGTTGAGCAGGGCGAGCACCCGGTGGTGGCGGTCGAGGTCGACCAGTTCGTCGAAGGCCTTCAACGCGGTGCGCACCGCGGCGTAGAGCCGGGTGGTGGTGAGCTCGGCCTTCGGGAGGTAGCCGTCGATGTCGTAGTCGTCGATGGTGGCCCGCTCGGGGGCGGCGCCGGGCTGGCCGGTGCGCAGCAGGATGCGGACGAAGCGGTTGCCCAGCTCCTCGCGGATGGCCCGGCAGGCGTCGAGACCGGCGGTGTCGGTCTCCATGACCACGTCGAGCAGGATGACGGCGATGCCGGGGTCGGCTCGCATGGCGGCGACGGCTCCCGCGCCGGTGGTCTCGATCACCAGCTCCACCGGGCGCCCGGCGTGGCGCATGCCCCGAAGGCTCAGCCGGGTGACCGCGGCGACATCGGGCTCGTCGTCGACCACGAGGATCCGCATGGCCGGGGACGGAAGCAGGGGGTCGCCGTTCATGACTGCTCCTCGGGAGTACGGGGGAAGTGGAGGTGGACGGCGGTGCCCTTGCCCGGCTGCGACCGGATCTCGGCGGTGCCGTGCATGCCGTCGGTGACGAGGTTGTTCACCACGGACAGCCCCAGGCCGGTGCCGCCGATGGTGCGGCCGGTCGTGTAGAAGGGCTCCCACACCTTCCCGAGGCTCTCGGAGGAGATGCCGCGGCCGAAGTCGCGGACGGTCACGTCGAGGTGCCCGTTGTCGCCGGCGAGGACGATCTCGACCCGTCCACCGGCCTGGCCGGGGTAGGCGTATCGCTCGACGTTGGAAAGCAGGTTGAGCAGGGCTTCGGCCAGCGAGCCGGGATTGCCGACCCAGGGCTCGTCCGGGTATGTCCGCTCGTCGCGCACCTCGATGCTGAGGTGGGCGGCCCGGGCCTTGGGCCCGTAGAGGGCGAGGACGTCGTCGACCACTGCGGTGAGGTCGACCTCCTCCACCACGGTGATGGCCTGGCTGGTGGAGAGGCTCTTGAACCGCTCGACCAGGCGGGTGGCCCGCTCGAGGTTGGACGAGATGAGCGCGGCGGCCTCGATGGCGTCCTCGATGGGGCCGGTGATGGGGCCCGCGTCGCACACCAGGGCGGCCAGGTCCTGGGCCAGGATGCTTGCCGCGGTGGTGATCACGCCCAGCGGGGTGTTGATCTCGTGCGCCACCCCGGCCACCAGCTGGGCCAGGGCCCGGTACCGGCCGGCGTGGAGCTGCACCTGAAGCGCGTGCTCCTTCACCGACTCGGCGAAGAGCGCTTCCTGGGTGAGCCGCAGCTGGGTGCCGATCCCCTCGAGCAGCCCGGGCACGGCTTCGGGCATGTCGGCCATGAAGGCCAGGAAGGCCGGTCGGGTGAGCACGAAGAACCGGCTGGCCTCGGTGGCCGTGACCAGGGCCGAGCGGGGCGAGGGGTCGAGGAGGCTGGGCTCGCCGAAGGATCCGCCGGGGCCCCGCTCCCCCAGCTCCACCAGGTGCCCCTCGGGATCGGGCCGGCAGATCGTGACCCGGCCGGTTATCACCACGTAGAGGCCGTCGGAGTCGTCGCCCGGCCGGCAGACGACCTCGCCGGCCTGCGCCGTGCGCGACCCGCCCCGGCCGGCCAGGGCGGCCAGTTGGGTGTCGTCGAGGTTCCGGAAGGGGTGTGCGGCCCGAAGCTCGTTCACAGCCTGGGACGATAATGGAGGACGGTTACAGGGGCCCGAGCGGGCGGACGTCCCCCTCGGCCAGATCCGCCAGGGGGGCGAGCACGAACCGCCGCTGCCACATGCGGGGATGGGGGACGACCAGGTCGGGCTCGTGGACGGACAGGTCACCGACGAGCAGCACGTCGACGTCGAGAGTTCGGGGCCCGTTGCGCTCGGCGCGGACCCGGCCGGCCGCCTCCTCCAGGTGGTGGGCCAGCTCCAGGAGCTCCCGGGGGGTGAGCTCCGTCTCCAGGGCGACGACCAGGTTCAGGTAGGGCGACTGGTCCGGCGGACCGCCCACCGGCTCGGTCTCGTAGACCGGGGACACGGCCACCACGTCGGGAATGGCGGCGATGGCCGCACGCAGAGAGGCCCGCCGGTCGCCCAGGTTGGAGCCCAGGCCGAGGTAGGCCCTCATCGCCCGGCGGTGCGGGTGATCGTGACCGCGGCCCAGGCCAGGTCGGCAGGCACCGGCGGGCGGAGCTTGCGCACGGTGACGGTGACCGAGGTGATGCGGGGGTCGAGGGCGAGGACGTCGTCGGCGATGCGGGCGGCCAGCCGTTCGAGCAGCTGGTAGCTCTCCGTT
>CADCTB010000073.1:0-5002 GCA_902805665.1 uncultured Acidimicrobiales bacterium
CTACCGCCAGGCCGCCGCCCTCGTCCGCCAGGTCAACGCCGCAGGGGCCGGCAGTTGCGTAGTGAACATCGGCGTGCCGCCGATGCTCGCCTACCTCGAAAGCCCCGGCGACTTCACCGCCGTCACCGACCCTTCGGAGCTCGGCGGCTGCGACGTGGTCGTCGTGGCCGCGTGGTGGCCGTCCACGTCGGACTGGTACGCCCGTGACCGCCTGGTGATCGCCGAAGCCGAGCGGCGGTTCCCGTACCGGAGGGTGCTGGCCCACGGCGATCGCACCCTCGTGCTGTCGAACCGGCCGCTCCCCGGCTAGACGACCTGCTTCAGCTCCCGCTTGAGGTCGTGGATCTCGTCGCGCAGCCGGGCGGCGTACTCGAACCGTAGGTCGGTGGCCGCCTCCTTCATCTCCTCCTCGAGGGTCCGGATCAGCCGTTCGAGCTCGTCCTGCGGGAGCTCGGCGAAATCGCTGTGGACCTTGTCCCGCTTCCGCGACCGGCGGTCCTTGCCCGGGCGAGGCGCCTCGCCGTTCCCATCTGGGCGCAGCATGGCCAGGATGTCGGTGACCGCCTTCCGGATGGTCTGGGGGTCGATGCCGTGCTCGGCGTTGTAGGCCTCCTGCACGCCCCGCCGGCGGTTGGTCTCCGAAATGGCCCGCTGCATCGAGTCGGTGACCTTGTCGGCGTACATGATCACCTGACCGTCGACGTTGCGGGCCGCCCGCCCCATGGTCTGGATCAGCGACGTCTCGCTGCGGAGGAACCCCTCCTTGTCGGCGTCGAGGATGGCAACCAGCGACACCTCGGGCAGGTCCAGGCCCTCCCGGAGCAGGTTGATGCCGACCAGCACGTCGAACTCGCCCAGCCGCAGGTCGCGCAGGATCTCGATGCGCTGGATGGTGTCGACCTCGCTGTGCAGGTACCGCACGCGCACCCCCAGCTCGAGCAGGTAGTCGGTGAGGTCCTCGGCCATCTTCTTGGTCAGGGTGGTGACCAGGACGCGGTCGCCCTTCTCCGTAGTGAGCCGGATCTGCTCCATGAGGTCGTCGATCTGGCCCTTGGTCGGCTTGACCACCGCCTCGGGGTCGGTCAGGCCGGTGGGGCGGACGATCTGCTCCACGATCTGCGTCGACTGGCCGATCTCGTAGTCCGACGGGGTGGCCGACAGGAAGATGCACTGGTTGACCCGCTCGTACCACTCGTCGAACCGCAGGGGCCGGTTGTCCGCCGCCGAGGGGAGGCGGAAGCCGTGGTCGATCAGGGTCTCCTTGCGCGAGCGGTCGCCCTCGTACTGGCCGTGGAGCTGGGGGACGGTGACGTGGGACTCGTCGATCACCATCAGGAAGTCCTTGGGGAAGAAGTCGAGCAGCGTGTGGGGCGGCTGGCCGGCGACGCGTCCGTCGATGTGGCGTGAGTAGTTCTCGATCCCGTTGCAGAAGCCGACCTCCTGCATCATCTCCAGGTCGTAGCTGGTGCGCATGCGCAGGCGCTGGGCCTCGAGCAGCTTGCCGTGCTTCTCGAACCAGGCGAGCCGCTCCTGCAGCTCGTGCTCGATCGTGCCGATGGCCCGCTTCATCCGGTCCTCGCCGGCCACGTAGTGGGTGGCCGGGAAGACGACGACCTCTTCGAGGACCTCCAGGATCTCCCCGGTGAGCGGGTCGACCCGGCTGATGCGCTCGACCTCGTCACCGAACAGCTCGATCCGGATCCCCTGCTCCTCGTAGGCGGGATGGACCTCGATCGTGTCGCCCCGGACCCGGAACTTGCCCCGGATGAAGTTCATGTCGTTGCGCTCGTACTGCATGTCGACCAGCTGGCGGAGGATGGCCCGCTGGTCGATCTCCATCCCGCGGCTCACCGGCAGGACGTGCTTCGTGTACTCCTCGGGCGTCCCCAGCCCGTAGATGCAGGAGACCGAGGCGACCACGATCACGTCTCTGCGGGACACGAGCGCCCACGTCGCCGAGTGCCGCAGCCGCTCGATCTCGTCGTTGATCGAGCTGTCCTTCTCGATGTACGTGTCGCTCGACGGGAGGTACGCCTCGGGCTGGTAGTAGTCGTAATAGGAGACGAAGTACTCGACCCGGTTGTTCGGGAAGAACTCCCGGTACTCGTTGGCCAGCTGGGCGGCCAGGGACTTGTTGGGGGCGATGATCAGCGTCGGCTTCTGGACCTGCTCGATGGTCCACGCCACCGTGGCGCTCTTCCCGCTCCCGGTGATGCCCAGCAGGGTCTGGAACCGGTCGCCCCGCTCCACGCCCGCGGCCAACCCCTCGATGGCCTTGGGCTGATCACCAGCGGGCCGAAAGTCACTGACGACCTGGAACGGAGGCACGCCGCCCAGGGTACGACGACCCTGCGACAATCACCGTCGTCAGACGACGCTCGGGGTCGCAACGTGGTGCTGTCACACCCTTCTGCTGTACTTCGTTCATGGACGATCTTCTGGCCCGGCTCGCGGAGCGACAACACGGCGTGTTCACCTTGGCGCAGCTCCGGCAGCTCGGCTTCACCGACGCCGCCATTCGACACAGGGTCGGCACCGGGCGTTGGGGCCCACTGGGGCACTGCACGTTCTGCCTGTCGGGCACTCCCCGCTCCTGGGAGCAGCAGATGCTCGCTGCCGTGCTGGCCGCCGGTCCGGGTGCCGTGGCGTCCCACCGCTCGGCCGCCGCGCTCCTCGGCGTGCCGGGCTTCGGTCGACGCCACATCGAGGTCACGACGCTGCGGTCGAAACGACACCGTGACCTCCGCACGATCGTTCACCAGAGCTTGCAGCTACCGCCCCACCACGTCACCTCGATCGAGCACATCCCAGTCACACGGGCAGCTCGCACGCTTGTCGACTTGGCCGGCGCCCTTCCTCCGGCCCGGACGGAACGAGCCATCGACAACTGTCTGAGCGCCGGGATCGTCGGGCTCACCGCCCTCCACGAGGCGTTTGCCGAGCTTCGTCGCCCGGGGCGGCATGGAATCGCGCTGTTGGACCGTCTCCTCGAGGATCGCAGCGACGGCTATGTGGCTCCTGCGAGCGAGCTCGAGCGCCGGTTCTTAGCCCTCCTGCGAGCCGCCGGGCTCAAGGAGCCTGTACGGCAGCACGACGTCGGCGACCGTGATGGTTGGGCCGGCCGGGTGGACTACGCCTACCTCGACCTTCGCCTGCTGGTCGAGATCGACGGGCGCAGGCACCACATGTCGAAGCTGGACTTCGAGGCCGATCGAGCCCGGGATAACCGGCGGGTGGCGGCAGGGTGGCGGTCGGTCCGCTTCACATGGAACCAGGTGACACGTCGCCAGACCGAGGTGATCGACGTCCTTCTCCGATCTGGTGTCAGAAAACGTCGCCCTGACGACGCTCAATGTCGCAAGGTCGGGTGAGGCGATCCCAGAGCGCCGCCACCTGCGGTTCCAGGGCTTCGACCGGGCCCGAGTTGTCGATGACGAGGTCGGCGGCGGCCAGGCGGTCGGCCCGGGAGAGCTGGGCGGCCATGCGGCGGCGGGCGTCGGCCTCGTCCATGCCGCGGCCGACCAGGCGGCGCAGGGCGACCTCTTCCGGGCAGTCGACGACGATCACGGCCGACTGGCCGTAGGAGCGGCCGGACTCCACGAGCAACGGGATCTCCAGGACGACGACGTGATCGGTGCCGGCCAGCTCGGCCAAGCGGTCGGCGATCGCGGCCCGGACCGGCGGATGGACGATGGCGTTGAGGTCGGCCAGGGCAGCCGGATCGTCGAAGACGAGCCCGGCGAGGGCCCGCCGATCGAGCGTGCCGTCCGCGGCCACCGCGCCGGGCCCGAAGCGGTCGACCACCGCGGCGAAGCCCACGGTCCCCACGGCCACCGCGTCCCGGGCCAGCTGGTCGGCGTCGATCACCACCGCGCCCCGCGCCGCGAGCATCGCCGAGACGGTGGACTTTCCCGACCCGATTCCACCCGTCAAGCCCACCACCACCATGGCCGATAAGGAACGTATCATCACCCTCCGACGTCCCGACTCCCTCCTGTTCTCCCCGCGGGCCGACGAACGGCTGGCGGCCGCCCGGGCGCAGGGAAAGCGGGCTCGGGCCGCCCTGGCCGGCCGGGCCGGCGAGTGGCCACCGAACTCCCCCGGCTCGCTGAACGCCTGGCTGCTGCTGGTCACCACCAAGCCGCCGGTGTGGCGGGACCCCGTGCTCACGTGGCACGACCGGCCCCTCGCCCTCGGCGAGGCCAACGAGAGCTTCTTCTACCCCGATCCCCTGGGCTTCTGGAGCGAGGTCCGCAGGTGGTCCCAGGAGCTGTTCCGCCTGCGCTACCCGACGTGGGGCCTGGGCGAGTCCCTCGCCCTGACCACGCTCTTGCACGTCGGGGAGGATCCCGCCCGGTTCCGCAATGCGGTCAGCCTCTTCGCGCCGCGGGTGATCCTCTTCCTCGACGAGCCGTCGTGGACGGGCTCCGGCCTCGACGTGCAGAAGATCGTCAACCACTACATCAAGGACCCCCACCGGTCAGGCCAGGTGTACGAGGGCTTCTGGGGCGAGACGGTCGACGGGGTCGTCGTCGGCAAGTCACCGCAGCACCCGACCACCCACAAGCTGTACCGGGCGGAGGACATGGCCGGCTTTCTCCGGTCGGCGCCGATCCCCCAGCCTTAGTCCGGCTCCTCCCACTGACAGATCCCGCCGAGGAAGTCGCGGACCAGCTCGGGCCAGCGGCGGACGCCGGCCAGGTCGTCGGCCACGTGCAGCTCGCTCATGACCATGAGCTCGGCGAGGCTTTCAGCGGTGGAGACCGGGTGGGCCGGATCCCCCGTCCAGGCCAGGATCAGCGTGGGGACGACCAGGCTGTGGACCTCCTCCCTGGTCGGCAGATCGGACGATGCCGCCCCCCGGAGAATGGAGGGCATGACCTTCTCGTCCATCCGGCGGAGGTGCCGGACCCAGATGTCGCCGGCCTCGGGCAGCTCCTCGGCCAGGATGCGGGGCTGGCCGACGGACTGGAGCGCCTTGAGATAGCTGGGGAGGCCACGC
>CADCTB010000073.1:5012-6457 GCA_902805665.1 uncultured Acidimicrobiales bacterium
TTTGAGGTAGCTCGGCAACCCGCGACGCTCCACCATGCGGGCCGCGGCCTCGTAGGCCTCGGCCTGGGCCGGCCGCGACTCCCATGCGCTGGGAGGGGTGACGACGACCAGGCCCTGAACCCGTCGCGGGGCCCGCAGGGCGGCGTAGATCGCCGTGGCCGCGCCCATCGAGGCGCCACCGGCCACGAACGGGCCCTGACCCGGAACCCGCAGCATGTCGTCGACGAGGGCCGACCACCGGTAGGCCCGGTCCTCGAAGTGGGCGCACTCACAGCCACCATGGCCCCGCGCGTCGTAGCGCATCACCCGCGCCACCGAGTCGGCGCACGACCAGTTGAACAGGCCGAGGTCGTCCTCGTGCGCCATGCAGCTGTTCAGCGCGTGGGCCCAGACGAAGGTACAGCGACTCACCAGCGACCGATATTCCCTGTTCGAGGAGTGTCCCAACCTCTATAGACGAGGGAAACCACTCATGCAATAACTGTCGGGCGCAGCTACCTGCGCCCGACAGTTAGCAGCGCTCAGCCGACGAGCGAGGGGATCTGGTAGCCGTACGGGGTGGACGGGCCCACGCTGCTGGTGGGGTCGGTGTTGAACGACGTCGGGTTGCAGTTCTGGACCGGCGGAGCCCAGACGTCGGCGCCGCCGATCGACAGCCCGAGCGCCTTGGCCATCGGCTTGTACAGGTTGTTCACCAGCGGCATCGCTGCGGCGACGATGGCGTTCACCACCGCAGTGGTCAGGTTCGTCTCCAGGCCCAGGTTGATCAGGCCAAGCACGGTGACGGTCGCGTCCAGGTTCGTGCTGCCCAGCGTCGGGACGCCGGTGATCTGCGTCCCGGGCACGTTCTTCGGAGCGGCGGTGGCTGTGTAGGGCGGGTCGAAGCTGAGGAGCGTGTTGGCCGCACCCACCGTGGTCGAGACGACCGTGGTGGTCTTGAGCTCGACGCTGGTGAGACCGAGGTCGACGTCGACGAGGGTGGCAACGCCCGGCGCCGGTGTGGACGCCGGGTTCTTGAGGTTGGGGTCGGCGACAGACCCGATGCTGACGGTCACCGGCTGGGTGACGGCCCGGATGTCGACCTTCGTGGGCGTCGCTGCACCGGCCGAGCAGTGGAGCGTGTCGAGCTTCGCCTGGGCGCTACCAGCCGCGAAGTAGTAGGGCACGTCCACATCAAGGAGGCCGAGGCCGACGACGTCGACCTTGAGACGCACTGTGACCATGAGGCGCACCTGGCTGGTGGAGGCGATCGTCCGGTACGTTCCGTCGCTGGCCTTCGGCGGCCCGGTCTGCTGCTGCGGTGCCTCGATGAGCCCGAACTTCACTCGAGCGGAGACGAAGTTCGGAAGCGCGCTCTCGAGCAGTCCGAGCTCGTCGGACGATGCGACGAGGTTGAACTCGGCGAGGACGCCGGTGATCCCGGTGGCCCGTACGGCGTCGGTGTC
>CADCTB010000074.1 GCA_902805665.1 uncultured Acidimicrobiales bacterium
GTCGGCCGAGATCGGGCTGATCCCCACCGCCCATGGCTCCGGCCTCTTCCAGCGGGGTGAGACCCAGGTCCTCACCGTCGCCACGCTGGGCATGCCACGCATGGAGCAGATGCTCGACACCATCGGCATCGACGACTCCAAGCGCTACATGCACCACTACAACATGGCCCCCTTCGCCACCGGCGAGACCGGGTTCATGCGGGGACCGAAGCGCCGGGAGATCGGCCACGGCCTGCTGGCCGAGCGGGCCCTGCTGCCCGTCGTCCCCCCGGTCGAGGAGTTCCCCTACACGCTGCGTGCGGTCTCCGACTGCATGTCGTCCAACGGCTCGACGTCCATGGCGTCGGTCTGCGGTTCGACCCTGTCCCTGATGGACGCGGGTGTGCCGATCAAGGCGCCGGTGGCCGGCATCGCCATGGGCCTGGTCTTCGCCGAGGGCAAGTACACCACCCTCACCGACATCCTGGGCGCCGAGGACGCGTTCGGCGACATGGACTTCAAGGTCGCCGGCACGGCGGAGTTCGTGACCGCCCTCCAGCTCGACACCAAGATCGCCGGCATCCCGGCCGACGTGCTGGCTGCGGCCCTCACCCAGGCCCGCGACGCCCGCCTCGAGGTCCTGGCCGTCATGAACGCGGCGATCGCCGAGCCCCGCTCCGAGGTCCGCGAGACGGCCCCGAAGATCATCAGCTTCGAGATCCCGATGGACAAGATCGGCGAGGTCATCGGGCCCAAGGGCAAGGTCATCAACACCATCCAGCAGGAGACCGGCGCCGACATCAACGTCGACGACAACGGCGTGGTCGGCACCGTCACCATCGGCTCCAAGGACGGCGTGGCCGTCACCGAGGCCCACAAGCGGATCGAGCAGATCCTCGACCCGCCCCGGGCCAACGTGGGCGACGTCTACACCGGCAAGGTGGTCAACATCACCAAGTTCGGCGCCTTCGTCAACATCCTCCCCGGGCGTGACGGCCTGCTCCACATCTCCAAGCTGGGCCGCGGCAAGCGGGTCGAGCGAGTCGAAGATGTGGTGAGCCTTGGTTCCGACATCACTGTCAGGGTCGACGACATCGACCCTCAGGGGAAAGTCGCACTGTCGCCTGTCGGCGACAGTGACGATGCCGCCCCCGAAGGCAACGGCTCAGACGGGCCTCCGGCCCGGCAGTCCTCCGGTTCCGACCGGTCAAGGCCTTCGGCCGACCGTTCGGCGTCCGACCGGCCGCGCAGCGACCGGCCGTCCGGTGGCGGCTCGGAACTCGCGACCGAAGGTCGTGAGTTTGTGTCCTTCGAGGCGCAGTTCGAGGCCCAGGCCAAGGAGAAGTTCGGGGACCTCGGTCCTGCAGATGTCGCAGCTGGCCGCCCGGAGGGTGGCCAGGGTGAGGCTCCTCGTCGCAACCGGGACCGCGACCGGCGCCGCTCCCGCTAGTGCCCGACAGGATCCGGGCGACGACGCTCGACAACGGGATGCAGGTGGTCACCGATGCGATGCCTGACGCGCATTCGGTGACCATCGGCTTCTGGGTCGACGCCGGCAGTCGCGACGAGACCCCGGCGGAAGCCGGGGCCTCCCACTTCCTCGAGCACCTGCTGTTCAAGGGCACCGAGACCCGCAGCGCCCACTCCATAGCGGAGGACATCGAGGCGGTGGGCGGCGACATGAACGCCTTCACCACCAAGGAGTACACCGCCTTCTACACCCGCCTGATCGACGAGGACCTCGAGCTGGGGCTCGACATCCTGTCCGACATCATGTGGGCGCCGGCGTTCCGTCCGGACGAGATCGAGGCCGAGCGCCAGGTCATCCTCGAAGAGATCAACATGCACGAGGACGAGCCCTCTGACCTTGTGCACGAGCTGCTGCACGAGGCGCTGTACCCCGGCCACCCCCTGGGCCGGGAGGTCCTGGGGGAGCGGTCCACCATCACCGCCATGACCCGTGAGCAGATCGACGGCTACTTCACCACCCGCTACAAGCCACCCAGCATCGTGGTGGCGGCCAGCGGGAACCTCGATCACGACAGCGTGGTGGCCGGCATCGAGCGGCGGTGCACCGTCCGCCCCGGTTCGGCCCCTCCACGGGAGCGGCCGGCGCTGGCCCCGGTGCGCCCGCTGATCGTCCACCACCGCACGACCGAGCAGGCCCACCTGGTGGTCGGCATGCGGTCCCTCGACCGCCACGACGACGACCGCTTCGCGCTCTCGGTGCTGAACCAGATCCTCGGCGGCGGCATGTCGAGCCGGCTCTTCCAGGAGATCCGGGAGAAGCGCGGCCTGGTGTACTCGGTGTTCTCCTACCGGGCGGCCTACGTGGAGAGTGGGGCGCTGGCCATCTACGCCGGCACCGCGCCAGGACGAGCACACGAGGTGCTTGCGCTGATCGACGACGAGCTCGACAAGCTGGCCACCGGCCCGGTCACCGACCGGGAGCTGGCCGTGGCCAAGGGCCACATCAAGGGCTCCCTCGCCCTGTCCCTCGAGGACTCGGCCGGGCGGATGAACCGCATCGGCCGCAGCCAGCTGATCCACGGCGACGTCCTCGGCTTCGACGAGACGGTCGCCCGCACCGAGGCCGTCACCCACGATGACCTCCGCCGGGTGGCCGACCGCATCCTCGGCGCCGAGCGGGTGCTGGCCGTGGTCGGCCCCTTCGACGAGGACGCCTTCGCCGCACGGGTGGCCTGACCGTTCTTCGGGCTTCTGAACACCGTGGTGGTGTTCGAGAGCCCGAAGAGCTGGCACAAGTCCCGGCCCGGTAGCGTCGGCGTCCGTGACGACCGTCGCCGTGGTCGAGGACGACGCCGAGATCCTCGCCGCCGTGACCCGTGGTCTCACCGAACGGGGTCACGCGGTCCGAGGAGCCCGTACCGGGCTGGGCGCCCTGGGCGAGATCGTCGAACAGCGTCCCGACGTGGTGGTCCTCGACCTGGGCTTGCCGGACATCGACGGCCTCGAGCTGCTGCGGATGCTCCGGGCCGTGAGCGCCGTTCCCGTGATCGTCGCCACCGCCCGCGACGACGAGCAGGAGATCATCCGCACCCTGGACGCCGGTGCCGATGACTACGTGGTCAAGCCGTACTCCGCCGACCAGCTCGACGCTCGCATCCGGGCCGTGCTGCGCCGGGTCCGGGCCGACGACGGCGACGAACCGGTCCGGATCGGAGGGCTCACCCTGGACGGCCGCAGCCGCGTCGCCAGCATCGACGGTCAGACGATGGACCTGAGCCGCAAGGAGTTCGACCTGCTCTGGCACCTGGCCGGCCGCCGGGGCGAGGTGGTCTCCAAGCGGGAGCTCCTGGCCGCAGTGTGGCGACAGCCCTACGGCGGTCCGGAGAAGACCATCGACGTCCACCTGTCGTGGCTGCGGGGGAAGCTCGGCGAATCGGCGAGGGAGCCGCGGTACCTGCGCAGCGTGCGAGGCGTGGGCGTGATGCTCGTCGACCCCGAAGACGCGTGAGGGTCCGCTTGGCGGTGACGGCGGCGGCCGTCACGGCCATGATCGTGATCGCATTCTGTGTCCCGCTCGGTTGGCTGACCCGGGTCGTGGCGACCAACCGGGCGCTCGACGCCGCCAAGCTCGAATCCCGCTCCCTGGCCGGCGCCATCAGCGCCGTCCCGGGCCAGTCCGCCACCATCGTCCAACTGGTCGAGCAGGCCAACGCCGGCACGCCCAGGCCCGTGACCGTGTACCTGCCCGACGGCACCGTCCTCGGTTCGCCCGTCCCCCTCGACCCCGAGGTGGAGCTGGCCCGCAAGGGCCGATCGTTCACCGCCGCCGGGCCCGGCGGAGGACGGGACATCCTGGTCGGGATCGCCGGCCCGGACCCCCAGGCCACGACCGTGGTTCGAGTCCGGGTGGCCGCGTCACTGCTGACCCGTGGCGTGGCGCGGACCTGGGCCATCGTGGCGGCCGTCGGCCTCCTCGTGGTCGTCGTCGCCGTGGCGCTGGCCGATCGCCTGGCCCTGTCGATCGTCCGGCCGATGGGTGAGCTGTTGTCGGTGACCCGCCGGCTCCAGCGCGGTGAGCTGAGCGCCCGGGTCCCGCCGTCGGGGCCGCCTGAGGTGGCCGAGGTCGACGTCGCGGTCAACGGGCTGGCGGACCGGATCGGTGATCTGCTCGCCGCCGAACGGGAGGCGGCGGCCGACCTGTCCCATCAGCTCCGGACCCCGCTCACCGTGCTGCGGCTCGACGCCGAGAACCTCGCGTCCGAGGAGGACCGGGCGCGGATCGCTCGGGACATCGACCGCCTGGAGGAGGTGGTGACCCGGGTCATCCAGGAGTCGCGGCAGAGCTCCCACGAGAAGCGCGCCGCCGCCCAGGCCCCCACCACTGACCTGGGCCAAGCCGTCCGCCGGCGCATGGCCTTCTGGTCGATCCTCGCCGACGATCAGGGCCGCCGATGGGCGCTGAACGTGCCCGACGGCGTCCAGCCGGTCGGCGTCTCGCACCGTGATCTCGACGTCTGTCTCGACGCCCTGCTCAACAACGTCCTCACCCACACGCCCGCCGGTACCCCGTTCTCGGTCGACGTCAGGGCCGCCGGGCGCCATTGGGTCCTGACCGTCGAGGACGCCGGTCCCGGCCTTCCGGGGGGCGCCATGCCGGTGCGCGGCGCCAGCGGCGGCTCGGGGACCGGCCTCGGGCTGGACATCGTGCGCCGGACCGCAGAAGCCTCGGGGGGCCACCTGTCGGCCGGACGCTCGCCCGACGGTGGCGCCCGCATCGAGGTGAGCTTCGGCCCGCCGAGTTCGGCCGCCTGAGGCTTCGCTCAGGGCCTGGCGGGCGGATCGCCGAAGTAGCGGATCGGCTGACCGAAGCAGATGACCTTGACCGACACGTCCTGCCCCAACCGGACGAAGTGGACGTCGACGTTGACGGGACCCCCGGCCACCACGGTGGTCGACCAGCCGTCGGCGGGCGTGGCGGAGAGCAGCTGGATGAAGAACCCGTCGCAGGCCACCCTGACCACCCCTCCGCTCGTGGAGTAGGTCGCCGTCGGGCGCGAGGGCGCTTGGGTGGTCGTCGGGGCGATCACCGGCGGCCGGGCGGCCACGGTGGTGGAGGGTGACGCCGGGGTAGGGGCCGGCCGGGTCGTGGCGGGAGAGGGCGTCGTCACCGGGGGATTGCGAGGCACGGTGGTCGGGGTCCGGGTCGTGGTCGGGGTCGGCGCCCGGGTGGACGTGGTCGTCGAGCTGGCCTGTGCGGCCTCCGACTCCAGCTGGCTGATCACCTCTCGGCGAGGCACCACAGGCGCCGGTCGGTCGGTCACGTCCGCGGCCACCCTCGACGTTGCCGTCCAGACGATCCCGGTGGAGACCATGGTGGCGACGAGCCAGAGCGCGGTCGTGAACAGCCGGGGCATCGTCACGGCTCCAGCATGCCCACCACCGCACAGCCGACGGGCTAAGCGGGACCTAAATATCTAATCGGACAGGCGGCCGCAGCCCCGGAACGGGACGGAGGCCACGACCGGAGCAGGCCGGGAGCGGTCTGAGGCGTGGAGGACGAAATCCAGCAGGGACTCGTCGGGTGTGGGGTTGTCCAGCCGGAGGCGGCGGTCGAGCACGACGGTGGGTACCCCCGAGACGCCCAGCTCCCGGACCAGATCCATGCCGGCCATGCCGTCGACCACGTCGACCTGGAGCCGGTCGCCGGCCAGGCCCATGCCGATGGTCGTGACCACGACCGGAGGGCAACCCGGTCAGGTCGGGGTGGCGAAGACCAGGGCGTGCACCGGCCGGGGGAGCCCGGCAAGCGCCTGCGCCCATCCGTCAGGCAGGCCGTGGTCGCCGGTGGACGCTCGGCGGATGGCCTCCAGCAGCGAGCGGAACAGGTTGACCCGGGGGACGCCGACGAAGCGCACCCGGCCGGCCACGGTGAACACCGGTACGTCGCCGGCGTCCTCCTCGCTGACCGTCAGCCGGATGTGGGGCTCCAGCGAGGCGAGCTCGCGGCCCAGTTGCTCGGCCCGGCTCGCCTCCTCGGCGCCCGGCGCCGGTTGCAGAGCCAGGGGAGAGGAGCGGCGCAACGCGAGTGTGAGGTCTACCGGCGCGTCCATGCGCCCCTCGAGCTGGGCGACGACGAAGCTGCGGTCGACGTCGTCGAAGAACGACGACGTCCTCCTTCCGAGCTCCAATGCCTAGTGCCGCGTCGTCAATGGACGAGGACCTTGGACTTCAGCACCATCTCCTTGCTGAGCATCCGGCAGACCGGGCAGTTGCGACCCACGTTCGCCAGGTCGGTGAGCTTCTTCTTGCTCACGCCCATCGCCTTGATGTGGATCTCGTAGGTGATGGCGCTGAACTTTTTCCTTGCGCTCGCCCATCAGGCTGAACGGCCCGATGTAGCCCGTGGCCCGGGTGCCCTTGCCCTGCCACTCCACGAACGCTTCCAGGTCGAGCGCGATGGGGCCCTCGCCGATGGCCTCGT
>CADCTB010000075.1 GCA_902805665.1 uncultured Acidimicrobiales bacterium
GGCTTCCGACGCGTACGTGAGATGGACGTTGAGGGGGAGGCGGCGGATGTAGCTGCGGATGGCCACGGCCAGGCCCCGGTCGAGCAGGATCGAGGGGTACAGGTTGCGGGTGACCTCCCGCAGGCGCTCGATGGTGGCATCGAGCTCGGCGCCCAGCTGCTCGAGCTCCGCGGTGCGGTCGCCGCCGTCGGGTTGCGGGCCCTCGATGGCCATGCCGATCCGCATGCGCAGGACCACCAGCTCCTGTTGGATGCCGTCGTGCAGGTCGCGCGCCAACCGGTGACGCTCGTTGTCCTCGGCGGCGACGATGCGCTGCGAGCTCTCCTGGAGGTCGGTGGCCTGGCGGCGGAGGTGCTCGGCCTGACTGGCGATGAGGTCCAGCTTGGTGCGCAGCTCGATGCGCATGCGTTCCAGGGACGAGCCGAGCATCCCGATCTCGTCGTCGCCGGAGGCCTCGAAGGCGGCGTCGAGGTCGCCCCCGGCGATCCGCTGGGCGGTGCCGGAGAGCTGCACCAGGGGCCGGATGAGGTATCGGTACAGCAGCAGGCCCAGACCGAGGGTGACCATGACCAGCACGACGGTGGAGGCCAGCCGGGCCTGGGCAAGGGTGCTGCCCAGGGCGGAGGAGGTGTTCAGGACCAGGCCGATGGCGCCCCGCTCCCGGTCGCCGGTGCGGCCGAGGTGCACATAGGAGACGAACCCGCGGAAGTCGGAGCGGTCGACGCGGGCGGGCGAGGTCGGCAGCTCCTCCTCACCTTCGGGTGTCGGTGGCCGCCGGGGCGGCAGCGGCAGCGTGCTGCCGACGACCTCTTCCGACGCCACCAGCACCACGTCGTCGAGGCTGCCCACCTGCTTGCGCAGGGAGTAGGCGAACTCGTCGTCGAACCCGTACCCGCCCACGACGAGGAACTGCCGGCCCTCGGCCGAGATCTCCGTGGCCGTGGCCTGGACGAAACTGCCGTCGGTGGCCCGGACGAGCCGGCTGCGCAGGCCGTCGTTGACCACCATCGGGACCGTGTCGGGATTGGCCAGCTCCAGGCCGACCGCGACCGGCGCGGACAACTCACGGCCATTGCCGTCGAGCACGGTCAGCAGGTCGAGCTCGAGGTTGGCCGCGGCCCGGCCCATCTCGGCGATGAGGGACGCCCGCTTGTCGGTTGCGAAGAAGCCCTGGGCCTGGAGGATCTGGACCAGGTTCCTCAGGTTGACGACCAACTGCCGCTCCCGGGCGTCGTAGGCCTCCTGGAGGATGCTCATCTGGCCGCGGCCCAGCTCGCGGCTCTGCCTGGCCAGGGCGTCGCGGGTCATGCGAGATGTCGCCACCGACGTGACCACCATCGACACGGTCAGCGCCAGGAGGATGACGGCCACCGACTTGAGCAGCACCGACGACCGGAGCCGCAAAACGCGCCCCACGTCAGGACGTGCCGAACATCAGCCGGGCCTTCTCCTGCGCGGTATGAAGCGTCGCCTCCGGGTCGCGCTGCTCGCGCAGGACCTGGTCGATGGCGACGGCAAGTGCCTTGCCGGCGTCGGGGAAGGAGTCGATTCGCTCGGGTCGCGCCGTGCGGAGCTGGTCGACGACGACCTGCAGGACGGGGTCCTCGAAGAAGGGGTCGGCGTACACCCGGGACCGCACCGGCAGGCGCCCCTGCTCCTTGGCGAGGCGCAGGGCGTACCGGTCGGAGATGAGATGGGTCATGAACTCGAACGCCAGCTTGCGCTGGCCCGACCCCTTGGGCACGAACAGGCTGCTGCCACCGACCGCCGAGCCCTCGGTGGTGCCCATCATGCCGGTCGGCATGGGCGCGGCCCGGTAGTCGACCCCTGGCTGGCTCTTGCGCAGCTTGGCGATGTCCCAGGACCCGCTCGTGTACATGGAGGTCTCGCCGGATTCGAAGAGGGCATAGACGTCACTTGCGTGGGTGTCGGCGGCGCGCGGCGGCATGGCGAGGCCCTGCTTCACCAGGCTGGCCAGGAAGCCGATGGCGCCGACGACCTCGGGGGAGTCGAACTGGAAGTCGGGACGGGCGTCGTTGGTGACACGGACGTAGTCGCCGCCGTTCGCGCCCACCCAGCCGAAGGTCTGCCATGTGCTGGTGCCCAGGGCGAGCGCCGGGCGGCCACCGCCGGCGGCGCTGAGCGCCCGGGCGACCTGCTCGAGCTGGGGGAAGCTCATCGGGCCCTTCGGCAGGGGGAGGTTCGCGGCCCGGAAGTGATCGGCGTTGTACAGCAACACCAACGCATTGGTGTCGAGGGGGACCCCGTAGCGCCGCCCGGCGAACGTGACGTCGTCGAGCGCGCCGCGGAAGAACTGGTCCGCTTTGAGGTGCTGGTCCCACAGGTCGTCGAGAGGCTGGGCCAGCCCTTGCGCCGCGGCGGCGAAGGCGTGGCCCTGGACGACGTCGGGCGGCGACGAGCTGCCCTTGATGGAGTCGAGCATGCCCTTGATCGGGGCCTTGTCCATGATGACCCGGACGCCGGGATGGGACCCCTCGAAGTCCCGCACCGCATCGAGGACCGGAGGCGTGGCCCAGTCGTCGGTCATCATCAGCCGCAGGGTGGTCGGCGCCGGCTCGCGGCCGGAGCTGCACGCAGCGGCGACGAGCAGGCCGGCCAGCACGAGCGCGGCCCGGGACATCCGTCTTGCACCCCGGCCGGCGCCGCGGCTCGGGCGGTTCAGGATCATTGGGCGGCCCTCAGTCCGGTCTCGGGTGCTCCAAGCCAAACATCCGATCGCCGTGCTGGCAAGGGGTGGTAATCCCTACTTCTCCGGGCTCTTCCCGTAGAACAGCCGCTCGACGACGGCCCGGCAGCGGCGGGTGGTGCGACGGTACTGCTCGCGCAGGTCGTGAGGGCCGGTGCCGAGAGACCGGGCCAGGCGGGTCAGTTGCTCGGGCCGGCTGGGAAGGGCGTCGCCCGGAGCGCCTCGGACCAGGAACAGACGGTTGCGGGTGCGCTCACAGAACCGGTAGGCCTCGGCCAGCACCGCCCGGTCCTCGGGAGACAGCGCGCCGGCCGCCTCCAGCGCCACCAGGGCCGGCATCGTGCCGGGGGCCCGCACCCCGTGCTGCAGCTGCAGCAGCTGGGCGCAGAACTCGACGTCGGAGAGCGAGCCCCTCCCCAGCTTGAGGTGGAACTGGGGATCGTCGCCCGCGGGCAGGCGCTCCCGCTCGATCCGGGCCTTCATGCGCCGGATCTCCCGCACGTCGTCCTCCGGCAGCCCCTCACGCCAGACATGCGGTTCGACCACCTCCATGAACCGACGGGCCACGTCGCGGTCGCCGGCCACCGGCCGGGCCCGGACCATGGCCTGGCGCTCCCACGTGCGGGCCCAGCGCCCGTAGTAGGCGCGGTAGCCCTCGAGGCTCCGGGTCAGAGGGCCGTCCTTGCCCTCCGGGCGGAGGGCGAGGTCGACCGGATAGATGCGGGTGGGCGGGCTGGCGCCGGCGAGGAAGCGCGCCAGGTTCTCCCCCAGCCGCTCGGCCACGGCGAAGTCGGCCGGCGTCGAGCCGTCGTAGACGAAGAGCAGGTCGAGGTCGCTGGCGTAGGAGAGCTCGGCGCCGCCGAAGCGCCCCATGGCGATCACCGCGAACGGCAGCGGAGGCGCCAGCGCGTCGAGGGCGGCCGACACACAGGCCTCGGCCAGCGCGGTCAGCTGGCCCGCGGTCACGACGACCTGGTCCTCTCCGCCCGCCGAGGCCAGGTCGAGGACGTCGGCCGCGGCCACCCGCAGCAGCTCCCGCCGCTTGTACCGCAGCAGAGCCAGCTGGCGGTCCTCAGCATGCTCCCGCCATGCCAGGGCGTTCGCGGTGCCGGCGAGCAGGGCGCCGGAGGGTCGCAGCGCCAGACCCTCGGGCTGGCCGAGCGACGGGATCATGTCGGGCTGGTGCTCGAACGTGTCGGCGAACATCCGGCCGGTGCCGAGGAGCAGGCAGAGGCGGCGGGCCGCCTCGGGTGACTCCCGGAACGCCACCGCCAGCTCGGTGGCCTGCTGCTCGCCGGTCGTGAGTATCCGCAGGCCGAGAAGACCGAGGTCGGGGTCGGGCGACTCCGAGAGCCAGCCCAGGAGCAACGGCAGCATCTGCTGCATGAGGCGCGACGACCGGGTGAGTCCCCGGGTCAGCTCGTGGAGCGCCTGCCGGGTCCGCTCTGCGTCGGTGAACCCGAACGCGGCGAGGCGGGTGACGACCGCCTCCTCCGGAAGGACGGCGGCGCTCGGGCCACCGCGGGTGAGCTGGTCGAGAAGCGGGCGGAAGAAGAGGTGCTCGTGGATGGCGCGGACGGTGGCCTGCTGGCGGGTGAGGTAGCCGGCCAGCAGGTCCCCCGCGCCGGCCTCGGCCGTGTCCCTGTAGCCCATCACCCGGGCCAGCCGGTCCATGGCCTCTCCCCGGCCGGGCAGGGTGTGGACCTGTTGCTCGGCCACCAGCTGCAGGCGGTGCTCGACGGTGCGCAGGAGGCGGTAGGCGTAGTCCAGCGAGCGGGCATCGCCCGGCTCCACGTACCCCCCGGCGCCCATCTCGGCCAGGGCGTCGAGGGTGTTCGGTGAGCGCAGGGCCGGGTCGTGGCGGCCGTGCACGAGCTGCAGGAGCTGGACGGAGAACTCGATGTCACGGATGCCGCCCCGCCCCCGCTTGACCTCCCGGTCGGTGAGGCCCTTCCGGGCCAGTTCGGCCTCGGCCCGCGCCTTCATGGCCCGGACGGCCCGCAGGTCCTCGGCGGTGAACGGGCGCCCCCACAGCCGCTCGGCGGCGGCGGAGGCGAAGCGGTCGCCCAACGCCGGGTCGCCGGCCACCGGCCGGGCCTTGAGCAGGGCCTGGAACTCCCACGTCTGCGCCCAGCGGTCCCAGTAGGCCTCGTAGGAGTCGAGCGACCGCACAAGGGGCCCGTCGCGGCCCTCGGGCCGGAGGTCGACATCCACCCGGAAGCACGTCCGGGCCACGTCGAGCACCGCCCGCGCCGCCCGGGCGTCGTCATCGGCCGCGCCGGCGCCGGAGCTCACGAAGACGATGTCCACGTCGCTCGAGTAGTTGAGCTCGGCCCCGCCCAGCTTGCCCATGCCGATCACCGCGAGGCCTTCGGCGGCCGGGCCGGCGGCGTCGACCGCGGCGCGCAGCGCCTCGGTGGCCAACCGGGCAAGTGCGGCTCCCACCTCCGGCAGCTCGTCGAGGCCCAGCAGGTCCCGGGCCGCGATCCGCAGGAGCTCGAGTCGCTTCCAGCGCCGCACGTCGCCGCCGGGAGCGAGCTCCGGTCGCCGGTCGAGGTCGGCGAGCACGTCGAGGGCGGCCGGCTCGGCCAGCAGCAGCTCGGTCAGCGACCGGCTGGCCGCGCTCACCGCCACGAGCCCGACCTGCAACCGG
This sequence comes from uncultured Acidimicrobiales bacterium, assembly GCA_902805665.1. Lineage (GTDB taxonomy): Bacteria > Actinomycetota > Acidimicrobiia > Acidimicrobiales > AC-14 > CADCTB01. The sequence continues at coordinate 5,361 of CADCTB010000075.1, forward strand.
GTGTCGTCCTCCAGCCGGCCGGCCACGCCGGGGTGGGCCTCGGTCAGTCGTTCGACGGCCATGCGAACCGCAGCCGGCGCCGCGGAGCGCTCGACGGCGACGGCCAGGGACATTCCTTGAAGTGTCGCAGCCGTCTGCCCCCTCCCGGAGAGGGCGTCGTTAGGCTGGATGCCGTGCCTCGACTGCGCGTCGCCGCCTGCCAGATCAACAACGTCGTCGGCGACCTCGACGGCAACGTCGAGGTCATCCTGGCCGCCCTCGAGCGCGCCGATGCCGCGGGCTGCGACCTTGCGGTGTTCCCGGAGCTCGCCATCACCGGCTACCCGCCCGAGGACCTGCTCCTGAAGCCGGCGTTCGTGGCCGACAACCGGGCCGCGCTGGACAAGCTGGCCGCCCGCACGGGCCGGTGTGCGGCGGTGGTGGGTTTCGTCGACGCCGGCCGTGACCTCTACAACGCAGCCGCCGTCTGTGCCGCCGGCGAGGTCAAGGGCGTGTACCGAAAGCGGATCCTGCCGAACTACTCGGTGTTCGACGAGCAGCGCTACTTCGCTCCAGGCCACGGCGACCCGCTGCTCTTCGTCATCGGCGGGGTGAAGGTCGGGATCTCCGTGTGCGAGGACTCCTGGGCCCCCGACGGGCCGATCATGGACCAGGCGGCGGGCGGCGCCGAGCTGATCGTCAACCTCAACGCGTCGCCGTACTACGCCGGCCGCCTGGCCGAGCGCGAGCGGATGCTGGCCACCAGAGCGGCCGACGCGTCGTGCGCGCTCGTCTACGTGAACCTGCTCGGTGGCCAGGACGAGCTGGTCTTCGACGGCGCCTCCCTGGTTCTCGACGCCGACGGCCGGGTGGTGTCGCGGGGCCCGCAGTTCAAGCCGGCCGACGTGGTGACCGACATCGAGATCCGGCCGGTGTTCCGCAAGCGGCTGCTCGACCCGCGCGGCCGGGCCACCGCCCCGGCGCTGCCCGAGGTCCTGGTCTCCGCCGAGGCCCGGGCGCAGGACGAGCCCTGCGTACCCGAGGTGGTCGAACCGCTGTCTCCGGTGGAAGAGGTCTACGAGGCGCTGGTCCTCGGCACCGGCGACTACGCCCGCAAGAACGGCTTCACCGATGCCGTCGTCGGACTGTCGGGGGGGGTCGACTCGTCGCTGGTGGCCGCGCTCGCCGTCGACGCCCTCGGTGCCGATCACGTCCATGGCGTCCTCATGCCGTCCCGCTTCTCCAGCGAAGGGTCGCTGTCCGACGCCGAGCTCCTGGCCGACGCGCTGGGCATCGAGACCCGCACCATCCCCATCGAGCCGGCCCACGCCGCCTTCCTCGAGATGCTGGCCCCGTCGTTCGCCGACGTGGAGGAGGACCTGACCGAGGAGAACATCCAGGCCAGGATCCGGGGAACGACGTTGATGGCCCTCTCGAACAAGTTCGGCTGGCTGGTGCTGGCCACGGGCAACAAGAGCGAGATGGCCGCCGGCTTCTCAACCCTGTACGGCGACCTGGCGGGGGGGTTCGCGGTCATCAAGGACGTGTCGAAGCTGCTCGTGTACGACCTCTGCCGGAACCGCAACGAGCGAGCCTGCGCCGCGGGCGAGTCCGACCCCATCCCCGCCGACGTGATGACCAAGCCGCCGTCGGCCGAGCTGCGCGCCGACCAGCGCGACGACCAGTCACTCCCGGCATACGAGGAGCTCGACCCCATCCTCCTGGCCTACGTCGAGGGCGACGCCACCGCGGGCGACCTGGTGGCGGCCGGCTTCGACGCCGATCTCGTGCGCCGCATCGTGACCCTCGTCGACCGAGCCGAGTACAAGCGCCGGCAGGCACCTCCCGGGGTACGGGTCACTCCGAAGGCCTTCGGCAAGGACCGTCGCCTCCCGATCACCAACCACTACACCGGATAGCCGAGGCTTCGAGCTCCGAGCGGGCGCAGATCGGGAGGCCGCAGTGAAGATCGTCCTGGCTGGTGGGTCGGGCTCCTCTACGGCGACGAGGGGAGGCGGTCCTACTCGAGTCGTCTCCACCTGCGGACGGTCCTCCGCAGATGGCGGGTGTGGCCCGGGCGTGGGCGGCCGCGGCGGGCGAAGTCCCCGCCGGTCGCCAGGGTGCTCATGCGCACGGGCATCGTCCTCGACCGTGACACCCCGGCGATGAACCGGCTGAGGGGGCTCGTCCGCTGGGGCCTCGGTGGCCGGATCGGTGATGGTCGCCAGTGGGTGACCTGGATCCACATCACCGACTTCCTGGCCTCGTCCGCACCTGGCGCTCGAAGCCGGAGACGTGAGCGGCGTCGTCCATGTCACCAGCCCCAACCAAGTCCGCAACGCCGAGCGTATGGCCACGCTGAGGAAGGTGTTGCACCGGTCGTAGGCCGACCCTGCCGTTCTGGACACTGGCGAGCGCCGAAAATGTACCCTTCCAGTGCAGAGAACGAGCCTGAGCCCCACCCGAGCCGTTTCGTCAGGGAAGGGGGTACAATGGGCTGAAATGATGGCTGTGCCGACCGGGGTTGACCCGCCGGGTAGACTAGGGACTGACAGTCCACGCCGACTCACCCTTCAGCGGAACTTCCGCGTCCATTTCGGCGTTGTCTCTTTGCCGGTCCACAGTCTTCACAGACTCCGTGCTAGCCGTCGCTAGCAGAACCCCCAAGGAAGAAGCTTTCAACGTGGCCAAGGAGCGTGTCGAGCGAGACGAGGAAGACCTCGTCCGGCTCTACCTCACGGACATCGGGCAGTACCCCCTGCTCACCAAGGACGACGAGGTGCGCCTGGCCAAGGCCATCGAGGCCGGCAACGAGGCCCGGCTCCACCTCGAGCGCGAAGGCAACAGCGTGCCCCAGGCCCGCCGCCGCGAGCTGCGCCGGGTCAACGCCGAAGGCGTGAACGCCCAGCGCACCTTCGTACAGTCGAACCTCCGCCTGGTCGTCTCCATCGCCAAGAAGTACCAGGCCTCCGGCCTGCCCCTTCTCGACCTCATCCAGGAGGGCAACCTCGGCCTCATGCACGCGGTCGAGAAGTTCGACTGGCGCAAGGGCTTCAAGTTCTCCACCTACGCCACCTGGTGGATCCGTCAGGCCATCACCCGCGGCATCGCCAACACCGGTCGCACCATCCGCCTTCCCGTCCACGCCGGCGACACCCTGGCCCGGCTGCAGAAGGCCCGGGCCCGCCTCGAGCTGAAGCTCGGCCGCCCGGCCACGCTCTCGGAGCTGTCGGCCGAGGTCGAGATGCCCGAGGACAAGGTCACCGAGGCGCTGCGCTTCGCCGCCGAGCCGCTGTCGCTCTCCGAGCCTCTCCGTGAGGACGGCGACGCCGAGCTGGGCGACGTGGTCGAGGACCGGTCGGCGGAGTCGCCCTTCGAGGTGGCCGCCACCGCCCTGCTCCCCGAGGAGATCTCCAAGCTCCTGGGCCCGCTCGACGAGCGCGAACGGGAGATCCTCCGCCTGCGCTTCGGCCTCGACCGGGGCGAGCCCCGCACCCTGGAGGAGGTCGGCGAGCACTTCAACCTGACCCGGGAGCGCATCCGCCAGATCGAGGCCCGGGCGATGTCCAAGCTGCGTCACCCCAGCTCCGACACCGGCGCCCGCGACCTGCTGGCCGTCTAGTCCGAGACCGGGGTGAACGGGCGCCGGCGGGCGCCCGTTGCTCCGGCGCGCCCGCTCCCGGCTAGCCGGCGAGAGTGATCAGGCCCACCAGCAGGAAGATGAGCCAGGCGAGGATCCACAGCGCCATCACCGCGCCGCCCGCGAAGAGGGCGCTGCGGGGGATGCTCTGGAGGAACCCTCCGGAGGGCATCGACGGCCCCCCGTCGAGGCGGGGGAGGACGCCCAGGCGGTCGAGGACCACCACGACGGCGATGGCCACGATCATCGCCGGAATGACGATCAGCACGACCATCATCGCCGGCCCAACCCCAGGAGCGACGGCGGTGGAGGCATCGTCGGCGGTGGCTGGACCTCGACGGGGGGCGGGAAGAAGGGGGTGCCGGCGGGAGCGTCGGGCGAGGAGGCTCCCGGCGGGGGCACGTACACAGTCTGAGGCGCCGGCTCGGGGTAGTAGACGTAGGGCGGCACCGTCGTGTTCGGGTCGGAGGGGTCGTAGACCGGCACCGCCGTCGTCGGGGTGGACCCCCGGAGCGGCTCCGACGGGGCGAGCGGCGGCGGAGGCGGAGGCGCCGCAGGTGTGGCGAAGTCCGAGGTCGGCTTGCCCTCCAGGGCACTGGCCATGTAGTCGTGCCAGGTCCTGGCGGGCAGGGTCCCGCCGAACACTCGGGACATGCCCTTCACGTTCACCAGGGGCTTCTGACTGTCGGCGTACCCCATCCAGATCGACGTCGACAGCTCGGGGGTGTACCCCACGAACCAGGCGTCGCTGTAGTTCTCGCTCGTGCCGGTCTTGCCCGCCGTGCCCTTGGGGCGGCCCAGGTCGGCCGCCTTGCCCGTGCCGTTCCCCACGACGCCCCGAAGGACCTCGTTCATGTGGTCGGCGATGTTCTCGTCGAGCACCCGCGTGCCGGCGCGGGCCCGGTTGTCCTCCAGCACGCGTCCGTCCGCGCCCACGATCCGCAGGATCGGCGTGGCCGGGTACTGCATCCCCCGGGCCGCGAACACGCCGTAGGCGGCGGCCATGTCGAGGGGCGACACCTCGGCGGCACCGAGCGTGAGGCTCGGGCCGTAGGGCTCGCCGTTCGGCAGCTTGCCCTCGGCGTCGATCGACGTGACGCCCAGACGGTTGGCCATCTCCGCGGTGTCCTTGACCCCGACGTCCTGGACGAGCTGGGCGTAGACCGTGTTGACCGAGTAGGCCGTGGCCTGGCGGAGGTCGATGGTGCCGTAGCCCCCGCTCTCCACGTTGCTCACGGTGCAGCCCTCGCCCCTGCAGCGCGGGTAGGTGTAGGTGCCGGCGCCCCGGTAGGTCTTGCTCAGGCTCATGCCGTCTTCGAGGGCTTCGGCCAGGGTGAAGGGCTTGAAGGAGGAACCGGGCTGGCGTCCGGTGCCGCCGCCGGCCACGCAGACGGGCCGGTTGTCGGGCGGGGCCGGCTTGTCGCCCTCCGGCGTCGCCTTGCGCACGGGGCAGTTCCCCAGGGCCAGGTTCACCTGGGAACGGTTGAAGTCCCGCCCGCCGACGAGGGCCTTCACCAGCCCGGTCTTGGGGTCGACGGTGGCCAGCGCCATGTCCAGCGGAGCGGCCGTCCCCTTGAGGGCCTCGGTCACCGCGGCATCGGCCTTGGCCTGCAGGGCCGGGTCGAGCGACGTCTCCACCCGCAGGCCTCCCGAGTACACGAGGTCGTCGCCGTAGCGGGCCAGCAGGTAGCCCCGGACGTAGTCGCTGAACCACGGGTACTTGACCGGCAGGTTCTTCGCCGGCTGCACGACAGTCGCCGGAGCCGCGCCGGTACGGGGCTGGTTGTCCGCCATGGTGACCCGCAGGGGCTGGGCCTGGGCGTACTCCACAGGGGAGATGCGTCCCTGGTCGGCCATCTTCCCGAGGACCCGCTGACGCTGGTACTCGGCCTCCCCGGGGTTCGTGCGGGGGTCATAGCGGCTGGGCGCCGAGATGAGGCCGGCCAGCATGGCCGCCTCGGTCAGGGTGACGTCGCGCACCGACTTGCCGAAGTACGTCTCGGACGCGGCGGCGACCCCGTAGGCACCGCTGCCGAAGTAGGCCCGGGACAGGTAGCCGTGCAGGATCTCGTCCTTGCTCATCTCCTTCTCCACCCGGCCGGCGAGGATGGCCTCGCGCAGCTTGCGCGTCGCCGTCCGCTCGTCGCCCAGGTAGACCAGGCGGACGTACTGCTGGGTGATCGTCGAACCGCCCTCCACGTACCCGCCGCCCTTGATGTCGGCCCAGAGGGCCCGGAAGATGCCGCGGGAGTCGAGGCCGTTGTGGGAGTAGAACCGCTGGTCCTCGGTGGCGAGGACGGCGTCGACCAGCACGGGGGGGATGTCGCCGGGGGCGAGCGGGAGGCTGGTCTCGAACCGCCGGTAGTTGGCGATCTCGCCCCCGGTGCTGTCGAACACCCGGGTGATCCGGGACTCGATCGAGGGCCGCTCGGCAGGCAGCGACCCGGAGAACGGCATGGTGAGCAGGGTGACGGCCAGGATGCCCATGACGAGCACCGGCACCAGCAAGCTGGCTACGGCCAGAGAAGCCACGCCCCGGAAGACAGGGTCCTCCCAGGCGGATGGCGCCGGCCCCGGCGACCACATCGGAGTGTGACCACTGTCGGCGCGACGGCGGAAACCGGTATCAGTCGCCGACAGCATCGTTCCATTCTCCCCGGCTCCGCGGGGAGCCACCATCTGGTCCGCCTGAGCGTCCCGAAGCTGGAACGTCTGAGGACAACATCTCCAATCTCACCGAAACCCACACCTCCCTTCCCCGCACTAGGGTCGCAGGCGGAGGTGTCCGGGCACCTGGTGGGCTCCCCCGCCTTCAAAGCGGGTGGGACGGGCGACCCCCGTCCGGCGGGTTCGATTCCCGTCCACCTCCGCCACTCGACGTCGGGTTCCCGGGAGGCCGGGAGCCCCCGCACAGTAGGGTGGGGCCATGAAGAAGCTGATCCTGCTCGTCATGCTCGTCGCCCTCGGCGTGGTCGCAGCCAAGAAGGTGCGCACCGCCTAGGCCTGCCCCGCCGCCACCTTTCCCCGATTCCGGGACGAGCCCAGACATTGGGCCTTGCCGGGAGGCGGCCGAACCTGTAGTTTTCTTTTCGACTCTTCCCCGGAGTTCGTGTCTTCGCGCCCGGGGAGAAGTCGATGCTCATTGCCTGCTGGTCACCCAAAGGGGGCAGCGGCACCACGGTGATCGCCTGCGGCCTGGCCGCGGTGCTCGCCCGTTCGGCCGGTTCTTCCGGCGGTGCGCTGCTCGCCGACCTGGCGGGCGACGCCGCCTCAGTCCTCGGCGTCGCCGAGCCCACCGGCCCCGGCCTGGCCCAATGGCTGGCCTCGGGGCCAGACATCGGCTCGGCCGCCCTGACCCGGTTGGAGATGGAGGCGGGAGCGGGTCTGCGGCTGCTGGCGTGGAAGCCCGCAGGCCCCGATGTCCGCCCGGCCGCCGGTCGGGCCGAGGCCCTGGTCGAGGCGTTGTCAGGCGACCCCCGGGCCGTCGTGGCCGACTGCGGGGCGGCGGCCAGTGGCGCCGGGCTGGCGCTGGCGGCCGGAGCCGAGGTGTCCCTTCTCGTGCTACGGCCGTGCTACCTGGCCCTGCGTCGGGCCCTCGCCGCACCCGTTCGGCCGTCCGGCGTGGTGCTGATCACCGAATCAGGCCGGGCCCTCGGCCGCCGCGACGTGGAAGACGTGCTGGGCGTCCCGGTGCGGGCCGAGGTCGCCATCGAGGAGGCGGTGGCCCGGGCGGTCGACGCCGGCCTGCTGGCCCGGCGGATCCCCCGCTCGCTGGAGCGGGCGCTGCGCCCCCTGGCCGGGCTCCGTGGGGCCGGTCAGGACGCGGCATGACGACCACCGCGATGGCCCCGCTGGGCGAGGCCAAGGCCCGCATCCACGCCCGGCTGCTGGCCGACGGGGGCACGGGCGCCCTGGCCGACCGGGTGGCCGCCCTGGTCGACGACGAGGTGCCGTTGCTCGGTGGGGCGCTGCGCCGGCGCCTGGTGGCGGGGATCCTGGCCGACGTCTGCGGCCTGGGGGCCATCGAGCCGCTCCTGGCCGACCCGGATGTCACCGAGATCATGGTCAACGGCCCCGGGCGGGTGTGGATCGAACGGAAGGGAGCGCTGGTCCGGGTGCCGGTCGAGCTCGACGCCGCCGCCATCGAGCACCTGATCGAGAAGGTGGTGGCGCCGCTGGGGCTTCGGGTCGATCGGTCGTCGCCCCTTGTCGACGCCCGGCTGCCCGACGGGTCCCGGGTCAACGCCGTCGTGCCCCCCCTGGCGGTCGACGGGCCGTGCCTCACCGTCAGGCGCTTCGGGGCCCGGGCCGTTCCCCTTGCCGACTTCGCCGGGCCCGACGTCACCGCCCTGCTGTCCGAGGCGGTCGCCGGCCGGCGCAACCTGGTCGTCTCCGGCGGCACAGGAGCGGGGAAGACCACCCTGCTCAACGCCCTCGGCGCCTGTATCCCGGCCTCGGAACGGGTCATCACCGTCGAGGATGCGGCCGAGCTGAACCTGCCGCGGGAGCACGTCGTCCGCCTGGAAGCGCGTCCGGCCAACGCCGAGGGCGCGGGCGAGGTCCGCATCCGCGATCTCGTCAGGAACGCCCTGCGCATGCGACCGGATCGGATCGTGGTCGGAGAGGTCCGGGGCCCTGAGGCGCTCGACATGCTCCAGGCCATGAACTCCGGGCACGAGGGAAGCCTGTCCACCTGCCACGCCAACAGCCCCGACGACGCCCTGCGCCGGCTCGAGACCATGGTTCTCATGGGAGAGGTGCAGCTCCCGCTGGCGGCGGTTCGCAGTCAGCTCGAGGCCGCGCTCGACCTCATCGTGCAGGTGTCCCGGTTCTCCGACGGGAGCCGGCGGATCGTCGCCGTGGCCGAGGTCGTCGAGGGGGCGGGCGCGTCGGAGAGCGGAACCCGGACCCGCCTGGTGGCAGACGCAGGCGGGGTGGTCGCCCCATGACCCTCGCCGCCGTGCTCGCCCTCGCCGTGCTCGCCGCCGGCGCCTCGGCCCAGGCCGCGTCGCGTCTCTCCCGGCTGGGCACTGTCGTGGGCCGCCTGAGCGAGCGCCCTCAGGCGCCGGCCGGCCCGCACCCCGGCTCGGTTCGGAGCCGGCCCCTCCTCGAGCCTCCGTCCCGGGTCGTCACCGCGCTGGCCGAAGCCGACCTGCCCGTCACCGCGCCCGTGGCCTGGACGGCGTGGCTGGGGGCCCTGGTCCTCGGGCCGCTTGCCGCTTTCCTCGCGGGCGGGTCGGGGCTCACCGGGGTCGTCACGGCCGGCCTGCTGGTCGGGCCGCTGTTGTTGGTACACACCCGGCGAGGCCGGGCCGACGACCGGCTCGAGCAGGCGTTGCCCGCCGCCCTGGAGGCGGTGGCCCGGTCACTCCGTTCCGGAGCGTCGCTGCGCCAGGCCGTCGAGGAAGCCGGCGCTGCGTCGGGCACGGGACGGGTGCTGGCCGGCGAGTTGTCACGCGCCGCAGCCGAAGCAGCCCAGGGCGCCAGCCTGGTCACCGCCCTCGAAGCGGTGGGCGCCCGCCGGCCCCTTCCCGGCGTCCGGCTCGGCGTGGCCGCCCTCTGCCTCGGCGCCGAGACCGGCGGGGCCCAGGCCCGGGCCGTCGACGGTGTGGCGGCCACGGTGCGGGAGCGTCTTGCCGTCTCCGCCGAGCTGCGGGCCCTGTCGTCCCAGGCCCGCATCTCCGCGCTGGTCATCGGGCTGGCACCGCTCGGCTTCGGCGCCTTTGCGGCGGCCACGGACCCACGCACCTCGGAGTTCCTCCTCCACACCCCGGCGGGCCTCATCCTGCTGGTGACCGGGCTCATCCTCGACGCCCTGGGCTGGCTCTGGATGCAACACCTGGCCAAGGTCGACGTATGAGGGCGGCCCGATGAGCCCGACGGTGGCGTTCATCGCCTGGTCGGCCGTGGTGATGGCCGCGGCGTGGCGGCACCGGCCGGCGCCGGCCCGCATCCGGGGGCTGTCACCACGGACTGTCGCCGGGGGCGCCGGCCAGCCGGTCCGGCCGAGCGCGGGCGCCTCGCTCTCACTCCTCGTGGAGCGGCTCGGCGTGGCCGTCCTGCGCCGGTCGGGCCGGCCCGTTCGTCAGGACACGGCCCGGCGGCTGGGCGCGGCGCTGCTGGCCGCCGCCTTCACCCTTCCCGTGCTTCCTCCGGCTGCGGTTCCGGCCGCGCTGGTCGCCTGGTCCGTCCCCATCCTGCGGAGCCGGCGGGGCCACCGCCGGCGGCTCGCCGCCATCGCCCGCGACCTCCCCGACGTGGTCGACCTGCTCGTGCTGGCCGTGGGCGCCGGCCTCACCGTCCGGCTGGCAGTCGCGGCGGTGGCCCGCCGGTCGCCCGGTCCGCTGGGAGCCGAGCTGGCGCAGGCCGGCCACGACGCCGACCTCGGCCGTCGCCTCGCCGACGCCCTCGACGACATTCCTGAGCGGGCGGGCGAGGCCACCCGGCCGCTCGTCGCCGCCCTCATCGCCTCGGAGCGCTACGGCGCCCCGCTCGGGGCCAGCCTCGAGCGCCTGGCGCACGAGGTACGGGCCGACCGGCGGCGGCGAGCGGAGGAGGCCGCCCGCAAGGTGCCGGTCAAGCTTCTCTTTCCCCTTGTCAGCTGCACACTCCCCGCCTTCGGCCTGCTCACCGTGGCCCCCCTTATCGCCAGCGCCGTCCGGTCGCTGCGCCTGTGAGCTCCGCGAGAAAAAGGAGTGGGCAACTGATGCTCGCCCTCTACGTCCACCTGTCCATCTACCTCAGCACCGCCGCCGCCGGCCGTCGGGCCCGACTCGACGAACGGGGCCAAGCCTCGGCCGAGTACGCCCTCGTCCTGCTCGGGGCGGCCGCGGTCGCCCTGCTGGTCGTGGCCTGGGCCACCAAGTCCGACCTCATCGGCAAGCTGCTCGACGCCGTCATGAAGAGCATCACCGACAAGGTCAAGTGAGCGTCCAAGCGTGAGACGGGCACGGGAGGACGGGGGCCAAGCATCCGTGGAACTGGCCCTCGTCCTCCCCCTCGTCATGATCCTCCTGCTGGCGGTCGCTCAGTTGGGGCTGCTGGTGCGCGACCAGATCCTCGTCGTGCACGCGGCCCGGGAGGCCGCCCGAGAAGCCGCCGTCGACCCGGCGGTCGATGCGCCTCGAAGAGCGGCGCTGGCCAGTTCCACCCTCAGCGACTCGCACCTCACCGTCACCAGCACGGGAAGAGGGGCGCCCGGTAGCCGGGTGCGGGTGGAGGTGGCCTACCGCACGGCGTCGGCGGTGCCGCTGCTCGGTCCCGCGGTCGGCAAGCTGACGTTGCGGGCTTCGGCCACGATGCGGGTGGAGCGGTGAGCGCATGCCGACCGAATACCACTCTCTGTGACCGGCCGGCTCTGCAGAGCAAAAAAGAGCGGTTCGCTCTCTGGACCTGACCCTCTTTCTCTGGTAGCTAGTGGCGCAAGGCATTTACCGGGGAAGCGGTGACGTCCTCGCGCCATGCGGAAGGCGCCAGCGTCACGCACGAGAGGGGTTCGACGACATGCGCACGGTGCAACGACTTGGGGCGATCGCGCTGTCCGCCCTCGTCATGACCGCGGTCCTTGCCCTCCCTGCCTCGGCACAGACGGAGACGGTCCAGACCCGCCCCGAGAGCTACATCGCCACGGCCGCGGCCAGGGGCTTGAACCTCAGCGTGTTCGGCACCAACCTCACCATCGGCCAGTCGAGCGCCATCGTGAACAGCACCCCCTCGGCCAAGGCGTCAGGCGCCGGCGTCGCGCTCGTCCCGGGCACGATCAGCACCAGCGAGGTGAATGGCCCCGACCAGACCGCGGCCCCGCCCAAGGCCTGCGTGCTGAACCTGCCTGTGGATCTCCCGGCGGTCGGCCAGCTGCTCGCTCTCGAGCTGGCCTGCGGGGAGTCGCGGGTGAGCATCACCAACGGTGCGCCCTCGGCCTTCGGGTCCGGCTCGGTGGCGGGCGTCGACCTCGCCGCCCTCGGCCTCCTCGACCCCGTGATCGCCCTGCTCCAGTCCCTTCTCAACCAGCTCCTGCCCGTGGTCGACCAGACCGTCGGCACCGTCATCAACACCGTCCCCACCCTCAGCGGCGTCCTCGGTCCCCTCGCCGCCAACCTCGGCCTCGGGTCCACGTCCACCGTCGCGCCGGTCTCGGGACTGGTGGACAACCTCCTCGCCGGGGTCCAGCGGGCCACCGGCCTGGTCGACATTCGCCTGGGCGCCTCCACCGCCCAGGCCGTCACCGGCGCCAGCGCGGTCACCGCCACCGCCACCGCCGCGGGCGCCCAGATCGACCTCCTCCCCGGCCTCACCCTGGGCGGCGCCCCCCTCCTGTCGATCATCGTCGGCGACGCCACGTCGGTGTCGACCTTCGACCGGGCGACGGCCAAGAGCACGCCCACCTTCGACGCCGCCATCGCACGCGTGCGCCTCGGCCTGCCGCTTCTCGGTGGCGCGGTCACCGACATCCCCGTCCAGCTGGGCACGCCGCTCACCCTGCTGGCGGGCACGCCGCTCGAGAGCACCATCTCCCTGGGTGCCGGTCGCACGGTGACCGACCCCAACACCGGGGCGGTCGCCTCCTACGCCGACGGCGTGAGCGTCCACCTGCTGAAGGGCGTCAGCGGCGGCATCCTGCTCGAACTGGCGCACGCCGAGACCGGCGCCGGCGGCCAGACCCGTCTCGTGAGCCAGCAGGTGATCAACCCCGTGCCCGTCCAGCCCATCCTGGCCAAGACCGGGAACGAGCCCTGGCTGCCCCTCACGGGCGCGGGCCTGCTCCTTGTCGCCCTCGCTGTCCGCCGGCGGGTCGTGGCGGCACAGCCGGCCCGCACCGACGAGCGGGTGAGCCGCTGATCGCACGGGGCCCGGGTAGCCTGACCACGTCATGACGAAGGCATTTCCATGCTCATAGAACTCCTGCGCACCAGGCGCTGGCTGCGCCGCCTCCTTTCGGGCCTGTCCGTCCTGCTCCTGCTCGGCGGTGTGGGACTGGTCGGGTTTCCCTTCGCCACCAATATGTGGCAGGGCCGCATCCAGGAGCGGCTCGACGACCAGATCGCCAGTCCCGAGCTCCAACAGGCCTACAAGGAGCGCAAGGTCGAGACCGGCGACAGCCTGACCCGCATCAAGATCCCCGCGCTGAGCCTCGACACCGTCGTCGTCGAGGGCATCACGCCCAGCGCCCTCCGCGCCGGGGCCGGCCACTACCCGCAGACCCCGCTGCCCTGCGAGGGCGGCAACGTCTCGATCGCCGGGCACCGCACCACCTACGGCCGGCCGTTCGGCAATGTCGACCAGCTCAAGCCGGGGGACACCATCGAGCTCACCACTCCCATCGGCGGGTGTGTGTACCAGGTGTCCCGCGCCCCGTTCGTGGTCGCGCCGAGCGAGCTGAGCGTGATCGACCCCACGCCCGAGCGCTCCCTGACGCTCACCACCTGCCATCCCAAGGGATCGGCCGCCCAGCGCCTCATCATCCGTGCGACCTGGGTCAAGGATCTGAAGGCGGCATGACCGGCCCGGGAGGCCGGTCCAGGGGTATTCACCGGGCAGCCGCCCGGTGACCGGCCCGGGAGGCCGGTCCAGGGGTATTCACCGGGCAGCCGCCCGGTGACGAGGCGCCTCGGGCGGCGAGCCGGGGCCGTGGTGACGCTGGCGCTCGCCGTCGTGATCGTCATGCCGGCGTCACCAGCGTCGGCCGACTCGGTCACCGTCACGGAGCCTGCGGGCAATGCCGTCCTCAGCAGCGCGACGGTGGTCGTGGGGGGAAGGGCCGCGGTCCCCCCACCGACATTGGGCATTCCGTTGTCGACCCTGGAGAGCGTGACCGTCAGGGTCGGCGACACGACCCTGCCGGACGACCGCTGTAGCGGCAGGACCAGCTGTGACTACCAGGTCACCTTCAAACTGCCGCTGAACGGGCCATACACGGCGGAAGTGGTCGGCAAGCCGAACGGACTGCTCGCAGGAGAAGCTTCGAAGGCGTCACGGAGCTTCGCCGTCGCTGCGCCGGCGGCCCGGCCCGTCCTCGCGGCCCCGAAGGTCACCGACGCACGCAACGTGGAGCTGTCCTGGTCCCGCAACACCGAGCCGGACATGCTCTACTACGCCGTCTTCCGCAAGGACCCGGGCGCGTCCAAGTCCTTCCAAGTGGGCGGCAAGGTCGCGCATCCGCCATCGGGTAGCCGGGTCACCTTCGTCGACACCACGACCTCCGGTGTGCCGGGCGGCGAGTACAGCTACCAGGTGGTGGCAGTCCGCAAGGGGGCCAGCGGCTCGGCGGACACCGAGAAGCTGTCCGAGCCGTCGGCGGCGGGTGCGGCCACCCTTCCGGTGACCGTGACCACCAGCTCGACCACCGTGCCGGCCCCCGGGACGCCGCCGGCCGGACCGACCACCACGGTGAAGCCCGGCGCCGCCGCAGGGATAGACCTTTCCGGATTCCTGTCGTCGCGTTCCCAGCCCGTGACCCTCCCGGCGATCACGGTGCCGGAGCCGCCGGACACGGGATTCGCAGGCAGCCTGCCGTTCGGCGCCCGCCCGCCTGGTGAAGAGTTGGAAGAAGGCGAGGCCGAGGCCGTACCGCCACGCCGCTCGCCAGGCTCCTCGGTCATCAGCGTGGACGCGGGTCGCCCGTTGGTGCCGGTGGCCGGCGGCCTGGTGCTGCTCCTGCTGGCCCTGCACATGCGCCTCCTGGGCCGCAGGGTGAGGGAGCCCGCCGGTAGTGACGCCGCCCTCGACCTGACGCCTCACACCCCTGCGCCGGCGGCGGTCCCGGCCGCGGTGGCGCCTGCGGAGCCGGATCCCGATCGCTCCCTCTACGACATCGAAGCGGAGGACATGGCGGACGCCGACGTCGATCGCGAGGACGACTGGGCTCCCCGGAGGCCCATGCCGGTGCCACCTTCCGTCCGGAAGCGCGAGCCGAGGCCGGTGCGCGTTGCCTCACCGAAGCCTGACCCGGAGACCATCAGCGAGATGACGGCAGCGGCCGTGCCGGTCGCGGCCGTGGAGCCGGAGCCGGTGCGTTCGGCCACCCGGAAGGTCGTGCCGGTGCGTTCGGCCACCCGGAAGGCAGCTCCTGACCTGGAGTCCGTCGCCGAGATCAGCCCGGAGCCGCGCCCTGTGCGCGCCGCCGCCCCCGAGCCGGGCGAGCCTGACCTGGGGCCCCTCGCCCAGCCGCAGCCGGCACCCGTGCCTGTCGCCCCCGAGCCCCCCGAGCCGGTCGCGGTCGCGGTCGCGGCGGCGGAGCCGGTGCCCGAGCCGGTCGCCGAGACCGAGCTGGAGCCGGAGCCCGTGCCTGTCGCCCTCGTGGAGGTGGAGTGGGAGCCGGAACCCGCCGCGGTGGAGCCGGAGGTGGTCGAGCTGTGGGCGCCTGCGGAGCCCCAGACCGAGCTGGAGCCCGTGCCGTTCGCCGAGGCGGAGCGGGAGCCGGAGCCGGTGCCCGTGGAGCCGGAGGTGGTCGAGCTGTGGGCGCCTGCAGAGCCCCAGACCGAGCTGGAGCGGGAGCCCGTGCCGTTCGCCGAAGTGGAGCGGGAGCCGGAGCCGGTGCCCGTGGAGCCGGAGGTGGTCGAGCTGTGGGCGCCACCGGAGCCGGAGGACCTGCCGGAGCCGGAGCCGGACCTCCCCGTCATCGTGCCCGACGAGATCGAGATCGTCGAGATCGTCTCGTCCACCCGGCGACGGCTGGTGCGTACCGGCGGTCGCTGAGCGCCCGACCCTTTCCGGGTACTCCCGGACCGCTTGCTACGGTGGCCAGGAGAAACACTCTGGGAGGAACTGCATGGATCTCGGCTTGGACGTCGAGGAAAGAGACGGGTTCGCCGTGCTCAGCGTGCGAGGCGAGGTCGACGTCTACACCGCACCCCGCTTCCGCGAACGGCTCATCGAGCTGGTGAGCGAGGGCAAGCACATGATCATCGTCGACCTCGAGGGCGTCGACTTCCTCGACTCCACCGGCCTCGGCGTGCTGGTCGGGGGGCTCAAGCGCCTGCGGAGCCACGACGGTGACCTGCTGCTCGTGTGCACCCAGAGCCGGATCCTGAAGGTGTTCGAGATCACCGGCCTCACCAAGGTCTTTTCGATCCACGACTCCGTCGATGCAGCGGTCGGCGGCGGGTCCGACGGCGGCGGCGCCAACGCATAGGCCGTGACCGAGACGGTGCTTGCCGGGGAGGCCGGGCTGGCGGGGGAGGTCATCGAGCTGGAGATCCCGGCCCGGGCCGAGTTCGTGGCCCTGGCCCGGCTGGTGGTCTCCGCCCTCGCCGCATCCGACAGCAACCTGATCGACGAACGGGTCGACGACCTGAAGCTCGCGGTCTCCGAAGCGTGCACCAACGCCATCGAGGCCCACGGGAAGGCCGGTAGCGACGAACGGGTCCTCGTACGCTGCAAGGCCGGCTCAGAGGCCTTGGAGGTGTGTGTGGAGGACCAGGGCCAGGGTTTCGACCCGACCCAGCTGCCCGACCACCCGCCCGTCACCGACCCGGACCGGCTCAAGTTCGAGCGGGGCCTCGGCATCCCGCTCATCAAGGCGCTGGTCGACGAGGTCGAGTTCAGCCCCACCGACCGGGGGACCGCGGTACGCCTGGTGATGCGCTACGGCGCCAACGGCGCCGGGACGAGCTAGAGGAGCGGCCGCGGTGGCCTTCCGGAAGCTGCTTCACCGGCTCACCACCTCCGACGCCGAGCTCGACCGCGAGCGGCTGCAGCAGTTCTGCCGCGACGTTCCCGGTGTCACCCCCATCGCCGAAGCCGAGCCCCGGCAGGAGATCACTGTCGCCGGCGAGATCTCGTCCCTGCGGATCGTGCCCCGGGCCGGGACACCGTCACTCGAGGTCACGGTCAAGGACGGCAGCGGGTCCCTGGTGATCGTCTGGACCGGCCGGCGCCACATTCCGGGCGTGGCGCCCGGGAGGCGCCTGGTCGTCAGCGGTCGTGGGACGCCTCACGGCTCCAACGGCCGCCTCAGCCTGCTCAATCCCCGGTACGAGCTCCTGTAGAACCGGCCTTCGCTCCCACGAAGAGGGTCTTCACCGCCTCCTCGGAGTCGGGAGTCACCAGGACCAGCACCTCGTCGCCGGCCTCCATCACCGTCTCGCCCCGGGGCACGATCACGTGCCGCTCCCGGATGACGGCCACCACCGTCGCGTCGCGAGGCACGCCCAGCTCGCTGATGGCCCGGTTGCCGGCCGGTGAGTCGGCGGCCAGCGTGACCTCCACCAGCCGGGCGTCCTCGAACTGCAGCAGGCGGACCAGCGAGCCGACGGAGACCGCCTCCTCCACCAGGGCGGTCAGCAGGTGGGGAGTGGACACCGCGATGTCGACCCCCCACGTCTCGTTGAACAGCCACTGGTTGTTGGGATGGTTGACCCGGGCCACCACCCTGGGAACGGCGAAGACCTGCTTGGCCAGCAATGAGATGACCAGGTTGTCCTCGTCGTCACCGGTGACCGACACCATGACGTCGCAGGTCTCGAGTCCTGCGGCCGAGAGCAGGGTCGGCTCGCAGGCGTCGGCCACCACCACCTTGACCCCCTCGACCAACCGCAGGCGGGCGGCGACGTCGGGGTCCTGCTCGAGCAGCAGGACCTCGTGACCGGCCTCGGCCAGGTCGTTGGCGATGTGGGTGCCGACGTTGCCGGCGCCGGCGATGGCGGCCTTCATCTTGCGCCGTTCATCTATGCGACTCCGGACCGGCCGACATGCGGGCCTCGAGCTCCTCCTGGGCGTCGTTGCGGACGATGACGTGGACCACGTCGCCTTCCTGGCCCACGAGCTCCGGCCCGCCCAGCCGGGCTTCGCCGCCCCGGGTGAGGGCCACGAGCCGGAAGCGACCGCTCTCCTCCATCTCGCTCAGCTTGCGCCCCGCCCAGGAGTCGGGGAGGGCCCGTTCGATGAGGCTCACGCTGCCGGAGGCGTCCGTCCACTCGGCCACCGACTTCTCGGGGAAGAGTCGGCGGAGCACCTGGTCGGTGGTCCAGGCGACCGCGGCCACGGTGGAGATGCCGAGCTGGCGGTAGATCACGGCCCGGCGTGGGTCGTAGATGCGGGCCACGACGTAGGGCACCTCGTACGTCATCCGGGCGATCCGAGCCGTGAGGATGTTGGAGTTGTCACCGTTGGTGACCGCCGCGACAGCGTTCGCCTCCTGGATGCCGGCCTGCTCCAGGTGCTCCCGATCGAAGCCGAATCCGAGGATGGTCCTCCCGGTGAACTCGTCCGGCAGCTCGTGGAACGCATTGCGGTCCTTGTCGATCACGCTCACCGTGTGACCGTCGCGGTCGAGCGTCATGGCCAGCTCCCGGCCGACCCGACCGCATCCCACGACGATGACGTGCACGCGCGCCATGCAACACCGCCCGAAGCCCGCGCACAACTCGGACGTCGGCAGGTCCGCCGATCGCGACTTTTCCAACCGGTGGGCGTATCGTCGGACCCGTGCTCAGCATGCTGAAGCGGGTCATGGTCGGGCGGCCCCTCGGGTCCGAGGAGATGGACCATCAGCGCATCCCCAAGTGGATCGGACTGCCCGTCTTCTCCTCCGACGCCATCTCGTCCACGGCCTACGCCACCGAGGAGATCCTGTTCGTCACCGCCCTCGGCGCGTCGAGCCTGGCCCTGGGCCTGTCCAAGCTCGTCCCGATCGCGATGGCCGTCGCCGTGCTGCTGGCCATCGTCACCTTCTCCTACCGCCAGACCATCTTCGCCTACCCCAACGGTGGCGGCTCCTACATGGTCAGCAAGGAGCACCTCGGCGAGATGCCGTCGCTGGTCGCCGCCGCCTCACTGCTGGTCGACTACGTCCTCGTCGTCGCAGTGTCGACCTCCGCCGGCGTGGCGGCCATCATCTCGATCCCCAGCTTCCGTGGCCTCGCCGAACACCGGGTGATCCTCTGCCTGGTCCTGATCGCCTTCGTCACCATCGTGAACCTGCGCGGGATCAAGGAATCGGGGAAGGTGTTCGCCTTCCCGACGTACATCTACATCTTCAGCCTCGGCGGCATGCTGGCCATCGGCCTCGTCCGCACCTACTTCGGCGACATCGACCCGGTCCCCTTCGACCCGGAGCGGTCCGAGGCCCTCCTGGAGACCGGCGGTTCGATCGGCCTGTTCCTGTTGCTGCGGGGGTTCTCCTCCGGCGCCGTGGCCCTGAGCGGCGTGGAGGCCATCTCCGACGGCGTGCCCGCCTTCCGCAAGCCCCAGGCCAAGAACGCGGCCACCACCCTCCTCTGGATGTCGGCGATCCTCGGGTCGCTGTTCTTCGCCGTCTCCGTCCTCGCCCACCACCTCCGGCCGTATCCCACGCACGAGGAGACCGTGCTGTCGCAGATGTCCCGGGTGGTCATCGGCGACGGCCCCTTCTACTGGGTGCTGCAGTTCGCCACCGCCGGCATCCTCATCCTGGCCGCCAACACCGCGTACGCGGACTTCCCCCGCCTGTCGTCGTTCATCGCCCGCGACGGGTTCCTTCCCCGGCAGTTCATGAACCGGGGCGACCGCCTGGTGTTCTCCAACGGGGTGGTGTTCCTGGCCATTGCCGCCGCCGTCCTGATCGTCGCCTTCGGCGGCGTCACCACCGCCCTCATCCCGCTGTACGCCATCGGCGTCTTCACCTCGTTCACCCTCAGCCAGTCCGGCATGGTGCGGCGCCATCTCACCGAGCGCCAAGCGGGGTGGCGCAGCGCGACGGTGATCAGCGGAGTCGGAGCGGCGGCCACCGGGATCGTGGCGTTGATCGTCGGCGTCACCAAGTTCACCATCGGCGCCTGGGTGCCGATCGTGGTGGTCCCGGCCATCATCCTCATCTTCAAGGCCATCAAGCGCCACTACTCCGCCTTGGCGGTCGCCCTCGCCCTCGAGCCCGAGGAGGTCCGCCGCCACGACCTCCATCACACCGTCGTCGTCCTGGTCGGCCGGGTCCACAAGGGAGTGGTCGTCGCCCTCAACTACGCCAGGTCGATGCGTCCCGACCACCTCTTGGCCCTCTACGTGGCCACCGACGAGGAGGAGGCGGAGAAGATGCAGGCCGAATGGAAGCGCTTCGGCTTCGACGTCCAGCTGGAGATCGTGCACTCCCGCTACCGCGACCTGGTGGCTCCCGTGGAGTCCTACCTCGACGAGCTCGACGAGCGGTGGAGCAACGACACCATCACCATCGTCATCCCCGAGTTCGTCGTCGGCACCAAGAGTCTGGCCAACCTTCTCCACGGCCAGAGCGCCCTCGCGCTCAAGCTGGCGCTGATCGACCGGCCCAACACGGTCGTGACCTCGGTGCCCTTCCACCCGACGCTCCCCGTCGCCGGGGCGCCGATCCCTCCCCTGGGCCAGGCCGAATCCGACACGCCGCTGGAGGGAGACGTCCCCCGGGGTTCCAAGCAGAAGCGCACCGCCCCGGCGACGGCGGCCCGCGACGTGGACTCGCCGAACGGCGAGAGGCCGAGGGCGGTCACACCGCCTGGGGATCCGCCGGCCCAAGCCTGAAAAGCCGCTCTTCATCGGGCGAAACCCTTGACGTTTCGTCGTGCTGAAAGTTAGCTTCGCCGACGACGAAACCATGGTCGCTCCTCTCTCCAAGTCCGAGCGCGAGACGCTGAAGTCCCTGTACCGCCTGTCGCGGGACGGGCAGGACGCCCACACCGGCGCTCTCGCCGAGGTGCTCGGCGTGTCCCCCGCCACGGCCACCGCCACCGTCAAACGCCTGGCCGAGCGGGGCCTTCTCGACCACAAGCTCTACCGGGGCGTCGAGCTCACCACGCTGGGGCGGGCGGCGGCGGTGGCGACCATCCGGCGCCACCGCATCGTCGAGCGCTTCCTGGCCGACATGCTGGGCTACGCGTGGAACGAGGCCGACCGGCTGGCCACGTCGTTCGAGCACGAGCTGCCCCAGGAGGTCGAGGACCGGCTCTACGTGGCCCTCGACCGGCCGGGCTCGTGCCCGCACGGCTTTCCCATCCCGGCGCCCGAGGTGGCGGAGATCCCGATGATGCCGCCCCTGTACGACCTGGAGCCGGGCGACGTGGCCGTCGTGGCCGTGCCCGGGTCCACCGACCCCGAGATCGTGAAGTTCCTCGACACCCTCGGCCTCCGCCCGGGCGTCCGGGTCGAGGTTCGGGAGAAGCACCCGTTCGACGGCCCGCTCGTCCTGCGGGTCGACGGCAAGGACCGCACCCTGGGCGAGAAGGTCGCCCACCACATCTACGTCAACAAGGTGCCTCCGCAGGGAGGCCCGAGGAGCAAGGAGTTGTCGGCATGATGGAAATGCTCGCGGCGGAGGGCGGCTATCAGTCCTTCACGCTGAAGGGCGGAGAGTTCGCCTGGCTCTACTTCTCGGTGGCCACCGCGCTGCTGGCGATCCTCGTGGGCTTCTCGCTCATGAAGGGGGTGCTGGCCGCGGACCAGGGCACGGCCAAGATGCAGGAGATCGCCAAGGCCATCCAGGAGGGGGCCATGGCGTACCTCAAGCGCCAGTTCCGGACGATCGGCTTCATCCTGATCCCTCTGGCCATCGTCGTGTTCGTCACCTCCACCGAGGTGCTGAAGCCCGACGAGAGCACCGCGCTGTCCTTCGGGGAATCGGGAGTCTTCCGGACGCTCGCCTTCCTGGCCGGCTGCCTCATGTCCGGCCTCACCGGCTTCATCGGCATGGGCCTCGCGGTGCGGGGCAACGTGCGCACCGCGGCGGCGGCCAAGGCGGGCTCGCTGCCGGCCGCCCTCAAGGTGGCCTTCCGCACCGGCGGCGTGGCGGGCATGTTCACCGTGGGCCTC
>CADCTB010000076.1:0-317 GCA_902805665.1 uncultured Acidimicrobiales bacterium
GTGGTGAAGCGCTGCGGCGGCCGGGGTGCTCGATGCCGAGAAGGACTTCCGGGGGGGGGAGGGATGCCAAGAGATGGCGACGCTCCTCGACCCTCCTCGAGTCACGTGGGCGCTGTCACGCCACCTGCGACAATGAGAAAGTCGAATAGAAGGAGATCAGGCCGTCACCGAACTCCGCCAACGTCCGGACCACCGTCCTCAGGCCGGAGCCCCCGGAACGAATCGGCCGGGAACTTCTCCGTTATCAGCATGACGGGCTGCTGGCCGGTCACGATGCGATACGTCCTGAAGATGAGCTCCGCCGAGGGGTCGATGCC
>CADCTB010000076.1:327-26687 GCA_902805665.1 uncultured Acidimicrobiales bacterium
GCCTGAGGTGTTCACCCTGCCAGTGACCACCGAGCTCTCCACGAACCCGCCGGGGCCCGCCTGTCCGGTGCTGCTGACGGTGACCGACTCTGTGCTGAAGAGCACCGCCGGCCCCGCGACCAGGCGGACGTTTTCCGCAGTCTGCGTCCCCCCCGGTGGGAGGGTGACAATGGGGGCGGGCGGTCGGGTCACCGCGCCGGTGATCGGGACGACCACGTTCGCAGAGGCGCCGAACGCCTGGCCGCCGATGTTCGTGACGTCGGCGCTGGAAGGGCCCGAGAGAGTCGCGATGCCGACCCCAAGCGTGACTGCCACCGCCACGGCCATTCTCCGGACGTGCGGACGAGTTCGTGTCACCATGTTGTGCTCCTCAGGTCCCGCGGCGCGCCTCGCCGTACGTGGAGTCTTCCACACGGCGGCGCTGCGAAACAGCAATGTCCGGCGACCTCGTGACAGGCGGGCCGGAGACCCGGATGATCAGGCCGGTAGCCCCCGGAACGAATCGGCCGGGAACTTCTCCGTTATCAGCATGACGGGCTGCTGGCCGGCCACGATGCGATACGTCCTGAAGATGAGCTCCGCCGAGGGGTCGATGCCGAAGTGGGCGCCGCAGGATCCGGCAGGTTCCCGGCCCACCTCCAGGATCTCCCGGAACGTCTCCGTGCGGTTCTCGGCCAGGAGCACGCCGATCGGCTTGTCCGTCTCGAGCAGCCCGTGCACAAGCGTCGGGTCCGCTCGTTCCAGCACCACGACCGCCTCGGCGTAGAGAAGAATTCGCCGGCTCCGCCGGGCCAGGAGGAGCACGTGACGTCGCAGCACCTTGCCCTCGGAGAGGAGGAGCCGGGCGTCGCCCTCTTTCCAGGTGTCGATCTCCTGGAGCAGCTTGACCACGTCGATGGGCTCGTCGGCGTACGCCTCGAGGATGTGGGTGACGGTTCCGTCCGTGCCGAGAAGCATGCGCTGGAACCGGGTCCACGACATGGGAACAGGAGCATACGAGCGCGGGTGGGGCAGTGCGCTGGACCCGGGTGCGCCGTAGAGTTCGGCGATGGGCTCGGGCGGAGCGGTGGACGAGGGATCGGGACGGGTGGCCCGGGACGTGCCCGGGCAGGTGAGCAACCACGGAGCCGGCCCGCCAAGGGGTTTGGCGGCCGTGCCCCGCTCGAGCATCGACCGGGGCCGCTACGGCCGGATGTTCCGCAACCTCCGTCCGTACGCCCCCCAGGACGCCACCCTCAAGAAGCTGGCGGCGTCGATGCTGCCCGGCCCGCCGACGGGACCGGCTCCCGCGCCGCTTCCCGTGCAGCCCGGCGAGAACCCCGACATCCCCGCCGGCTACACGTACGTGGGCCAGTTCGTCGACCACGACATCACCTTCGACCCCACGTCGGTTCTCCAGCGGCGCAACGATCCCGACGCCCTGGTCAACTACCGGACCCCGCGGTTCGACCTCGACTCCATCTACGGCGCCGGCCCGAACGACCAGCCGTTCCTGTACGACCGGGACGACCCGTGGAAGCTGCTGATCGGCCGCAACCTCGGCCCTGAGGAGGAGCCCGAGGACCTGCCCCGCAACCCGCAGGGGCGGGCGCTTCTGGGCGACCCGCGCAACGACTCCCACGTGATCATGTCCCAGCTCACCCTGGCGTTCCTCCGCTTCCACAACGCGGTGGTCGACCACCTGCGTGCCCGCCGGGTGCCCGCCGCCGACCTCTTCGCCGAGGCCCAGCGACTGACCCGCTGGCACTACCAGTGGGTGGTGGTGGAGGACTTCCTCGGGCGGATCGTGGGTCCTGATGTGCTCCGGGCGGTGCTCGTCGAGGGCCCGGACGGAGCGCGGCGGGCCGACCTCCGCCACTTCCGGTGGAAGCGTGAGCCGTTCATGCCCGTGGAGTTCTCCTCCGCCGCCTACCGGTTCGGGCACAGTCAGGTCCGTGCCACCTACATCCTGAACCCCGACGTCGAGCCGAAGCACATCATGCTGCCGTTCGACGATCCTCACCCGCTCGAGCACCTCATCGGGTTCCGCCCGCTCCCCAAGGGCTGGACGATCCAAT
Source organism: uncultured Acidimicrobiales bacterium (assembly GCA_902805665.1). Lineage (GTDB taxonomy): Bacteria > Actinomycetota > Acidimicrobiia > Acidimicrobiales > AC-14 > CADCTB01. The sequence continues at coordinate 2,385 of CADCTB010000076.1, forward strand.
GGGACCTCTACTTCGCCATCGGCGGTTCGAAGCCGCAGCTCAGCCGCCGCATCGACGCCAAGCTGGTGGGCCCCCTGATGCGCCTCCCTCCCTCGATGGACACCGCCCAGCGCGCCATCGCCCTGGTGGACATGCTCCGGGGGCGCAGCCTGGGGCTGCCCTCCGGCCAGGCGGTGGCGGCGGCGATGGGGACCTCACGGGCCGACCTCGGCCTCGGCGCCCAGACGCCGCTCTGGTACTACCTGCTCCGGGAGGCCGAGGTCGACAACGGCGGGCTTCGCCTCGGCCCGACCGGCGCCACGATCGTCGCCGAGGTGCTGGTGGGCCTGCTCGCCGCCGACCCCTCGTCGTACCTCCACGTCGCCCCCGGGTGGAAGCCCGAACTGCCCTCGGCGGTGCCCGGAGAGTTCACCATGGCCGACATCCTGCGGTTCGCCGGAGTGGCGTGACGGCGCGCTCCTGGCTCAGCCTCCTCCTCTGAGGACCAAGAGCCGTTCCACCACCTCGAGCAGGTTGCGACCGGTGACATCGGCCCGCCCGAACGGCGCCGGCATGACACCGCCTGTGCGGTTGCACCACCCGGTGACGAGGCCGGCCTTGCGGGCGCCGAGGATGTCCCAGGGATGGGCGCTGACCATGGCCATACGCTCGAGGGGCACGCCCTGGGCGTCGGCGGCGAAGGCGTAGGGGTCGGAACCGGGCTTCCACTGCCGTACGTCCTCGGCGGAGACCACGGAGTCGACGAACGCGTCGAGCCGGCCTCTGGCCAGCAGCTTGCGGGTGCTCTCCACGCTGGCGTTGCTGATGATCATCACCCGCGCGCTCATCACCACCCGCCCCATGGCCGGCGCCGCGTCGGGGAAGGGGTCGAGCTTGGCCAGGCCCGCGACCACCTTGTCGCGCGCCGCGGCCTTGGAGCGCGGGAGGACGCTGCGGAGGCTGGCCTTGGCGACGTCGCGGAACGGCTGGTACTCGCGGGCGGCGGTGAGCGCGCAGCCGTCGCCGACGAGGCGGGAGAACCACAGCTCGGGCGTCGACTCGTCGCCACCGGCGGCGACGGCGAGCGGCTCGAGCGCCGCCAAGGAGAACAACGTGCCGAGAACGTCGAAGGCGATCACCTCCGGCGCCATGGGCTGTTCGAGCGCTTCGGACGTCACCTCCACCAAAGCGGGGTCCTTCCCGGAGCTCAGTCGGGGGGGCGAAGCTCCTTGATGAGCTTGTCGGCTTCCGATTCGGTGAACGCCCGCATGGTCGTGATGGCCAGGCTGCCGGTCATGCCCATGAGGGCGAACTTGGCCACCACCTCGTCGCTGGGCGCATCCAGGATGGTGATGACGTCGTACTCGCCCATGATCAGGTACTGCTGCTTCCAGGTGATCCCCAGCGCTTTGGCCGCCTTCTTGCCCGCCGCCCGTCCGGCGCTGGCATTCTGAATCGAGTCCAAGCCGGGGTCGAGGAACTTCATGAGCATGATGTAGGTAGCCAAGGATCACTCCTTTCGTGTACGGCCCCGGGACGGGGCATCGATCGTTGCGGAGAAGGCCGAACGTCAGTCTTCGGCGAGGCCGACGCTCTGGCCGAACGAGAACTCGAGGCTGTTCCCATCGGGGTCGGAGATGTAGGTCTGGTAGCCGAGGTCCGGTCCACTGTCGACCGGGCCGGAGATGAGTATCCCCGCCTTCTTGGCCGCGGTGGCGATCTTGTCGACCTGGGCCCTGCTCGTGCAGTCGAGGCCGAGGTGCATGACGCCGGGCATGGGCAGGGCCATCTGCATCGGCATCTCGAGGAGCGAGATGGTGAAGTCGCCCTTCTTCTGGGCCATGCGGGCGCCCTTGATGCCCACCGGGTCCGTGGGCCGCTCCTGCACCTTCATCCCCGCCCACTTCTCGTAGAAGGCGATGCTCTTGGCCAGGTCGGTGACGGGCAGGCCGATGTGAGTCAGACGGGTGGTTGCAGTGGCCATCTGGTGGACCCCTTCCGCGAGTCGAGGTCCACGTAACGTAAGGATCGGCCGCGTCGCTGTCAAGGGTCTACAGCCGCTGATCAGGCATCGGGTCAGCCGGAGACGGTGATCGTTCCCTTCAGTCCCCCCGTGTAGTCGCCAGGTATGTGGGAGCCGTAGATCACCGTGGCTCCGGCCTTGTCGGGGAACCTCCAGGTGAGCTCCTTGGTCTGGCCGGGGTCGAGGTCGACGTAGTTCGGCTTGTCGGCCATCTTCATCGAGCCCATCGACATCGCCGCCATCTCCTTCTCATGGTCGTCGTGCGCCTTGCTGTCGCCCACCATGAACTCGTGGAGCTCGGCGGCGGCGTTCCTCACCCTGAAGGTCACGGTCTCTCCGGGGGCGACGGTCATCTCCGCCGGCTCGTACCGCTTGGCCTGGGTGATCGTCACGTCGATGGTCCGGGTGGCCTCTGTGGCCGCCGCGGGCTCGCCGGCATCCGACGAGTCTCCGCCGCATGCGGCCAGGGCGACCACTGCCATCCCGACGAGAGCGAACCTGACGCCACGCTGCCTCATGGGCACCTCCGGGGATCGGACCGAGGGCCGGTCATCAGCTCAACACCCGCTTCTTGAAGCCCCTGATACCTAGCACGGTGAACAGGACCGAGAAGGCCGTCAGCGCCCCGATGATGGCGCCCAGAGGCATGTGCACCACGCCGATGGAGAGGGCGGCACGGAAACCTTCGCTCATGTAGAGCATCGGGTTGATCAGGACGGCCGCCTTCAGCCACCCGATCGGGGTGAGGGCGTCCCAGGTGTAGAAGATGGCGCCGAAGAACCCGAGGGGCAGGGCGACGAAGCCCACCAGGATCGGTACGAGCCGGGCTTCGATTCGGGTGCCGATGGTGAGGCCGAGCGCGGCCGATGCGTAGCAGGACAGCACCGTCACGATGACCAACGTGGACCAGTGGGCCCGGAGATAGATGGGCGTCGAGGGAAGGAAGGCGGCGACCGGGAACACGATGAGCCCGGCGAACAGACCCTGCAGCGCACCGGCCACGATCTTCTCGAAGGCGATGACGGAGATGTGGGTCGGGGCGAGCACCCGGTCCTCGAGCTCGTTGGTGATGTCGAGCTCGCGTGCCAGCGGCAACGCCACCCGGAAGAGGCCCTGGAAGGCGATCGACTGGGCGACCAGGCCACCCAGCAGCAGGGTCGAGAAGCGCCCGACGTTCCCGCTGCCGCCGATGCCCTGACCGATCCTGGGGAACACGTAGGTGAAGACGAACACCAGCATCGCCGGCTGCATGAGCGTGTTGGGCAGGAACTCCTTGAGGTCCTTGTCGAGCACGGTGAGATCCCGGAGGAGGAGAGCCCGGAACGCGGACCACGACGCCCGCGGCGAAGGAGACTCGACCGGGACGGCGTCGATGGGGACGGTGGTGGTCATTCGCGCAGGTCCCTGCCGGTCAGCTCGAAGAACACCGTCTCCAGCGTCACCCCGCGCCGGACGTCGTCGAGGTTGAGACCGAGTCGGTCGGCCGCGGCGACCACCTCCAGCAGCGCGGCCTCGACCGTGGGGTCGTCGAGCGGCCCGTCACCGCCATCAAGCTCGGGCTCGACGCTCCGCGCTTCGGCCCGGAGTCTGGTGAGCCACGCCCTCACCGTCGACGTGGTCCCCTTGCCGTTTCCAACCGAGCGCTTGAGGGAGGCCGGAGTGTCGAGGGCCAGGATCCGGCCGTGGTCCATGATGGCCACCCGGTCGCAGAACGCCTCCGCCTCCTCCATGTAGTGGGTGGTGAGGAGGATCGTCTGGCCTTCGGTCCGGATCTCCTCGAGGATGTCCCACAGGGCCAGCCGGCTCTGCGGGTCGAGGCTCGCGGTGGGCTCGTCGAGGAACAGCACGGCGGGGCGGTGGAGGACGGCCCGGGCCACCATCAGCCGCCGGGCCATGCCGCCGGACAGCGTGCGGACTTCGGACCGGGCCCGGTGCGAGAGCCGAAAACGCTCGAGCTGCTCGTCGGCCGCCTGGCGGGCGGCCTTCGCGGGCATGCCGTAATAGCGACCGTGGAAGTAGAGGTTCTCCCAGGCGTTCAGGCTGCGGTCGAGGGTGTTGAGCTGGTGGACCACGCCGATGCAGCGCTTGACCTGAGGCGGGTGGGCCACCACGTCGACACCGTTGACCTCGGCCACTCCCGACGAGGGGATGACCCGCGTGGTGAGCATGCCGACGGTGGTGGTCTTCCCGGCGCCGTTCGGTCCGAGCAGGCCGAAGATCTCCCCCCTGCGCACCGACAGGTCGAGACCGTCGACCGCCTTCAGGCCCTGACGGCGTCCACCGGTCCCGGGATAGACCTTGGTCAACCCGGTGGTGGAGATGACCTCGGGCGCCAGCCGGGCAGCCCGAGGCACCGTCCTGGAGTCGGTGGACATGGACTCCTTTCGAGCGCGTCGGTGTGTCGTCCTCTTGCCCCGGCCGTCCATTCCGCGTCCCCCGGCAACGTCGCCGGCACCCCGGGACAGACGCCCTCCGGCTGCTACCGTCATGCTAGTGGCAGCGGTCAATAGCGGCATGCGACGCATCACGCGCCACGGCTAGGCGGGTCGATGCGAGGCATCTGGCGTCTCGCCCTGGTGAGTGCACTTGCCGTTGTCGCGTTCGCCATCGCCCTGGTCAACTTCAAGACGGTGCCCGCCCGTGAGTGCCAGATGGACGCGGTGGAGGACGCGTCGTTCTCGGTCGAGTTCCTCACGCCCTTCAGCGTCGACCCGACGACCCACACGCTGCGGGTCACCCGGAACGGGGCGCCGGTCACCGGCGCCCAGGTCTGCATGCGGGCCGACATGGGCGGGATGGGCGGCATGTCGGGCATGGGCATCAGCAACGTCGCCACTGAGACCGAACCCGGCGTCTACGACGTTCCCGTGCGCTTCGAGATGGGCGGGTACTGGGACGGCACGGTGATCGTCGCCACGGGTACCCGGAAGCCGGTGGAGATCCCGGTCCCGATCGAGGTCAAGTAGTCCGCCTCGTTTACGGCGTGAGGCGGTGCCGGTCGCGGGGGAGGAACGTGGTCTCCCGCACGTCGCCGATGCCCATGAGGCAGGCGAGGACGCGGGTCAGGCCCAGCCCGAACCCGCCGTGGGGCGGGCAGCCGTGGCGGAAGAAGTCGAGGTAGGGCCGGATGACGTCGGCTCTCGCCGGGTTCACGCCGGCCTGGGCCGACAGGCGGTCGTGGCGGTGCTCCCGCTGTGCCCCTGTGGTGACCTCCAACCCGTTCCACAGGAGGTCGAAGCTCCGGGTCAGCTCCGATCCTTCCTCCAGACGCATGTGGTAGAAGGGCCGCGTCGCCTGCGGGTACTCCGTGAGGAACACCAGCTCGTGCCCGTGCACGCCGGCGACATGCTCGGCGACCAGCCGTTCACCTTCGGCATCGATGTCGCCCTCGCCCGCGGAGGACCGGTGACCTCGCCCCTCGAGGATGACCCGCGCCTCCGCCATGGTGACTCTCGGAAAGGGGGCGACCGGCACCCGGACCTGCCGGCCGAAGAGGCGCTCGATCTCGGCGCCGTGCTCCTCGGCCACCACCGCGATCACCGAGCTCAGCCACCTCTCCTCGAGGGCCATCACGTCCTCGTGCGACTCGATCCACGACACCTCCACGTCGACGCTCACGAACTCGGTGTCGTGACGGGACGTGATCAACGGGTTGGCCCGGAACACAGGTCCGATCTCGAACACCCGCTCGAAGCCGGCGCACATCGCCATCTGCTTGTAGAACTGCGGGGACTGGGCCAGGTAGGCGGGGCGGTCGAAGTACTCGACTGTGAAGAGCTCCCGGCCGGACATGTTGGGACCGGCGCGGAACTTCGGCGAGTGGAGCTCGAGGAAGTCGTGGCCGGCCCACCACTCGCGCATGGCCCGCTCCACGGTCGTCTGCACCTCGAAGACCAACCGGTTCCTGGGACGACGAAGGTCGAGGTACCGCCAGTCGAGGCGCGTGTCCAGGGGCGAATCGTCGTCGATCCGCGGGGGCGGGGCGAGCGCCGGTCCGAGGACGCGCAGCTCACCGAGGGTGATCCGTACCGCTTCTCCTCCGTCGCCCGGGACGCCGACGACGGTGCCCGTGACCTCGATCGCCGACTCGGGGACGACAGCCGGCCGGCCGTCGTCGAGCAGGCCTTCGAGGTCGACGACCTCGACCAGTCCGGTGTGGTCCCGGACGGTGATGGCCTCGGACGTGACCGAATGGGCCCAACCGCACACCCGCACGGTGCTCGACTGCCTACCGGCGAGGTCACGCACCAGCGTGCGCTCCGGACGAACGCTCAGAGGGTCAGCTCCATCAGGTCTTCACCGACGATGACATCCCCGTCGAAACCACGGACGCCCTTGACCCAGTGATCGTCGGGACGGGTGTCGTCGCCCGGGATGAAGTGGGTGAGGACGAGGACGTCGACATCCGCCTCGGCCGCCACCCGACCCACCTCGCTCAGGGGAGTGTGGGACGTGACCATGTGGTGGTGGCGGCGCTGGGCCTCCCACGCCTCGTCGTCGTCCGCGGGTTCGACCTCCGGGTCGGTGTCCTCGTCGTCGTACACCTCGTGCACGAGGATGTCGGCCCCCCGGGCCAGGCGGACCAGGTTGGGGCAGGGTGCGGTGTCGCCGGAGATGACCACCGAGCCCGACGAGGTGTCGAAGCGGTAGGCGAAGGCGGGGAACACCGGCGCATGCAGGACGAGCGTGGCGGTGATCCGGACGTCGTCGTCCTCCTCGACGAGGAGCGGGTCCATGGTCGGCGCCACCCGGTCCGGTGCGCAGGCACCGACGTGGGACGGCACGACGATCTCGTGGGGGACCACCATGCTGCGGAGGTCGTGGCGGCCCGCCTCGCGCATGCGGATGTTGATGTCGTAGGCGTGGGCCTCGAACTGGGAGTCGGTCATGTCCACGAGCCCGGGGGTGGGGTTGGCCGGGTGGTGCAGGGGAACCTGCCCCCGAGCCGGCTCGTCAAGCGGGAGCGCCCCCGCACCGCCCGCGGGCCCGGGCCCGAAGACGTGGACCGGCGGGTTCCACTGGACGATCGGCCAGCCGAGCAGGAACAGGTTGAAGTAGTCACACGTGTGGTCCGAGTGCAGGTGGGTCAGCAGGACCCGGTGCAGGCCGCCCAGCAGCCGGGCCCGGCGCAGCTGTCGGGTGACGCCGCTCCCGCAGTCAACGACGTACGTGCGCCCACCCACCACCACCGCCTGGGAGATGCCGGCCCGCACGGGCGAGGGGAGGGGCCCGCCGGCCGTGCCCAGGAGCACCAGTCTCGGAAGGTCCGTCGCCATGGGTGGGCCCGACCCTATGTCACGGCCCCGAGCCGGCGACGAGCGTCTCGAGCGTCCCAACCAGCTCTGACGGAGGCGGCATGTGCCGGATCTCGGTGGCGAGCGCACCGGCCCTCTTCCGGAAGCCCGGCTGCTCGAGGAGCGTGACCACGGCCCGGTGCACCGCTCCGGCGTCGACCTCGCCGGGAAGGAGGCGGATCCCGGTGCCGAGGGCGGCGCAGCGCTCGGCGTTCCAGAACTGGTTGGCACCCTGGGGCAGGAGGAGGAGGGGCAGCCCCTGTCCGAGGGCGGCAAGGGTGGTGCCCGAGCCGCCGTGGGCGACGACCACGTCGCAATGAGGAAGGAGGAGCGACTGGGGCACGTAGCGCTCGACGCGCACGTTGGGCGGCTGGGGGCCGAGCTCCTCGGGGTCCCGGCTGGGGCCGACCGTCACGATGACGTTCAACCGCTGGTCGCGCAGCCCTTCGACGACCGTCTCGATGACACCGGGTGCCTCGTTGTCGAGGGTGCCGAGCGTCACGTAGACGGTCGGCTGCGCGGCGAGCTCGTGGATCCACGTAGGAAGGGTCTCGTCGCCGACCGCGTCGAACGGCTCTGGCCGCAACTGACGGACCACCGCCCCGGTCTCCTCGACGTCGGCCGACTGGAGGCTGGGCGGACAGATGTCGAGGTAGAGGTCGCCGAACATGCCGCCGAAGGGACCTGACGCCTCCCCGGCCGCGTGCCACACCGGCGCGATCAGTTCGGCCCCCAGCCGGTGGAACTCCAGCGGGAACATCGGCCCGAGGCTGTGGGCGACACACGGAATACCGGCCCGCGCGGCGGCGAGCGGGCCGGCGAAGTCGGTGACGTCGTGGACCAGCAGGTCCGCCGGCCATTCGCCGAGTACGGCAAGCAGGTCGGGGAGCTTGGCCGGCGCCGCCACCGCGGCGAACATCTGCGCTCCGAACCTCCAGGCATCCTCGGGGCCCGGACCAGCGACACCGGGGAGCGCGAGCGTGCGCTCCACCACCTGGCCGGGGCCCAGGCCGGCCGGGAAGGCCTGGAAGCCGGCCTTGGCCACCCGCCCGCAGAACCGCTCGGCGGTCGCGAAGGCAACCTCGTGCCCGCAGTCCTTCAGCGCGTTGGCGAGAGGGGCCATGGGATGGAAGTGCCCGTAGCCCGGCACGCAGGTGAAGAGCACACGCACCCGCCGGACGATAGGCGCAGCTCCCGCCGGGATCGCGTGACACGCCGGCCGTAGGCTGACCGGGTGGCACCGTCGGGCCGGTTCGGCGAGCAGTGAGCAACCCGGCCGTTCGGGGAGCCGCCCTCGACGACGTCGACGCGGTGGCGAAGCGGGGGGCGGTCGAGCCCGATGGGGTCGCCCTGGCTGTGGCCGGGCGAGGGGAGCTCACCTACGGCGCGTGGGATGCCCGGTCGAACGCCGTGGCCCGGGGGCTGGCCGCCCGCGGCGTGGTTGGCGGAAGCCGGGTGGCTCTCCTCTTCGACGCGCCGAACTGGCCCGATTTTGCCGTGGCCTGGCTCGCCGTCCGGAAGGCCGGCGGGGTGACCGTGCTCCTGTCGCCGGGCGCCGCGGCGGCCGACCTTCTGCGGGCGCTGACCGCTTCGGGAGCGACCACCCTTCTCCGCCCACCGCACATGAGCGCTCCGACCGGCCCGGCGCAGGTGGCGGATGTGGCGGAGATGGCGCGGGGGCAGAGCAGCGAACGGCTGGAGGTCAGGGTCGAGCGGGACGAGCCGGACGACCTGGTCTACCCGCCTGCGCCGCTCGCCCCTCCAGTGGCCATCGCGGGTTCCCCGCAAGCGCCCGAGACCGCTCTTGACGGCTGGCTGGTTCACGCGTGGGCGCCCGGGACGCTCGGCGGCCTCCACGCCATGGGCCTTGTGCTCGGCGGCCTCGGGTCGGCGGCGACCCTCGACGCGTTCGATCCAGTTCGTCTCTCTGCGCTGGTCGACGACCGGCAGGCCGTCGCGTGCGGGCTCACGCCGGCGCTGGCCGCGGCCCTGGTGATGTCGCGTGCCGCTCGTCGCCACGCCCTCTCGTCGGTTCTGCGGGTCGTGCTCACCGGGCCGGTGAGCCCCGAGGTCGGCGCCGGGCTGCAGGCCGCCTTCCCGGCCGCGGTGCTCACCGTCATCGGCGCATCTGCCGAACGCCAGGTGCCGGGGGCACGGGCACCCGTCGCCGTGTCCCAGGAGGGGATGCTCTGGCACGAGCAGTTCACTCCGGGCAGCTTCAACCTGCCGTGCCTGGTGCGCCGCTACCAGGGCCCGCTCGACGTCGCCGCGCTCGAATGGGCGCTGGCCGAGGTGGTCCGTCGCCATCAACCGCTGCGCAGCACGTTCGCAGTGGTCGACGGCCGGCCCGAGCAGTTCGTGGCCGACCACGGCCCGTTTCCGGTGACCCTCGCGGATCTCAGCACGCTGGGCCCCGAGGACCGGGACTCCCATGTCGCCGACCTGCTGGCCGACGCCACCCTCCGCCCGTTCGACCTGGCCGCCGGGCCGCTCTTCCAGCCCCGCATCGTCCGCCTCGCGCCTGACGACCACCTTCTGGTCGTGCGCCTGCACCACACCGTCTTCGACGACTGGTCGGTCGACGTGCTCCGGCGGGAGCTCTCGGCCCTCTACACCGCCCGGGTGGCCGGTGCTCCGTCACCGCTGCCGGAGCCGCCCACCACGTTCGTCGACTTCAGTCGCCGCCAGCGCGCCGCCCTGGACGGGAACCGCGGCGCCGGCCAGCGGTCCTGGTGGCGGCAGGAGTTGGCCGGCGCGCCTCTCGCCGTGCAGCTTCCCATCGGCGGCGACGGTGACGCCCCGCAGGCCGGAGAGCCTCTGCGCCTCGATCTGCCGCCGGCGCTGGCGGAGGGGTTGCGGGCCCTTGCCCCCCGGCTCCGGGCGACGCCGTTCATGACCATGCTCGCCGCCTTCTCCGTGCTGCTGTCCCGCACGACGGGCCACGACGACCTGGTGATCGCCACCGTGGTGGCCCACCGCGACGCCAGCGATGTCGAACCGCTCATCGGCTGCTTCACCAAGAAGGTCCCGCTGCGCCTGCGCCTCGGCGGCGACCCCACATTTCCGGAGCTGGTGGCCCGGACGAGGGCGTCGCTCCTCGGCTCGCTGGCCCATCAGGACGTCGCGTTCGACGCCGCGGTGCAGGAGGGGCTCGGCGGCCCGGCGGCGGATCACGGGGTCGTACCCCAGGTCGCGGTCGTGTTCCAGGGCGAAGCGCCTCAGCGGGTCAAGTTGACCATGCCGCACCTGTCCATCGGCCCGTACGAGGTGCGCGCCGAGGCCCGCCGCGAGCGCCACTTCAGCTCGGGCCCCGAAAAACGGGAATCGGGTCGCGACGCCCCGGTGTGGGGGGACGGCATCTACCTGGGGACCTTCCTCATCCTGTCGGTGCTGGAGACGGCCGACGGGCTGGCCCTGGTGGCCCGCGGGGTGTTCGACCGGTCGGTGACTCGGCGCCTGCTCGAGGAGTTCCAGTCGCTGCTGGCCGAGATCGTCGCCGATCCCGACCGACCGGTGTCGGCGCTGCCGGCGGCCGCGGCCGCATCCCACCCGTCGGACGATGTCGTGGAGCTGCGGGGCTTCCGGGCCTCGCGTTCGCGCATCGAGATGGCGCTGGGCCGCTGCCCCGGCGTCGCCGACGTCGCCGTCGCCGTTCGCAACGACGACGCCGGTCAACCGGTGCTGGTCGCCTACGTGGTCGTGGAGGCAGGCCATCCGCCGCCGTCTCTGGCCCGGCTGCGCCACGCCCTGTGGGCCGCGCGGCCGGGGGCGGTGTGGCCCGCAGCCGCAGTCGTGGTCGATGCCCTTGCCCGCCTCCCCGACGGTCGCCTCGACGCCGGCGCCATGCCGCCGCCGGCCCGGTCGGGTGCGGCCGATCCCCGGGGCGAGCTGCTCACTGCCATGTGGGGCGAGATCGGCGGCCGAACCCTCCGACCGCGCGACAGCTACTGGCAGGACTTCGCATTCCTGCAGGTGCTCGCCGAGGCGCGGGAGGCCGGGGTCGTCCTCGACGACGAGCAGGTGGCCCGCTGCCGTACGCCCGAGATGCTGGCCGCAGCCTCGTCACCCCTCCCATGACGGCCGGTCCACAGGGGCTGTCGGAGGCGGACCGTCACCGGCTCCTCGTCGAGTGGAACGACACGGGCGCCCCGGTACCCGACCGGGGCGTGGCGGATCTGGTGGCCGCACAGGTCGCCGCCCGCCCTGGCCGCCCGGCGGTCACCTGCGGCGCCACCACCCTGACGTTCGCCGAGCTCGACCGGCGGGCCGGCGCCCTGGCCCGGCGGCTGGCCGGTCATGGCGTCGGTCCGGGTGTGTTGGTCGCCGTGTTCCTGGGGCGCTCGGAGGAGATGGTTGTGGCGCTGCTGGCCATCGCCCGGGCCGGCGGGGCGTACGTGCCGCTCGATCCTGACTTCCCCGCCGATCGGACCGCGTTCATGATCGACGACTGCGCCGCTCCCGTGCTGGTCACCGACGCCGGCCTGGTCGGGGCCCTGCCGCCGCACGGGGCGGCGGTGGTCCTGGTCGGCGAGGAGGGAGACGGTGGTCCTGCACCGGTCGCCGCCGGCGCCGACGACCTCGCGTACGTGATCTACACCTCGGGCTCCACCGGCCGGCCGAAGGGGGTGGAGATCTCCAACCGGAGCCTGGTCAACCTCCTCACCTCGATGGCCGACCGCCCCGGGCTCGGTCCCGACGAGGTGCTGGTGGCGGTGACGACTCTGTCGTTCGACATCGCCGGGCTCGAGCTGTGGCTGCCCCTGGTCACCGGCGCCCACGTGGTCGTCGCGTCGCGGCTGGTCGCCGCCGATCCACGTCGACTGGCGATCCTTCTGGACGAGGTCGGCGCCACGGTGATGCAGGCCACCCCGGCGACGTGGCGCATGCTCGTCGAGGCCGGCTGGAAGGGCCGGCCCGGCTTCAAGGCGCTGTGTGGCGGAGAGGCGCTGCCGCCGTCGTTGGCCCACCGCCTGCTGGATCGCGACATCGACCTCTGGAACCTCTACGGGCCCACCGAGGCCACGATCTGGTCGACGGCGCTCCACATCACCGACCACGTGCAGCCGGTGACGATCGGGCGGCCGATCGCCAACACCACCCTGTACATCCTCGACCCGGACCTGGCGCCCGTCCCGGTCGGGGCGCCCGGGGAGCTGCACATCGGGGGCGCCGGCCTGGCGCGCGGCTACCTCGGGCGCCCGGACCTGACGGCGGAGCGCTTCATCCCCCACCCCTTCGACTCGAACCCCGGGGCCCGCATCTACAAGACCGGCGACCTGGCTCGGTGGCGCCCGGACGGCGAGGTCGAGTTCCTCGGCCGCCTCGACCACCAGGTGAAGGTGCGGGGGTTCCGCATCGAGTGCGGGGAGGTCGAGGCTGCGCTGGAGTCCCATCCCGCCGTGCGTGCGGCGGTGGTCGTCGCCCGTGAGGACACGCCGGGCGACACGAGGCTGGTCGCATACGTCGTCCCCCGCGACGAGCCTCGGGATGTCGCGGCGCAGGCCGAGCTCCAGGTCGCCGAGTGGCAGCAGGTGTACGACCAGGCCCAGGGCGGGTCCGGCGACGCTGACCCGACGTTCGACACCTCGGGATGGGCGAGCAGCTACACCGGCCGCCCCATCCCCGCCGAGGAGATGGAGGAGGCGGTCGCCGGCACCGTCGGCCGCATCCTGGACCGGCGACCGAGACGGGTGCTGGAGCTGGGCTGCGGCACCGGGCTGCTCCTCTGGAGGGTCGCGCCCCGTTGCCAGGCGTACGTGGGCACCGACCTCTCCGCGTCGACGCTCACGGTGCTCGAAGGCCGCCTGCGCCACGCCGGTCTTGTCAACGTCCGCCTGTTTCACCAGGAGGCGGCGGACTTCTCCGGCCTGGCCGGCGAGCCGTTCGACGTGGTCGTGGCCAACTCGGTGGTCCAGGCCTTCCCGGGTGTTGACTACCTCGACCGGGTGGTGGCCCAGGGGGTGTCGTGCGTCGGCGAGGGCGGCACCGTGATCCTGGGCGACCTCCGCAGCCTGCCGCTGCTCGAGGCGTTCCATGCGTCGGTGGTGGTCGGCTCGGCAGACGCGGACGAGCCGTCGCCGTCGCTGCGGGCCAGGATCGACCGCCGTCTGGCCGGGGAGAAGGAGCTGTTGTTCGACCCCGCCTTCTTCGCGGCCGCCGGTTCACGCTGGCCGGGCGTGTCTTCCGTCGAGGTCCTGCTCAAGCGGGCGCAGCACCACAACGAGCTCAGCCGGTTCCGCTACGACGTGGTGCTCCACGTGCGGGACGCGGCCGAGCCGGTCACGGTGCCGGACTGGCTCGACTGGGCCGCGGAGGGCATGACTCTCGCATCGCTGCGGATCCTCCTGTCCAGCCGCGACCGCGGTCCTCTCGGGATCACCGCCATCCCCAACGCCCGCGTCGCCGAACCGTTGCTGCTGGTGGACCTGCTGGCCGACGGACCGCCCGACGCCGGCTCGCTGCGGGCCGAGGCCCGGCGGCTGGCGGGCGCCGTGGACCCTGAGGACGTCCGGAGGCTGGGCGAGGAATTGGGCTTCGTCGTGGAGTGCAGCTGGGGAGCGGCGGATCCACGAGGAGCTTTCGACGCCGTCTTCCTCCCATCCTCGACCGGTCCTCGGCCGGCCATCCGGTTCCCTGCTCCCTCCCCGGCCGACGGCCGAGGCTTGTACACGGATCCCCTGGCCGCCCGGCACAGGAGGGAGCGCGACGCCACGCTGCCGGCCGAGCTGCGCGCCGCCCTGCGGGCGTCGCTGCCGGAGTACATGGTCCCGTCCGCGTTCGTGACCCTCGACGCGTTGCCGCTCACGCCGAACGGCAAGGTCGACCGGGCCCGGCTCCCGGCGCCCGGGCATGGGCCGACGTCTGCCGGCCCAGTTGCCGGGACCGCCACCGAGGAGGCGTTGGTAGCCATCTGGGCCGACGTCCTTGGGCTCGAGGAGGTCGGCGTGGACGACGACTTCTTCGAGCTCGGCGGCCACTCCCTGCTGGCGGTGAGGGTGGTCTCCCGGGTGCACGACGGCCTGGGGGTCGACGTGCCACTGCGGGCCATGTTCGACGGGCCGACCGTCGCTGACCTCGCCGGCGCAGTCGACGACGCCCGGAGCCGTGGCCGGTCCACCGCGCCTCCGCTGGTTGCCCTCCCGCCGGACGAGCGCGCGCAGCCGCCGCTCTCGTTCGCCCAGGAGCCCATGTGGTTCTTGGACCAGTTGGTGCCCGAGAACCCCTTCTACAACATGCCCTCCGCGTACCGGCTCACCGGCCCGCTCGACGTGGAGGTGCTCGGGAGGGCGTTCAGCGAGGTCGTGGCCCGCCACGAGGTGCTGCGAACCACGTTCCCGGCCCCTGGCGGACGGCCGTACCAGCGGATCGCGCCGCCGTCACCCATCGCTCTCACCCCCGAGGACCTCACGGAGTTCGGGCCGGTGGACACCGAGGCCGAGGCCCGCAGGCGCGCCGGCGCCGAGGCGGCGGGGCCCTTCGACCTGGCTCACGGCCCGCTCGTCCGAGCCCGCCTGTTGCGCCTGGGCCACCAGGAGCACGTGCTGCTGCTGACCCTGCACCACATCGTCTCAGACGGATGGTCCACCGGTGTGCTGCTGCGTGAGCTGTCGGCTCTGTACGGCGCCTTCCGGCGCGACGAGCCCTCGCCGCTGCCCCCGCTGCCCGTCCAGTACGCCGACTACACCGTGTGGCAGCGGCGTTGGCTGGAGGGGGAGGTGCTGGAGACTCATCTGCGGTACTGGCAGGCCCACCTCGCCGGCGCGCCGGCAGCCCTCGAGGTGCCGGGCGACCATCCGAGGCCGGCGCTTCCGTCGTACCGGGGGGCGATGGAGCGCTTCCAGGTGCCGGCTCCGATCACTGACGCCCTCCGGGCGCGGGGCCGATTGCACGGTGCCACGCTGCAGATGACCCTGCTCGCCGCCTTCAAGGTGCTGCTCGCCGAGGTGACCGGCGCCCGGGACATCGTGGTGGCGGTGACCGCAGGGGGCCGCACCCGCGGCGAGCTCGAGGACATGATCGGCTGCTTCGTCAACACACTGGCCCTGCGCACGGACCTGTCCGGTGACCCTTCGTTCGACGTGGTGCTGGCCCGGGTGCGCCGCACGACGCTCGACGCCTTCGAACACCAGGACGCGCCCTTCGACAAGGTCGTCGAACGCATCAAGCCGCCCCGCGACCTGACCCGCAACCCGGTCGTGCAGGTGGCGTTCGAGTTCCAGGACCATGCCGCCGTTCCCACCGACCTGGGTGGTGTCGTCGCCCTGAACGACGTGGGCGGCTACAGCGGCGCCGAGTTCGGCGCGGTCGACGACGGCGGCACCGCCCGCCTCGACGTCGAGCTGTTCGTCGTGAGGTCCGGCGCAGGGTCGCTCGACGCAACTCTCGTCTACGCGACCGACCTGTTCGACCGGGGGACGATGTCGCGCCTGGCCGGCCGGTACCAGAGGCTGCTGGAGGCCGTCGCCGCCCGACCGACCGCACCCGTCTCGGCGTCAACCTAGGGTGAGGCGGGTGGAGCCGGCAGGCGCAACGGTCGCCGACCTGCTCGACGCGGCAGCCGCCCGCAGCCCGCAGAGCACCGCCGTGGTGGCGGGCGGCGAGTCCCTGACCTACGCCGAGCTCGATGCCCGGGCCAACCGCCTGGCCCATCACCTGCAGTCCGTGGGGGTCGAGCCGGACACCGCCGTCGGCGTGTGCCTGAACCGCTCGCTCGACATGGCCGTCGCGGTGTGGGCCGTGCAGAAGGCGGGTGGCGCCTGCGTGCCCCTGGACCCGTCGTATCCGGAGGAGCGCCTGGCGTTCATGGCCCGTGACGCCGCCGTCACCACTGTGCTCACCCGCGCCGACCTCGTCGCCCGCCTCCCGGCCGAGACCGCGACGGTTCGCGTCGACCTCGACGCCGGCCGGTGGGCGTCGTGCCCGACCACTCCACCGCCGCGATCGACCGGCCCCGAACACGTCGCCTACGTCATCTACACCTCGGGGTCGACCGGTCAGCCCAAGGGTGTGTTGCTGACGCATCGGGGTCTGGTGAACCACCACCTGGCCGTGATGGAGCTCTACCGGCTCGCTCCCGGCGACCGGGTGCTGCAGTTCGCCTCGATCGGCTTCGACGCCAGCATCGAGGAGATGCTCCCCAGCTGGGCGGCGGGGGCGACGGTGGTGTTCCGGCCCGAGGACAGCCCGCTCCTCGGCGGGGACTGGCTGGGCTGGCTGCGCGACCAGGGCATCACCGTCATGAACCTTCCCACCGCGTACTGGCACGCCTGGGCCCGGGAGCTCGACGGGTCGGGCTGGCAAGTTCCCGAGGGCATCCGGCTCGTCGTGGTCGGAGGGGAGAAGGCCCTCGGCCCTGCCTATAGCGCCTGGCGACGGATCTCCGGTGGGCGCTCCCGGTGGGTGAACGCCTACGGCCCGACGGAGACCACCTGCATGTCGACTTTCTACGAAGCACCACCCGACATCGTTGACGACCGGGATCCGCCCATCGGGCGGCCGCTGCCCCAGACGACGGTGGCCGTTGTCGACGACGACCTGCGCCCTGTCCTGGAGGGGGTGGCCGGTGAGCTGCTCATCGGCGGCGCCGGTCTGGCCCGGGGCTACCACCACGCCCCGGACCTCACCGCCGAGCGCTTCGTGCACTGGCCGCCCGGCGCCGTCCCCGCGGCGCGTATGTACCGCACCGGTGACCT
Source organism: uncultured Acidimicrobiales bacterium (assembly GCA_902805665.1). Lineage (GTDB taxonomy): Bacteria > Actinomycetota > Acidimicrobiia > Acidimicrobiales > AC-14 > CADCTB01. The sequence goes on from CADCTB010000076.1 coordinate 19,373, forward strand.
GGTCCGGCAGTTGGCGGGCGGGGACCTCGAGTACGTGGGGCGCATCGACGGCCAGGTGAAGATCCGGGGGTTCCGCGTCGAGGTCGGCGAGGTGGAGGCCGCGCTGGCCCGTCACCCGTCGGTGGCGGAGGTCGCGGTGGTGGCGCGCGACGACCCGCCCGGCGGCAAGCAGCTGGTCGCCTACGTGGTGGGGGCGGATGTCGACGCCGGCGACCTCCGGCGGTTCCTGACCGAACGGGTGCCGGCCCATCTGGTGCCGGCCGCGTTCGTGCCCATGGACCGACTCCCCCTCACTGTTCACGGCAAGGTGGACCGGGATGTCCTCCCGGCGCCGAGCCGCCTGCCCCACCGCCCCGCTCCCCGCTCACCGGCCGAGGACCGAATAGCCGCCATCTGGGCCAGGGTCCTCGGCGTCGAGGTCGACGGTGTCGGGCCGGACGACGACTTCTTCGAGCTGGGCGGCCACTCCCTACTGGCCACCCAGGTCATCGCCCAGGTGCGCGACGAGTTCGGCACGGGGACACCGCTGCGGGCCATCTTCCAGGCGCCGACGCTCGGCGCCCTGGCGGCAGTCGTCGAGGCGGAGGCGGTCGGGGCCGAGGCCGGCCCGCCGCTGGTCGGGCGCCCGCACGAGCCGGGGGAGCGCTTCCCGCTCTCGCTGGCCCAGGAGCAGATGTGGGGCCTGGAGACGGCTGCCGTGCCCCAGGGGCTCTACAACATCACCGCCCTCCACCGGTTCCAGGAGCCCGTCGATCCGGATGCTCTGCGCCGGGCCCTGGCGTACGTCGTCGATCGCCACGAGATCCTTCGCTGCGGCGTGATCGTCGAGGACGGCCGGCCCTGGCAGTTCCTTGCCCGATCAGCACCCGTCGACCTCGAGCTCGCCGCTGTCGGCGACGACGAGCTGCAATCACGCATCGGGGATCAGGACGCCCTGCCGTTCGACCTGGCCCGGCCACCGCTGCTGCGAGCGGGCCTCTACACCGTCGACGCCCGCTCGCACCGCTTGGCGGTGACGCTCGACCACCTGGTCTGTGACGGGACCGGGGCGGCGATCTTCATGAGCGAGCTGCTGGCGGCCTACGAAGCGGAGGTGAGCGGCCGGGCGCCGTCTCTGCCGCCGCTCCCCGTCCAGTTCACCGACTTCGCGGCGTGGCAGAGGTCGCACGTCACCGAGGAGGTCCAACGCCGGCAGCTGGCCTGGTGGACGGGGGTTCTCGACGGGATGCCGCTCGGTCCGGTTGTGCCCTTCGACCACGTCCCCGACGTCCCGACCAGGCGGATCGCCTCCCGACCGGTCAGCATCGGGCCCAGGACACGGGACCTGCTCGACGAGGTCGCCCGGGCCACCGGCGCCACCGTGTTCACCGTCGCGGTGGCCGTAGCTGGAGCGCTGTTCGGCCGTCGTGGGACCTCCACCGACGTGGTGATGAGCACCACGCTGAGCGGGAGGACGAGGGGCGAGCTCGAGGACCTGGTCGGCATGTTCTCGGGGATCGGCCGGCTGCGCACCGACCTGTCAGGTGACCCGACGTTCAGCGAGATCGTGACCCGGGCGCGGGAGCGGGTGCTGGGGATGTTCGACAACCAGGACATCCCCTTCATGCGCGTCCGCCGGGCGCTTCTCCCGGACTTCCCCACCGAAGGACCAGAAGTGGCGGCGGCACTACCGGTGGAGTTCCAGTACTTCCACGTCAGCCAGGACCAGGAGCTGTTCTTCCGGGGCCAGCTCCACCCGCTCAGCCTCACGCTGCTCGACGACGGGACCCGCATCTCGGGCGAGTGGAGCTACAAGCTCGACTACTACGAGCCGTCCACCGTCGAGGGTCTCGCCGTCGATCTCGAGCGGCTGCTCGACGCAGTCGGCGCCGATCCGTCGCTGCGGTTCTCCGAGCTGCCGGTCACCCAGGCCGGGCGGCGGTAGCGGCTCGCTCCACGACCGCGGCAAGCTCGGCCGGGGTGGGCGATTCGAAGACAGCGGCCACCGGAACGTCGACGTCCAGTGCGTCATGCAGCCGGGCGGCGATCTGGGCTGCGGCCAGCGAGTGTCCGCCGAGGGCGAAGAAGTCGTCATGGATGCCGACCTGACTGCGGCCCAGGACCGCTTCCCACACCGACACGACCACCGCCTCCGTGCTGCTCCGCGCCGCGGCGAACGTCGGGTCGGGCTGCGCGGCGGCGATGAGGGCGCGCACCTCCGCCTTCACCACCTTGCCCGACGGGTTGCGCGGCAGGCGGTCCACGAGCACGAGGCGATGGGGGACCTTGTGCTCGGCCAAACGGGCCCGGACCAGGTCCTGCAGCTCCCGCTCGGTGGTGGGGGAGCGCACCACCACTGCGGCGGCGACGTTCTCGCCGAGCACCGGGTGGGGGATGCCGACGACCGCGGCATCGACCACTGCCGGGTGTTCGTACAGCGCGTTCTCGACCTCGACCGAGGAGACGTTGGAGCCGCCGGTGATGATGATGTCCTTCTTCCGGTCGGTGAGGTGCAGGTAGCCCTCGCCGTCGAGGTGGCCGATGTCGCCGGTGTGGACCCAACCGCCCCCGAACGCCTCAGCCGTCCCTACCGGGTCGTTGTAGTACTCCCGGGTGGGCGTCCCCCGCCGCCGCAGCCAGATCTCCCCCGTGGTCCCGGCTGGAACGGGGGCGCCGTCGTCGCCCACGATGCGGATCTCGGTCTCGCCCACGGGGAGGCCCACGGCCGTGGGCCGGGACGGATCCCACTGCATCAGCGTGCGGGCCGGGCCGGCCTCGGTGAGGGCGTAGGCGTTCCACACCGTCGCCTGGGGGAACGCCGCCGCCAGCCGTTCGAAAAGTGCCGGCGCGGCGGGGGCCGACGACAGGATGATCCGCCGGACCGACGAGACGTCGTGGGCGAGGTGGGCGCCGGACGCGATCAGCACCTGGGCCATCGCGGGGACGAGCTGGAGGCGGACGACGCGGTGACGGGCCACCAGGCCACAGAGGAGGTGCGGGTCGAAGGAGGGCAGGGCGATCGCCACCCGGCCACCGATCCGGAGAGGCACCCGGAGCGTCTCCTGGCCGGCCTGGGTGCCGATCGGAAAGGCGTGAAGGAACGACACCGGGCCGTCGGGCGCCGCCTGACCGGGCCCGTCGGGCGGCAGGTCGTGGGCCATGATGCCGAGGTGGGTGCAGGCCACCCCCTTCGGGAGCCCGGTGGTGCCCGAGGTGTAGAGGATCTCGGCCAGGTCGTCCTGGCCCACCGGCACCTGGAACGGATCGGTGGGCCGGTCCGCCTCCAGCGCGTGCAGGTCGTCCGCGCCCACGACCATCGCCGCTCCGGCATGAGCCAGCACCCGGTCGAGCTCGGGGCCGGAGAAGCGCGATCCGAGAGGGACCGCCACCGCCCCCGCCTTGTGCACGGCCAGGTAGGACACCGCGTAGTCGGCCCACCGGTCATTCGCGAACAGCAACCCCAGCCGGTTCCCGGGGCGGACCCCGCGTTCCACCAGGCCCCGGGCGACGGAGTTGGAGCGGGCTTCCCACTCCCCGTAGGCGAGCACCGCCCCGGCACCGACCCGCAGTGCGACCGCCTCCGGGCCCTCCGCCGCCCGCGCCCGCAACAGGTCCGGGAGGATCACGGCTCCTGCACCAGCTCGATCGTCACGCCGTCGGGGTCGCGCAGGTAGGCCAGGCGGGTGCCGGCGCGGGGGCCGGCGGCGACGTCGATGGCCCGCTCGCTCACCGCCGTGGCCCCACACGCAACTGCGTGGGCGTGGGCGGCGTCCATGTCGTCGACGTGCAGGCAGACGTGCACGTTGCCCGGGTGGGCCGTGCCCGGGTCGTAGGGTGCCTCGTCCCGCTCCAGGTAACGGAGCAGCTCGAGGGCCATCCCGCCCGGGAGGTCGATCCAGCACGCCTCGATGTGGATGCCCGGGTAGCCGACCATGGTGCCGAGCTGCGGCCCTCGAAGGACGCCGCGGTCCCGAGACGTGGCGCCGAGCAGGCGTTCCCAGAAGGCCACGGCCCGGTCCATGTCGGCAACCGTCACGCCGATGTGGTGCACCGGGCCGAACACCGGGAGACCGCTCACCCGTCCTCCGCCATCGACTCGACCTCGCTGAGGGCCTCGTCGAGGACTGCGATCCCGGCCATCGCCATGTCCTCGGTGATGACCAGCGGCGGGGTGATGCGGAGGACGGCGCCGGCCCCGGCCACGAGCACGCCTCGCCGGGCCATGGCGGTCATGAGCCGGCGGGCAACGGCCGGGGTGACCGGCGTCTTGGACGTGCGGTCGGTGACCAGCTCCAAGGCCATGAGCATCCCCACCCCTCGGACGTCGCCGATGATCGGGTGGCGCTCGGCCAGCTCGCGCAAGGCGGCCAGCATGCGGGCGCCCACCCGCTCTCCGTTGGCCAGAACGGCGCCGTCCTCCAACATGCCGAGGACGGCGGTGCCCGCGGCACATGCGAGGTTGCCGCTGGCGAAGGTCGACGCACCGGCACCCGGTCGCCCGAAGGGACCGGCGTCGAGCACCTCGCGGCGGGAGGCGATCAGGGAGATGGGGTAGCCGCCGGCCAGTCCCTTCCCGGCGAGGAGGACGTCGGGCACCACTCCGGTCGACTCGAAGGCCCACATCGGCCCCGTGCGACCCACCCCGGTGAGGATCTCGTCGAAGATCAGCAATGCCCCCGTGCGGTCGCACAGGCTGCGCAGGTGGGCGAGGAACTCCGGTGGGAAGGGGATCACACCGCCCACGCCCTGGACCGGCTCCACGATCACCGCCGCCAGCCGCTGCTCGCTGGACTGCTCGTACACCCGGTCCACCAGCGCCGCACACGCCACCGCGCACCGGTCCCGGGTGAGCTCGAGCGGGCACCGGTAGCAGTTGGCGTTGGGGCTGTGCAGCGCTCCGGGGGCGAACGGCCCGTAGCCGCGCTTGAGGGGGAACCCACCCATGAGCGACATGGCGCCCAGGGTGCGGCCGTGCCACGCCTGATGGAAGGAGATGACCTCGTAGCCCCCGGTGTACGACTTGGCCAGGCGCAGCGCGGCCTCCACGGCCTCGGCCCCGGTCGAATACATCTGGAACGTCTGCAGGGCCGGGGGCAGGGTCCGGGCCAGTGCCTCGAAGAACGCGGCGCGGGCCGGCGTGGCGAAGTCGAAGAAGTGCATGAGGCTCGCGGCCTCCTCGGCCACCGCCTGGGCCACTGCGGGAGGGGCGTGGCCGAGGTTGGCCACCACTGCGCCGGAGGAGAAGTCGACGAAGAGGTTGTCGTCGACGTCGCGCACCACCGCGCCCCGGCCGTCCTTCAGCACCAGGCGCAACCACTGGGCACCGGGCGACGAGTTCGACGCGTGGAAGACGGCGTCGCGGGCCCAGAGCTCCTGCGACCGTGGCCCGGGCACGTCGGTGAGCATCCGCGGCGCCAGCTCCGGGTCGAACGTCGCAGTCAACTGGAGCGACCCACCGGGCCGGTCATTCGATGGTGGAGCGGACGAGGGGCCGGCGCTCGGCCGCCAGTCGCTCCAGCAGCTCGACACCCCGCTCCGGCCCGGGCATCTCGGCCAGCTCGCGCTGCACCCGGCGGGCCGCATCGCGCAGGCCGGGATCATGGAGCAGGGCGCCGACGCCGCCGCGCACGGCCTCGGGCGTGACCTCACCGGGCAGCAGACGGCGGCCGACCCCGGCAGCCACGCAGGCCTCGGCGTTGTGGAACTGGTTGGCGCCCTGGGGCAGGATCAGCAGCGGCAGGCCGTGGGCGAGGATGGGCAGGATGGCGGTGCCTCCCTGGTTGACGACGGCGTCGCAGTAGGGGAGCAGCAGTGACTGCGGGATGAACCGCTCGATGTGGACGTGATCGGGCTGGGCACCGAAATCGTCCGGGTCGTTGTCGGTGCCGATCGTAAGGATGGCGGTCACCGGCTCGGACCGCAGCCCCTCGAGGACGGCGGCGAAGACGTCGCGAGCCTTGGCGTTGAACACCGTGCCCAGGCTCACGTAGACGACGGGCCGGTCGGGCGGAAGCTGCCGCACCCAGTCCGGAAGGGCCTCACCTTCGGCGCCCGGGTCCATGGTGGCGTTCTGCACCTGATGGGCGACGTCGATCTCGGCGATCTCGGCCGACTGCAGGCTCGGGGGGGCGACGTCGATGTAGAGGTAGCGGTACATGCCGCCGAACGGGCCGACGTCGACCCCGTACCGCTCGGCCAGCGGGGCCAGCGTCTCACCGGCCAGCCGGGCCATGGCCCGGGGGCGGAGGATCCCCACGCTCTGGTCGGCCCAGGGGATGCCGGCGACCGCGGCGGCGATGGGCCCGGCGAACTCCGTCTCGTCGTGGACGAGCAGCTCGGGCTTCCATGAACGGACGAGCGGGACCAGGTCGGCGGCCCGGGCCGGAGCGGCCACACCCCCCAGCATGCGCGGGACGAACTGCTCGAACCGCTCCATGGCGACCAGCCCGTCCTGCTCGGGATAGCGCCGGCGGGCCTCCTCCATCTGGTGGGCGAGGGCGAGCCCGGCGGGAAAGGCTTCGAACCCCGTGCGCTCGATGTGCGGGCAGAAGTCCGCGGCGGTGGCGAACGCCACCTCGTGCCCGGCCCGGGTGAGCCCCTGGGCCAGGGCCAGCATCGGGTTGAAATGTCCATGACCCGGGAGGCACGTGCCCAGGACCCTCATGGGCGCATGATGCCAGGGCGGATCAGGCGCCGCTGACCGCCGTGTCGGAGCCGGTGGAGGCCTCCTGGCTGAGGGCGAAACCTCCGTAGGCCACCGCCGCGGCCAGAGCGAGACCGACCCAGGCGCCGATGGCGAGGAAGTCGGTGTTGGCCAGCAGCTTGGCCGCCACCAGGCCGAGGACCACCGCCCCGGCGATGAGGTGCACTGGTCCCGGCCTCGGCACCGCGGAGGTCCGCCTCGCCATCACGACGTGGATCACCATGCCCACCGCGATCACCGAGGCGGCGATGCCGAACAGGGCGTACGGCTCCTGCACTCCGGTGCGGTCGATCCGAAACGACGGTACCTCGACGCCGAACTGCTCCGTCGGGAGGGCGAGGCTGAAGCGGTGCCAGGGCAGCACCGCCAGGTCCGCAGCCAGCAGGACACCGGCGGAGGCGATGATGCGCTCGGCGCGCGACCAGCGAGGTCCCCTCGGCGCAGGGGTGTCCGATTCGGCCATCACACCGAGCTAGGCGCTCAGAGCGTGCATCCCAGCGCCGCGGCCCGGCTCACGAACTGGGCATTGCCCTGAGCCCGAGTGCCCTCGAGCTGGGCGACCGCAGCCGCCAACTGCGCACCCGAGAGCGACTGGGAGAGCGTCGCTTGGAACGAGCTGATTCGGGCATTGAA
>CADCTB010000077.1 GCA_902805665.1 uncultured Acidimicrobiales bacterium
AGGCGGGAGACGAGCAGGGTGATGTGACAGGTGCGCTTGCGGATGCGGGTGGCCCGGCCCCGGGCCCGGGGGCGCCAGCGCTTGAGGGTGGGGCCCTCGTCGGCGTAGCAGGCGGAGACGAACAGCTCGTCACCGACCATGGCGTGGTCGTGCTCGGCGTTGGCGATGGCGGAATCCAGCAGCTTGCCCACCACGATCGCCGCGTCGCGCTCGCAGAACTTCAGGATCTCCTTGGCCCGCTCGGCGTCGTAACCGCGGATCAGGTCGAGCACCTGGCGGACCTTGTACGGGGAGATGCGGACATACCGGGCGACGGCCCGGGTGGAGGTGACCGGCGTGCGGACGGCCTGGGAGCGGGACTCCGGCCGGCGGCGCATGACCGGTGCTTCGTTGAGCTTGGGACCGGTCATCGCTCAGCGCCTCCCCGCCCGCTCCTGGCCGGCGTGGAACCGGAAGGTGCGGGTGAGGGCGAACTCGCCCAGCTTGTGGCCGACCATGGCCTCGGTGATGTAGACGGGAACATGCTTGCGCCCGTCGTGGACGGCGATGGTGTGACCGACCATGTCGGGGATCACCGTCGAGCGACGGGACCACGTCTTGATGACCCGCTTCTCGCCGCGGGAGTTGAGGGCGTCGACCTTCCTGAGCAGGTGGTCGTCGATGAACGGGCCCTTCTTGAGGCTGCGTGCCATGGTTTTCCCTTACCTCCGGGAGCCGCGCGTACGGCGCCGGCGGATGATCAGCTTCTGGGACGGCTTGTTGGTGTTCCGGGTTCGGCCCTCGGGCTGACCCCACGGCGACACGGGGTGGCGACCACCCGAGGTCTTGCCCTCGCCACCGCCGTGCGGGTGGTCGACCGGGTTCATGGCCACGCCACGGCTCTGGGGGCGAACGCCCTTCCAGCGGTTCCGGCCGGCCTTGCCGATGGAGACCAGCTCGGCCTCGGAGTTGCCGACCTCGCCGATAGTCGCCTTGCAGTCGATCGGCACCCGGCGCATCTCGGTGCTGGGCAGGCGGAGGGTGGCGAAGTCGCCCTCCTTGGCCACCAGCTGGATGCTGGCGCCGGCGCCCCGGCCCATCTTGCCGCCGGCGCCCGGCTTCAGCTCCACGTTGTGCACCGTGGTGCCGACGGGGATGTAGCGCAGGGCCAGGGCGTTGCCGGGGCGGATGTCGGCCTTCTGGCCGCTCTCGAGCAGGTCGCCCACGCGCACCTTGGCCGGAGCCAGGATGTAGCGCTTCTCACCGTCGAGGTAGTGCAGCAGGGCGATGCGGGCGTTGCGGTTGGGGTCGTGCTCGATCGTGGCCACCTTGGCCGGCACGCCGTCCTTGTCCCGCTTGAAGTCGAGGATGCGGTACTGCCGCTTGTGGCCGCCACCACGGTGGCGGGCGGTCTTGCGGCCGTAGCTGTTGCGGCCACCCGACTTGGGGAGCGGCGCGACGAGCGTCTTCTCCGGCGTGTCGGTGGTGACGTCGGAGAAGTCGGAGACGGTCTGGAACCGCCGTCCGGCACTGGTGGGCTTGCGCTTGCGAAGGGGCATGGTGACGGGTCCCTCAGCTCTCGAAGAGGTCGATGCGCCCGCCGGCGGCGAGGGTGACGATGGCGCGCTTGGTGTCGGGACGCTGGCCGAAGGTCTGTGACTTCCGGTTGCGCTTGCGCTTCCCCTTGCGGTTCAGCGTGTTCACCTTGGCGACCTGGACGTTGAAGATGGTCTCCACCGCGTCGGAGATCTCGATCTTGCTGGCCCGGGGGTCGACCACGAAGGTGTAGACCCCGCTGTCGAGCAGGCCATAGGACTTCTCGCTCACGACGGGGCGGATGATGATGCTGCGGGGATCGCTCATGCGTTCTCCTCCGCGTCGGGCGCCGCCGCGTCGGTGGCGTGGGTGGTGTCGGGCATCTCCGGATCGGTCGAACCGCCGGCGCCGGTGGGGAGGTTGTCGCGGGTGAAGATCACCCAGTCGGAGCACAGCACGTCGTAGGCGTTGAGCTCCGACGGCAGGATGAGGTGGACCTTGGGCAGGTTGCGGAACGACTTGGCCGCCGCCTCCTGCTCCCGGTCGAGGACCAGCAGCACCCGGCCGTTGACACCCAGGGCCGCGAGGGCCGCCTTGGCGTCGCGGGTCTTGGGAGCGGGGAAGTCCCAGGCGTCGACCACGACGACCTTGCCCTCGGCGGCCCGGTCCGACAGCGCCGAGCGCAGGGCGGCGGCCACCATCTTCTTGGGGGTGCGCTGGGCGTAGCTGCGGGGCCTGGGGCCCATGGCCACGCCCCCGCCCCGCCAGTGCGGGGCCCGGGTGGAGCCTTGGCGGGCCCGGCCGGAGCCCTTCTGGCGCCACGGCTTGCGCCCGCCGCCGCGGACCTCGGCCCGGGTCAGCGTGCTGTGGTCGCCGGAGCGGATGCCTGCCAGCTGGGCGGTGACCACCTGGTGCATCAGGGGGACGTTCGGCGTGACACCGAAGATGTCGTCGGCGAGGTCGGTGTTGCCGACGGTGGCGCCCGAAGCGTTGCGGATGTCCACGGAGGCCATGCTCAACTCCCGTTCCGGTTGCTGGTGGAGCCGTTGTCGCCGCGGACGGCGTCGCGGATGAGCACCAGCCCGCCCCGGGGGCCGGGGACGGCGCCCTTGAGCAGGATGATCTGGCGGTCGGCGTCGGCCTGGACGACTTCGATGTTCAGGGTGGTCACCTGCTGGTGGCCCATGCGGCCGGCCATCTTGGTGCCCTTGAACACCCGGGCCGGCGTGGCGCAGGCCCCGATGGCGCCCGGTGAGCGGTGCTTCTTGTGAGTGCCGTGCCCGGCGCCCAAGCCCTTGAAGTTGTGGCGCTTCATCACGCCGGCGAAGCCCTTGCCTTTGCTGACGCCCGTGACGTCGACCTTCTCGCCTGCGCTCAGGATGGTGGCGGTGATCTCGTCGCCGACGGCGTACTGGCCCGAGTCGTCGACCCGCAGCTCGACGAGGCGCGTGCCCGGGTCCACCCCCGCCTTGGCGAAGTGGCCGGCGTCGGGCTTGTTCAGCTTGGACGGGCGCTGGGCCCCGAACGTGACCTGGACCGCGCTGTAGCCGTCGCTCTCGGGAGTCTTCACCTGCACCACCCGGCACGGCGCAACCCGTACGAGGGTGACCGGAATGGCACGGTTCTGGTCGTCCCAGATCTGTGTCATGCCGACCTTCTCGCCGACGATCGCCTTCTTTGCCATGGCTTCGTGTCTGCCTTCACGCGGAAGCTCCGCACGGGTGGTTCCCGGCGGAGCGATGGGGGTTGTTTGCCTCGGTGTACCGGCGGGGCCGGCGACCCAGGACGTAGAAGTGGAGGAGGAGCAGGAACGCGACTCTCCTCGTGAACCTGAAAAGTATAGCGCCCTTCGGGAAGCGCGCTCCCAGAAGGGGTTTAGACCTGCTGGATCTTGATCTCGATGTCGACGCCGGCCGGCAGGTCGAGGCGCTGCAGGGAGTCGACGGTCTTGGGGCTGGGCTCGAGAATGTCGAGCAGCCGCTTGTGGATGCGCATCTCGAAGTGCTCGCGGGAGTCCTTGTCCTTGTGAGGGGACCGGATCACCGTGTAGCGGTGCTTCTCGGTGGGCAGGGGCACCGGCCCCCGCACCGTCGCCTGGGTGCGCAGCACCGTCTCCACGATCTTCTTCGTGGACTGGTCGACGATCTCGTGGTCGTACGCCTTCAAGCGGATCCGGATTTTCTGTGCCACGGGGAAACACCCTATCTTTGAAAGTTGCGGAGCAGGCGGGAGGGCCTCTGCGAGGCCGTGAGGCCGAGCAGACCGTCGAAGCTTCGCTTCGCCGGAATTCAGACAGCCGCCCCGCCGGCGGCGGGGCGTCTGCAGTTGACGGGGGGTCGTCGGGGGGCAGGCCCCCCGACTGTCACTTGATGATCTTGGTGACGCGGCCGGCGCCCACGGTACGGCCGCCTTCACGGATGGCGAAGCGGAGTCCTTCGTCCATGGCGATGGGGTTGATGAGCTCGACGTTGAGGGTGATGTTGTCGCCCGGCATCACCATCTCGGTGCCCTCGGGCAGGGTGATCTGGCCGGTGACGTCGGTGGTGCGGAAGTAGAACTGCGGGCGGTAGTTCTGGAAGAACGGGCTGTGCCGCCCGCCCTCCTCCTTCTTGAGGACGTAGACGTTGGCCTCGAAGGTGGTGTGGGGCGTGATGGACTTCGGCTTGCACAGCACCTGGCCGCGCTCGACGTCCTCCTTCTTGGTGCCCCGGAGCAGCGCGCCGATGTTGTCGCCGGCCTGGCCCTGGTCGAGGAGCTTCTTGAACATCTCCACACCGGTGCAGACGGTGGTCTGGGTGTCGCGGATGCCCACGATCTCGACCTGGTCGCCGACCTTGAGGATGCCCTGCTCGACCTTGCCGGTCACGACCGTGCCCCGGCCGGTGATGGTGAAGACGTCCTCGATGGGCATGAGGAACGGCTTGTCGACGTCGCGCTGGGGCTCGGGGATGAACGTGTCCACCGCGTCCATGAGCTCGATGATCTTCGGCGTCCACGCGTCGTCGCCCTCGAGCGCCTTGAGGGCCGACACGCGGATGATCGGCGTGTCGTCGCCGGGGTACTCGTACTCGTTGAGCAGCTCCCGCACCTCGAGGTCGACCAGGTCGAGGAGCTCCTCGTCGTCGACCGCGTCGGCCTTGTTCAGGGCCACGATGATGAACGGCACGCCCACCTGGCGGGCGAGCAGCACGTGCTCACGGGTCTGGGGCATGGGACCGTCGGCGGCGGAGACCACGAGGATGGCCCCGTCGATCTGGGCCGCTCCGGTGATCATGTTCTTGATGTAGTCGGCGTGGCCGGGCATGTCGACGTGCGCGTAGTGGCGCTTGCCCGTCTCGTACTCGACGTGGGCGATGGAGATCGTGATCCCCCGGGCCTTCTCCTCCGGCGCCTTGTCGATCTGGTCGAAGGCGGTGAAGGACACGTTCGGGTTCTGGTCGTGGAGGACCCGGGTGATGGCCGCGGTCAGCGTGGTCTTGCCATGGTCGATGTGACCCATGGTGCCCACGTTGAGGTGCGGCTTGGTGCGGTCGAACTTCTGCTTCGCCATATGTCCCCTTAACCCTTATTCGCCACGTACCCGAGCCACGATCTCGCGAGCGATCGACTCAGGAACTTCTTGGTACGAGTGGAATTGCATCGTGTAGGTTGCGCGACCCTGGGTGCGCGACCGCAGGTCGGTAGCGTATCCGAACATGTCGCCGAGGGGCACCTGGCCCTTGATGACCTGGCTGGAGCCCCGCTGCTCGACGCCCTCGATCCGGCCGCGACGGCTGGAGATGTCGCCGATCACGTCGCCCATGTAGTCGTCGGGCGTCACCACCTCGACGGCCATGATCGGCTCGAGGAGCACCGGGTGGGCCAGGCGGGTGGCCTTCTTGATGGCCAGCGAGCCGGCGATCTTGAACGCCATCTCCGAGGAGTCCACGTCGTGGTACGACCCGTGGACCAGGGTGGCCCGCACGTCGACCATCGGGTAGCCGGCGAGGACGCCGCTCTGCAGCGACTCCTGGATGCCGGCGTCGATGGAGGAGATGTACTCCTTGGGGATGATGCCGCCCACGATCTTGTCGACGAACTCGTAGCCGCCGCCGGGGCCCGTCGGCTCGACGTTGAGGACGACGTGGCCGTACTGGCCCCGACCACCGGTCTGGCGCACGTAGCGCTCCTCGACCTTGTCGACCGGCTTGCGGATGGTCTCGCGGTAGGCCACCTGGGGCTTGCCCACGTGGGCGTCGACCCGGAACTCACGCAGCATGCGGTCGACCAGCACCTCGAGGTGCAGCTCGCCCATGCCGGCGATGATGGTCTGACCCGTGTCGACGTCGGTGTGCTTCTGGAAGGTCGGGTCCTCCTCCGACAACCGCTGGAGGGCGTCGGTGAGCTTGTCCTGGTCGACCTTGGTCTTGGGCTCGATGGCCACGTGGATGACCGGCTCCGGGAACTCGAGCGTCTCCAGCACGATGGGCGAGTTGGCGTCGCACAGCGTGTCACCGGTGGTGGTCTGCTTGAGGCCGACGGTGGCCACGATGTCGCCGGCGAAGATGATCGTCTTGTCCTCGCGGTGGTTGGCGTGCATCTGCAGGATGCGGCCGATGCGCTCCTTGCGGTCCTTGGTGGAGTTGAGGACCGCGTCGCCCTTCTTGATGCTTCCGGAGTAGACGCGGAAGTAGGTGAGCTTGCCCACGTGGGGGTCGCTCATGATCTTGAAGGCCAGGGCCGAGAACGGGGCCTTGTCGTCCGGCGGGCGCTCGAGCTCCTCGATGCCCTTGAGGTCGAGGCCCTTCACCGGGGGGAGGTCGATGGGGCTGGGCAGGTAGTCCACGACGGCGTCGAGAAGGGGCTGGACGCCCTTGTTCTTGAACGCCGACCCGCAGATCACGGGGACGACCTGGTTGGCGATGGTGGCCCGGCGGAGGGCCTTGCGGAGGTCGTCGGTGGTGATCTCCTCGTCGCCGACGTACTTCTCCATGATGCTGTCGTCGGTGTTCGACAGGACGTCCACCAGCTGGTGGCGCCAGTGGTCGGCGGCCTCCTGGAGGTCGGCGGGGATGGCCTCGTCGCGCCAGCTCTCGCCCATGCCCTCGTCCCAGACGAGGGCCTTCATGCTGAGCAGGTCGATCATCCCCCGGAAGTGGCCCTCGGCCCCGATGGGGATCTGGATGAGGGCGACGGAGGCGTCGAGGCGGTCCTTGATCTGGTCGACGGCCTTGAAGAAGTCGGCGCCGATCCGGTCCATCTTGTTGATGAAGCAGATGCGGGGCACTTCATACTTGTTGGCCTGGCGCCACACCGTCTCGGTCTGGGGCTCCACGCCGGCCACCGCGTCGAACACGGCCACCGCGCCGTCGAGCACCCGCAGCGACCGCTCCACTTCAACCGTGAAGTCGACGTGGCCCGGGGTGTCGATGATGTTGATCCAGTTGTCCTTCCACCGGCAGGTGGTGGCCGCGGACGTGATGGTGATGCCGCGCTCCTGCTCCTGGACCATCCAGTCCATGACCGCGGCGCCCTCGTGGACCTCGCCGATCTTGTACGTCTTGCCCGTGTAATAGAGGATGCGCTCGGTGGTGGTGGTCTTGCCCGCGTCGATGTGGGCCATGATCCCGATGTTGCGGGTCCGGGCCAGCGGGAACTCTCGAATTGCCGGTGCTTCAGCCATAGCTATCTCTCGTATGCGTCGTGTGTGTCAGTCGGACCGAATCGGAGCATTTCCGCTCCGATTCGCCACCGACGGCCGCAGGCCTGTCGGTGGTAGATGATCAGTGCGCCAAAGGCGCAGTGCGAAGCCTTTGACTCGGGGGGCACTCGGGGGGCAGAGCCCCCCGAGCCGAATCACCAACGATAATGAGCAAACGCCTTATTGGATTCGGCCATCTTGTGGACGTCGTCCTTGCGCTTCACCGACGACCCGGTGGTGTTCGATGCGTCGAGCAGCTCGTTGGCCAGCCGTTCGGCCATGGTCTTCTCGCGGCGCTGCCGGGAGTAGCCGACCAGCCAGCGGATGGCCAGGGTGGAGGCCCGGCGGGGCTTCACCTCGATCGGCACCTGGTAGGTGGCGCCACCGACCCGCCGGCTCTTGACCTCGAGCTGGGGCTTCACGTTGTCCATGGCCCGCTTGAGGGTGGCGACCGGCTCGGCGCCCGTCTTGTCCTTGATGATGTCGAGGGCGCCGTAGACGATCCGCTCGGCGGTTGAGCGCTTGCCCCGCACCAGCACCTTGTTGACGAACTGGGTGACGAGCACCGACCGGTAGATCGGGTCGGGCATGAGCTCGCGCCGCGGCGGCGGGCCTTTCCGAGGCATCTCTAACCCTTCTTGGCGCCGTAGCGGCTACGGGCCTGCTTGCGATCGCGGACTCCGGAGGCGTCGAGCACCCCGCGGATGATCTTGTAGCGGACGCCGGGAAGGTCCTTCACCCGGCCGCCACGCACGAGCACGATGGAGTGCTCCTGCAGGTTGTGGCCCACGCCGGGGATGTAGGCGGTGACCTCCTGGCCGGTGGTGAGCCGCACCCGGGCCACCTTGCGGAGGGCCGAGTTCGGCTTCTTCGGCGTGTGTGTGTAGACGCGCGTGCACACCCCCCGCCGCTGCGGGGCACCTTTGAGAGCCGGCGTCTTGGTCTTCTCGGACTTCGACTCGCGGCCCTTGCGAACCAATTGGGCGATGGTGGGCACGAAGAGACATCCTACCTTGTTCGGGATTGGTCGATCCGCGGCCATATGCGACCGCGGATCGACCAAACGCTTTGAGTTTGTTACCCGGCGATGTCCGGGGCGGTGCCGAAGAAGCTCTCTTCGTCCTCGCTCGGGCGTTCGGGGGCGACGGTGAGGGTGGTGCCGTCCATGGCGTCGGGGTCGCGACCGACGTTGGCCAGCCATGCGGCCGGGTCCTGGACGTCGGAGCTGTAGAAGGGCAGCGGCTCGTACTCCGGCGCCTGGATCTCCAGGCCCCGGTAGCGGAGCATGCCCGTCCCGGCCGGGATGAGCTTGCCGATGATGATGTTCTCCTTGAGGCCCAGGAGCTGGTCGCGCTTGCCCTCGATGGCAGCCTCGGTGAGCACCCGGGTGGTCTCCTGGAACGACGCCGCCGACAGCCACGACTCGGTGGCCAGCGACGCCTTGGTGATGCCCATGAGCTCGGGACGGCCCTCGGCCGGCGTCTTGCCCTCCTGCACCAGCGCCCGGTTGATCTCGGCGTACTGCCGCGACTCCACCCGCTCACCGGGAAGCAGCTCGGACTCGCCGGGCTCGGCCACCAGCACCCGCTTGAGCATCTGGCGGACGATCAGCTCGATGTGCTTGTCGTGGATGGACACGCCCTGGGGCCGGTACACCTGCTGCACCTGGTCGACCAGGTACTGCTGGGTCTCCCGGATGCCCTTGATCTCCAGCAGCTCCTTGGGGTCCTTGGGCCCCTCGACCAGCGCGTCGCCGGCGATGACCTCCTGGCCCTCGGTGACGAGCAGGCGGGCCAGGTCGCGGGTGGAGATCGGGTACGCCTCCTCGCTCCCGTCGTCGCCGACGATCGTGACCGTGCGGCCCTTGACGTCGTCGTCGACCATGCGGACCACGCCCGAGGTGCGGGCCAGGATGGCCTTGCCCTTGGGCGTCCGGGCCTCGAACAGCTCGACCACCCGGGGCAGGCCGTGGGTGATGTCGGTCTGGGCGATGCCGCCGGTGTGGAACGTACGCATGGTGAGCTGCGTGCCGGGCTCGCCGATGGACTGGGCGGCGATGACGCCGACCGCCTCGCCGAGCTCGATGTCGCGACCCGTGGCAAGTGAGCGGCCGTAACAGGCTGCGCACACGCCGTGGGTGGCCTCGCAGTTCAGCACCGAGCGCACCCGGACCCGGTTCACACCGGGGTCGTCGCGCATGGCGGCGATCTCCACGTCGGTGGCCTCGGTGCCCCGGGGGTACACCGTGCCGTCGGCGAGAGTGACGGGCTCGGCCAGGATCCGCCCGTACAGGCGGGTCTCCAGGCTGTTGCGCTTGCCGGCGGTGTCGGGCTCGATGTTCTCGAGCCAGATGCCGCGCGGCGTGTCGCAGTCGAGCTCCCGGATGATGAGCTCCTGGGCCACGTCGACCAGGCGGCGGGTCAGGTAGCCCGAGTCGGCGGTGCGCAGGGCGGTGTCGGCCAGGCCCTTGCGGGCCCCGTGGGTGGAGATGAAGTACTCGAGGACGGACAGGCCCTCACGGAAGTTGCTCTTGATCGGGCGGGGGATGATGTCACCGCGGGGGTTGGCCACCAGGCCACGCATGCCGGCGATCTGCTGGACCTGCATGATGTTTCCTCGCGCGCCGGAGCCGACCATCATCTCGATGGGGTTGAAGACCATCTCGCCGAGAGTCTTCTCCATGGCCACCCGCACCTCGCGGGTGGCGTTGGTCCACATCTCGACTTCCTTCTGGCGGCGCTCGTCGTCGGTGATGATGCCCCGCTTGAACTGCGACTCGATCTTGTCCGCTTCCTTCTCGTACTTGTCGAGGATGGTGCCCTTGTCCGGCGGCGTGGTGACGTCGGACATGGCGATGGTGAGGCCGGACTGGGTGGCGTAGCGGAAGCCGAGGTCCTTGATGGCGTCGAGGCTCTTGGCCACCTCCGCCTTGGTGTAGTCGGCGACCAGCCGCTCGACGATGTCGGTGATGTCGCGCTTCTTCACCGCCTGGTCGATGTGGCCGACCTTGGCGCAGAAGTCGGCGGGCAGGGCGCCCTCGAAGAACAGCCGGCCCGCGGTGGTGGTGCGGTACAGCGGCTTGCCGTCGTCGTCGCCGTCACGCATCTCGATGCGGGCGTGGATCTGCAGGTCGCCGTTGTCGACGGCCCGCTCCACCTCCCACAGGTGCGAGAACCTGCGGCCCTCGCCGGGGACACCGTCGGTCTGCTCGGTGAGGTAGTAGATGCCGATGACCATGTCCTGGCTGGGCACGGTCAGCGGGCGGCCGTGGGCCGGCGACAGCACGTTGTTGGCCGACAGCATCAGCACCCGGGCCTCGGCCTGGGCCTCGGCGGACAGGGGCAGGTGGACCGCCATCTGGTCGCCGTCGAAGTCGGCGTTGAAGGCCGCGCACACCAGCGGGTGGATCTGGATGGCCTTGCCCTCGACCAGCAGGGGCTCGAAGGCCTGGATGCCCAGACGGTGGAGCGTGGGGGCCCGGTTCAGGAACACGGGGTGCTCCTTGATGACCTCTTCCAGGATGTCCCAGACCTGCGGGCGGCGGCGCTCCACCATGCGCTTGGCCGACTTGATGTTCTGGGCCAGCTCGGTGTCGACCAGGCGCTTCATGACGAAGGGCTTGAACAGCTCGAGGGCCATGAGCTTGGGCAGGCCGCACTGGTGCAGCTTGAGCGTGGGGCCGGCGACGATGACCGAACGGCCGGAGTAGTCGACCCGCTTGCCCAGCAGGTTCTGGCGGAACCGGCCCTGCTTGCCCTTCAGCATGTCGGACAGGGACTTCAGGGGACGGTTGCCGGGCCCGGTGACCGGACGGCCACGGCGGCCGTTGTCGAACAGGGCGTCGACCGCCTCCTGGAGCATCCGCTTCTCGTTGTTGACGATGATCTCGGGAGCGCCGAGGTCGAGCAGGCGCTTCAGCCGGTTGTTCCGGTTGATGACCCGGCGGTACAGGTCGTTGAGGTCCGACGTGGCGAAACGGCCACCGTCGAGCTGCACCATGGGGCGCAGGTCGGGCGGGATGACCGGGACGGCGTCGAGGATCATCGCCTTGGGCTCGTTGACCCGGCGACCGCTGGTCTCGTCGCGACGGTTGAAGGCGGTGACGATCTTGAGCCGCTTGATGGCCTTCTGCTTGCGCTGGGCCGACAGCGGGCGACGGCCGTCGGACGCGTCGATGCCCTCCCGGAGCTTGACCTCCTCGGAGTCGAAGTCGATCTCGCTGATGAGCTGGGCGATGGCGTCGGCGCCCATGCCGCCCCGGAAGTACTCGGTGTAGCGGTCCTTCAGCTGACGCCAGACGACCTCGTCCTCGATGATCTTCCGGGCGAAGAGGTCCTTGAACTCGTCGAAGGCCCGACGGGCCAGGTCGATCTCGGCCTGGGCCCGCTCGCGGATCTGGGTGAGCTCCTTGTCCGCCAGCTTCTGGCGGGCCTTGAGCTCGGAGTCCTTGGCCCCGTTGGCCTCGAGCTCGGCGATCTCGGCCTCGAGGGCCTTGAACCGCCGGTCCACGTCGACGTCGCGCGAGCGCTCGATCTCGGCCAGCTCCTCCAGGAGCTCGGCCTCCAGCTCGGGCAGGTCGGCGTGGCGGCGCTCCTCGTCGACCCAGGTGACCAGGTTGGCGGCGAAGTAGATGACCTTCTCGAGCTGCTTGGCCTTGAGCTCCTCACGGGCCTCGGTGCCCATGAGCAGGTACGCCAGCCAGCTACGGGTGCCGCGGAGGTACCAGATGTGGACGACGGGGGCGGCCAGCTCGATGTGGCCCATGCGCTCGCGCCGGACCTTGGAGCGGGTGACCTCCACGCCGCAGCGCTCGCAGATGATGCCCTTGAACCGGACGCGCTTGTACTTGCCGCAGTAGCACTCCCAGTCCTTGGTGGGACCGAAGATCTTCTCGCAGAAGAGGCCGTCCTTCTCCGGCTTCAGCGTGCGGTAGTTGATGGTCTCCGGCTTCTTGACCTCGCCGTTCGACCACGTGCGGATGGAGTCGGCGGTGGCGAGGGCGATACGTAGCTGGTCGAAATTGTTGACGTCGAGCACTCTTTATTCCTCTCTCACACTGCTGCTGACGGGCGGGCGGCGGCGAGCCGGCTCACAGCCGGCTCGACCGCTCGGCCGCCCTTCGTGCGTCCTCTTCGTCACTGCCCCGCTCGGGACGGCTCAGGTCGATGCCGAGCTCCTCCGCGGTCCGGAACACGTCTTCGTCGAGCTCCCGCATCTCGATCTCCTCGCCCGTGGTCGAGAGGACCTCGACGTTGAGGCAGAGGCTCTGCATCTCCTTGATGAGCACCTTGAAGGACTCGGGGATGCCGGGCTCGGGGATGTTCTCGCCCTTGACGATGGCCTCGTAGACCTTGACCCGGCCGAGGACGTCGTCGGACTTGATGGTGAGCAGCTCCTGCAGGGCGTAGGCGGCGCCGTAGGCCTCGAGGGCCCACACCTCCATCTCCCCGAAGCGCTGGCCACCGAACTGGGCCTTCCCGCCCAGGGGCTGCTGGGTGATCATCGAGTAGGGGCCGGTCGACCGGGCGTGGATCTTGTCGTCGACCAGGTGGAGGAGCTTCAGGATGTAGACGAAGCCCACGGTGACCGGCCGGTCGTAGGGCTCACCGGTGCGGCCGTTGTAGAGCGTCTGCTTGCCGTCGGCCTGGACGAGGCGGGGCCCGTCGGGCACCGCCGAGTCCGCGTGCAGGTGCTGGGTGAGGATCTGCTGGATGGTGGGGTGGCGGCCGGAGCCGGCGTCGCCCTCCTCGTCCCAGTGGGCCCCGTCGAACACCGGCGACGACACCCAGACCGCGGGGTCGGTGACCGGGCGGGTCTTGGTGGCGGTGGTGGAGGTGCGGGTGCCGTTGTCGGCGCCGTCCCAGCCGTAGCGGGCCGCGTAGCCGAGGTGGCACTCGAGCACCTGGCCGACGTTCATCCGGCTGGGCACGCCCAGGGGGTTCAGGATGATGTCGACCGGGGTTCCGTCGGCCAGGTGCGGCATGTCCTCGATCGGGAGGATCTTGGAGATGACGCCCTTGTTGCCGTGGCGGCCGGCCAGCTTGTCGCCCTCGCTGATCTTGCGCTTCTGGGCCACGTAGACCCGGACCAGCTGGTTGACGCCGGGGGCCAGCTCGTGCTGCTCCTCCCGGGAGAACACCTTGACGTCGATGACCTTGCCGGTCTCGCCGTGGGGCACCTTGAGGCTGGTGTCACGGACCTCGCGGGCCTTCTCACCGAAGATGGCGCGCAGGAGGCGCTCCTCGGGGGTGAGCTCGGTCTCGCCCTTGGGGGTGACCTTGCCCACCAGGACGTCGCCGGGGCCGACCTCGGCGCCGATGCGGATGATGCCCCGCTCGTCGAGGTCCTTGAGGATGTCGTCGGAGAGGTTCGGGATGTCCCGGGTGATCTCCTCGGCGCCCAGCTTGGTGTCGCGGGCGTCGACCTCGTGGGCCTCGATGTGGATCGACGTCAGCACGTCGTCGCGCACCAGGCGCTCGGACAGGATGATGGCGTCCTCGAAGTTGTAGCCCTCCCACGGCATGAACGCCACGAGCAGGTTCTTGCCCAGGGCCAGGTCGCCCTGGTGGGTGGAGGGGCCGTCGGCCAGCACGTCGCCCAGGGCCACGGTCTGGCCCTCGTCGACCAGGGGCTTCTGGTTGATGCAGGTGCCCTGGTTGGAGCGGCGGAACTTGGCCAGGCGGTAGAACTTCCGGCCCAGCGTGCGGCCGTCGCGGTCGGTCTGGCCGTCGACGTACTGGACGACGATGTGGTCGCCGGTGACCTCGACGATCTCGCCGTCGCCCTCGGCCAGGACCACGTCGCCCGCGTCACGGGCGGCCCGCTTCTCGATGCCGGTGCCGATGTAGGGCGCCTCGGCCCGGACCAGCGAGACGGCCTGACGCTGCATGTTGGCCCCCATGAGGGCCCGGTTGGCGTCGTCGTGCTCCAGGAACGGGATCATGGCCGTGGCCACGGAGACGATCTGCTTGGGCGAGACGTCCATGAGGTCGACCTCGCTGGGCGGCACGTAGTCGATCTCGCTGGTGGTGCCGTACGACGTGCCCCCTGCGCCGATGCGCACGCCGGCGCCCTGCGGGCCACGACGGACCAGCACGCGGTCGCCCACGAACTGGCCGGCGTCGTCGAGGGTGGCGTTGGCCTGGGCGATGACGTGCTCCTCCTCCTCGTCGGCGGCGAGGTAGCGGATGTCGTCGGTGAGCTGGCCGTCGACCACCTTGCGGTACGGCGTCTCGATGAAGCCGAAGTCGTTGACCCGGGCGTAGGTGGCCAGCGACCCGATCAGGCCGATGTTGGGGCCTTCCGGGGTCTCGATCGGGCACATCCGGCCGTAGTGGCTGGTGTGCACGTCTCGCACCTCGAACCCGGCCCGCTCACGGGACAGACCGCCGGGGCCGAGGGCCGACAGACGGCGCTTGTGGGTGAGGCCGTCGAGGGGGTTGGTCTGGCCCATGAACTGGGACAGCTGGCTGGTGCCGAAGAACTCCTTGATGGCCGCGACCACGGGGCGGATGTTGATCAGGGTCTGGGGCGTGATGGCCTCGACGTCCTGGGTGGTCATGCGCTCGCGGACGACCCGCTCCATGCGGGAGAGGCCGATGCGGACCTGGTTCTGGATGAGCTCGCCCACCGACCGGATGCGGCGGTTGGCGAAGTGGTCCTGGTCGTCGAGGCGGTAGCCCTCCTCACCGGCGGCCAGGTGCAGCAGGTAGGTGGTGGCGGCCAGGATCTCCGACGGGCTCAGCACGAACTGGCTCTGGCCCGGGCGCTCCAGGTCGATGTTGAGCAGCTCGGCGACCTTCTCGATCTCCGGGCCCAGCTTGCGGTTCAGCTTGTAGCGGCCGACGCGGGTGAGGTCGTAGCGCTTGGGGTTGAAGAAGGCGTTCTCGAAGTAGGCGCGGGCGGCCTCGACCTGGGGCGGCTCGCCCGGGCGGGCCCGCTTGTAGATCTCGACGAGCGCCTCTTCCCGGGTGGGGGCGAGGTCCTTCTCCTTCTCCCACTGGCCCTCGAGGAAGTCGAAGTGGTTGACGAAGCGCTCGAGGAAGCCGGGGTGGGCCTCCTGGTCGTAGCCCAGCGCCCGCAGGAGGACGAACAGGGACAGGCGGCGCTTGCGGGCCACCCGGGTGCCGGCGGTGACGTCCTTGCCGGGCTTCTGCTCGATGTCGAACTCGATCCACTCACCGCGGTAGGGGTGGATGGTGGCGGTGGCGATGGTCTTGGCGTCGCGGCCGGGCTGGAAGATGACGCCCGGGGAGCGGACCAGCTGGGAGACGACCACCCGCTCGGTGCCGTTGATGATGAACGTGCCCTTGTCGGTCATCATCGGGAAGTCCCCCATGAAGACCGTCTGCTCCTTGATCTCGCCCGTGGTGGCGTTCATGAAGCGGGCGCGGACGAAGATCGGTGCGGAGAAGGTCATGTCCTTCTCCTTGCACTCCTCCACGGTGAACTTGGGCGGCGGCCGGAGGTCCGGGTCGTCGGCGTCGAACTCCAGCTCCAGGCGGAGCTGGCCGGTGAAGTCCTCGATGGGGCTGATGTCGCGGAAGGTTTCGGACATCCCGCGATCGAGGAACCATTTGAAGGAGTCTCGCTGGACGGCGATCAGGTCCGGCAGAGCCAGGACCTCATCGAGGTTGGAAAAGGAAAAGCGTTCCCGAGGGGCGGGACGAGTGGGCAAAACCTCACTCCTTCGCGGAGAGATGTCGGCTTGGGGCCAGTGCTGGGTGGGCGGTGTTGCTGAATTCGAGGGCGTGGCGGGCAGGGCGAGTCGGTCAAAGCCGGGCGCGCGCGGTCAAGCCGGTAAAGAGAGACGGCGACTCGCGGGCTGGCACGGCAGATACCAGACTAGCTGTAGCTGCGCGAATGGGCAAGCCAGCTCGAATCAAGCTGGGCTGAGGCTATTCGACTCCGGGCCTGCGGTCAAGGGTTGTGGACAACTGGCGTTCGGCTGGTTCATGGGTGAAGCGACAACGCCCGCGACGTCTCGGGCATTCCCGTTCTTCGGGCCTGGAACCACCGTAGAGGTACCCCCAGGCCCGAAGAAGGGCCCCGCTACTTGAGCTGGACGGTGGCGCCGGCGCCTTCGAGCTGGGCCCGGGCCTTCTCGGCGTCTTCCTTCGAGACCTTCTCGAGCACGGCCTTGGGGGCGCTGTCGACCAGGTCCTTGGCCTCCTTGAGACCCAGGTTGGTGAGGGCGCGCACCTCCTTGATGACCGGGATCTTCTGGGCGCCGACCTCGGCGAGGATGACGTCGAACTCGTCCTGCTCCTCTTCAGCCGGAGCGGCCTCGGCGCCGCCGCCACCGCCGCCGCCGGCGGACGCGACCGCCATCGGGGCGGCTGCGGTCACACCGAACTTCTCCTCGAACTCCTTCAGGAGCTCGGAGAGCTCGAGCACGGTCATGCCGGCGATGCTGTCGAGGATCTCTTCCTTGGTGGCCATTACTGGTCTCCTTCTGCTTGCTCAGGCGTGTCTTGCGGAGGCGTGTCGGACTGGGGTGCTTCTGCGGCGGGGGCTTCCGCCGAGGGGGCTTCAGCCGCGGGGGCTTCGGCCGCCGGCGCTGCTGCGGCAGGCGCCTCTGACCCACGCTTCTCGACCAGGGCCGACAGCCCGTAGGCGAAGTTGCGGGGCAGGGCCTGGAGGAGGCCGGCCATCTTCTGGAGCGGGGCGGCGAGCGCGCCGGCCAGCTGGGCGAGGATGACCTCGCGGGGGGCGACATCGGCGAGGGCGCCGGCGTCGGCCGCACTGAGCACCGTGGTGCCGAGGAGGCCGCCCTTGATGGTCAGGTTGGGGTTGGTGCGGGCGAAGTCACGGAGGGACTTGGCCACGGCGACGGCGTCGCCGTCGATGAAGGCGATGGCGGTGGGGCCGACCAGGAGGGCGTCGAGGTCGGTCAGGCCCAGGTCGGCGGCCGCCAGCCGGACCAGGGTGTTCTTGAAGATCCGGTACTCGCCCCCGGCATCGCCGACCGACCGGCGCAACGCAGCGAGGTCGGCGACCTTCAGGCCCCGGTACTCGGTGAGCAGCGCGCCGTTGGACGACGAGAGGCGGTCGCGCACCTCGGTGACGACGGCGACCTTCTCGGGTCTGGGTTCTTCCATGCAGTTCCTCCCTGAGGTGCGGCGAGCACGCGCGAACGATCCCTCAGGAGGTTCACGCCTCGTTGGGCGGGCCCGGTGAGGGGCCGCTTACGCGCGGTGCCCGTGAAGGCGGTCGCGCACCGAATGTCTACGGCGATCTATGTGACGGTGATACTAGATCATTGCGGCTCTCCGCCGACTAGCCGGCGGCGGCACCCGCACTGGCGGTGAGCTCGTCGTCGAGCGCCCGCAAGGGGTTGGGGTCGACCTTGACGCCCGGGCCCATGGTGGACGACAGGGCGATCGAGCGCATGTAGCGGCCCTTGGCCGAGGCCGGCTTGGCCCGCTGGAGCTCCTCGATCACGGCCTGCAGGTTCTGGAGCAGCGACCGGCGGTCGAAGCTGACCTTCCCGATGGGGACGTGGATGTTGCCGTACCGGTCGGTGCGGTACTCCACCCGACCGCCCTTGAACTCCCGCACGGCCCGACCCACGTCGGTGGTGACGGTGCCGGTCTTCGGGTTGGGCATCAGGCCGCGGGGGCCGAGCACCCGGCCCAGCTTGCCCACCTGGCCCATGAGGTCGGGGGTGGCGATGGCGACGTCGAAGTCGAGGAAGCCGCCCTGCACCCGGGCCACGAGGTCGTCGGCGCCCACCACGTCGGCCCCGGCCTCACGGGCCTCGTTGGCCGCGTCGCCGGCGGCGAAGGCCACGACCCGTACCGTCTTGCCGGTGCCGGCGGGGAGGCCCACGGTGCCACGCACGATCTGGTCGGCCTTGCGGGGGTCGACCCCGAGGCGGACGGCCAGCTCGACCGACTCGTCGAACTTGGCCGCGGCCAGGCTCTTGACCAGGTCCACGGCCTCGCCCGGCGCGTGCTGGCGGTCACGGTCGAAGCGGCGGGTGGCGTCGACGTACTTCTTGCTGTCCTTGTTGGTGTGGGTCATCGATCAGCCCTTGCCTGAGTTGGTTCGGGTCAAGGGGGTCATCCCTTGACCGTGAGGCCCATGGAGCGGGCGGTGCCGATCACCTGGCGCTTGGCGCCCTCGATGTCGTTGGCGTTGAGGTCGGGAAGCTTGGTGGTGGCGATCTCGGTGATCTGGGCGTCGGTGATGGTGCCGGCGGCCTCGCGCCCCGGTGTGACCGACCCCTTGGCGATGCCGGCCGCAGCCCGCAGGAGCACCGGCGTGGGCGGCGTCTTGATGACGAAGGTGAACGACCGGTCCTCGAAGACAGTGATCTCCGCCGGCACGACCGTGCCCCGCTGGGACTCGGTGGCCGCGTTGTACTGCTTGCAGAACTCCATGATGTTCACGCCGTGGGGGCCGAGGGCGGTACCCACGGGCGGAGCGGGGGTGGCCGCCCCCGCCGGAATCTGGATCTTGACGATCGCAGCGACGCGTCTCTTTGCCATGTGCGTGTACTTCTCCTTCGGTGGTCCTGGCGGCGCCGGAGCGCCTCCCACCCTTGATGTGCGGTACGCAGACTGTGTACTTGGCGGCTCTCCGCCGACTAAAGCTTGGCGACCTGGCTGAACTCGAGCTCGACCGGCGTCTCCCGGCCGAAGATGTTGACCAGCACCTTCAACTTCATCTGGTCGTCGTTGATCTCGGCGATGGTGCCGGTGAAGTCGGCGAAGGGGCCTTCCCGCACCCGCACGCTCTCCCCGATCTCGAACATGGCCCGGTGGCGGGCCTTCTTGGGAGCGCCGTCGGTGCCGGTGGGCTGCACCTGGAGGATGCTCTCCACCTCTTTGCGGGACAGCGGGGTCGGCTTGGCGCCGAGGCCGACGAACCCGGTGACGCCGGGGGTGTTGCGCACCACCCGCCACGAGTCGTCGTCGAGCTCACAGCGGACGAGGAGGTAGCCGGGGAACACCTTCTTCTGGACGGTGACCCGCTTGCCTCCCTTGAACTCGATGACGTCCTCCATGGGGATGACGCACTCGAAGATGCGGTCCTCCATGTTCATGGAGGCGATCCGGCTCTCCAGGTTGGACTTCACCTTGTTCTCGTAGCCGGCGTAGGTGTGCACGACGTACCAGGAGCCCGGCCGGTCGTAGGGGCTCTCGACGGGCGGCTCGTCGTCCTCGTCGTCGTCGAAGCCCTCGGCCAGCAGCTCGTCCTCGCTGAGGACCGCGTCCGCGGCGACCGGCGCCTCCGCGGGGAGGGCGACCGCCTCCTCGGGGTCGCCGAGCGTGCCCGGCTCGATGACGGCGTCGCCCGGAGGCGCGTCGACCGCTTCGTCGAGGGGCTGGGGGTCGGTGGTGGGGTCGATAGGAGCGCTCACTTGAAGAGGAAGATGACGGCTTTGGCGAAGACGTAGTCGAGGCCGAAGATGATGGCGGTGAGCAGGAGCAGCGCCATCAGCACGACGATCGAGTAGTTGATGACCTCGCCCCGGGTGGGCCAGGCCACCTTCCGAAGCTCGCCCCGAACCTGGCGTGCGTACTCCGCGGGGCCGATGCGCTCCTTCGTCGCCACCCGGGCAGCCGGCGGACGCGGGGCTTCCCGGCGGGTGGGGCTGCCATCAGAGTCCACCTGACCCTGACGCTGCATCATTCTCTTCATCTCTCGGTTCACGGCAACCCATCCATCTTCACATCGGCACCTCCGAGTCGGGGACGAACGAGCAGGGCAGGAGGGACTCGAACCCCCAACCGCCGGTTTTGGAGACCGGTGCTCTGCCAAATTGAGCTACTGCCCTCTGCACAGGCGGGCCAGCCCCTGACGTACGCCTCCTGAGGTTACCGCATCGGCAACCGGCGACAGCAGGCGTCGCCAGAGCGACGTCGGTTGTCGCCGGAACGTGCGCAACTAAGAGGCGAGGCGGACCTTGCGGCGGGCGCGGCTGGCCAGGATGGCGCCGGCGGCGCCGGCCGCTGTGGCTGCGGCGATGCCGCCGACATAAGCCACCCGACGGCCGTTGAGCAGGTGATGGATGGCCCGCCGCTCTCCGGCGGCCTCGAGGGCGGCCAGGATGTCGGGCAGGAGACCGGGCGTGGGCTCGAGCACCTCGGTGCGGAGCTGGTGGAGCGTGCGCAGCACCTTGCGGTACTGGACCAGCTCGGCCTGGCACCGCAGGCAGGCGGCGACGTGGCGCTGGACCTCGATGGCCGCGACCTCGAGGCCGTCGACAATGGCGGGCAGGGCGTCTGCGACATCGTCGCAGGACACTCCACCGCTCCCGAAGAACCGGCTAGACCGCACGGGCTTTCTCCTCTCCGGGCATCGGGAACAGGCGCTCCCGTAGCTTGCGACGGGCACGGTGCAGGCGCACCTTGGCCGCCGACTCGGTGATTCCCAGCTCCGACGCGATGGCGTCGTGAGGTAGGTCATAGACGTCGCGCAGCACGACGACGGCCCGCAGGATGGGCGGCAGGTCGGCCAGAGCGGCGGTGACGCGGTCCCGTAGCACTCCGGCCTCGGCCATCGTCTCCGGATCGGACTCGGGGCGCTCGTCGAGCACGTTGTCGTCGTCGGACAGCTCTTCGTGGCGGCCCTTCGAGCGACGGGACAGGTGCGTGGACGCGCAGTTGGCCGTGATCCGGTACATCCAGGTCGAGAAGCGGGCGTCTCCCCGGAACCGCTTCAGCGACCGGAACGCCCGCAGATAGGCCTCCTGGGCCACGTCGCGGGCGTCGTCCTCGTTCCCGGTGAGCCGGTAGGCCAGGGTGTAGACGTCGCCCTGGGTGTTGCGGACCAGCTCGGCGAACGCGTCGCTGTCCCCGGCCTTGGCCGCTGCCACCAACCGGGCCTCTTCGGAGGGGATCACCACCTCTACGACCGGCTGGTGGGCCGGAAGGTTACTCGTGGTTAGCGAGTCTCCCGGTGGCTCGTGTGCGTCCGGTCCCACCGGCAGTACTTCTTGATCTCCATGCGTTCCCGGTCGTTCTGCTTGTTCTTCATGGTGATGTAGTTCCGGCGCTTGCACACCTCGCACGCCAGCGTCACCTTCACCCGCTTCTCGCCCTTGGCCACTTCTGTCTTCCTCTCGGTTCTTCATCGATGTTAGAGCGAACTGGTGACGTTCAGGGTTCTGCCAGACCCTTGAGCGTCACCGGTTCGGTGTATCACTTGATGATCTTGGTGACGCGGCCGGCACCGACCGTCCGGCCGCCCTCACGGATGGCGAAGCGGAGTCCTTCGTCCATGGCGATGGGGTTGATGAGCTCGACGTTGAGGGTGATGTTGTCGCCGGGCATCACCATCTCGGTGCCCTCGGGCAGGGTGATCTGGCCCGTCACGTCGGTGGTGCGGAAGTAGAACTGCGGGCGGTAGTTCTGGAAGAACGGGCTGTGACGCCCGCCCTCCTCCTTCTTGAGGACGTAAACGTTGGCCTCGAAGGTGGTGTGGGGAGTGATGGACTTCGGCTTGCAGAGGACCTGGCCCCGCGAGACGTCCTCCTTCTTGGTGCCCCGAAGCAGCACGCCCACGTTGTCGCCGGCCTGGCCCTGGTCGAGGAGCTTCTTGAACATCTCGACGCCCGTGCAGACCGTGGTCTGGGTGTCCTTGATGCCCACGATCTCGACCTGGTCGCCGACCTTCACGATGCCCTGCTCGACCTTGCCGGTCACGACCGTGCCCCGGCCGGTGATGGTGAACACATCCTCGATAGGCATGAGGAACGGCTTGTCGATGTCGCGCTGCGGCTCCGGGATGTAGCTGTCGACCGCTTCCATCAGCTCGAGCACCTTGGGCGTCCACCCGTCGTCGCCGTCGAGGGCCTTGAGGGCCGACACCCGCACGATGGGGGTGTCGTCGCCCGGGAACTCGTACTCGTTGAGCAGCTCCCGCACCTCGAGGTCGACCAGGTCGAGCAGCTCCTCGTCGTCGACCGCGTCTGCCTTGTTGAGGGCCACCACGATGTAGGGGACCCCGACCTGGCGGGCCAGGAGGACGTGCTCACGGGTCTGCGGCATGGGACCGTCGGCCGCGGAGACCACGAGGATGGCCCCGTCGATCTGGGCTGCGCCCGTGATCATGTTCTTGATGTAGTCGGCGTGGCCCGGCATGTCGACGTGCGCGTAGTGGCGCTTCTCGGTCTCGTACTCCACGTGGGCGATGGAGATCGTGATGCCCCGCGCCTTCTCCTCCGGCGCCTTGTCGATCTGGTCGAAGGCGGTGAAGCTGTTCTTCGGGTTCTGGTCGTGCAGGACCTTGGTGATGGCCGCGGTGAGCGTGGTCTTGCCATGGTCGATGTGACCCATGGTGCCCACGTTGAGGTGCGGCTTGTTCCGTTCGAACTTCTGCTTGGCCATCTTCTCGTCCTCTTCTTCTGGTTGCTGGTCGTGTGGATGCGGTAGCGGCGGGCGGACTCGAACCGCCGACCCCTCGATTATGAGCCGAGTGCTCTTACCAACTGAGCTACGCCGCCAGATCTCTGACGAACCACTGCATCTGCAAGAACTGCGAGCCCCCTATCGGAATCGAACCGATGACACCAGCCTTACCATGGCTGTGCTCTGCCGACTGAGCTAAGGGGGCAGTCCCACCGATGATAGTCAGCCGACCCGGGGTCGCCGTCCGTTTGGCCCGGGCGGACGACGCCGAGGCCATCCGGTCGATCTACAACCTCGAGGTCCTGGAGTCGACGGTGACCTTCGACCTGGTCCCCCGCACCCTGGCCGAGCAACAGGACTGGCTGGCCGAACACGCCGGCGTGCACCCGGCCGTGGTGGCCGAGGTCGACGGCGACGTGGTGGCCTTCGGCTCGCTGGGCCCGTACCGGAGCCGGCCCGCCTATGCCACGACAGTGGAGGACTCGGTGTACGTGCGCCGGGACCGTCGGGGCGCCGGCCACGGCCGTCTGGTCCTGGCCGAGCTGGTCCGCCTGGGCACCGTCCACGGGTTCCATGCGGTGATGGCCCGTGTCGTCGGGGGGCACGAGGCGTCGATCGGCCTCCACAGGGCCTGCGGCTTCGAGCTGGTCGGGATCGAGCGGGAGGTCGGTCGCAAGTTCGGACGCTGGCTCGACGTCGTGCTCATGCAGCGTCTGCTCTGAGCCGCCTACTCCTGGCCCGGCCGGCTCTCCAGGCGGGTCAGGGCCCGCACGTCGCCATAGGACCGGGATTCCGTCACCACGAAGGAGGGCGACGACGGGTGGTTCAGCCACGCTTCGAGCTGATCGACCTGGGCGAGGCCCCGGAGCTGGAGCACGACACTGCCCCCGCGGTCGACGTGGCCGGCGATGCCGCCGAGGAAGCTGCGCACGCTGTCGAGCCCATCGGGGCCGCCGTCTATGGCGCCGAGCGGATCCTCGGGATAGAGGTGGACCTCCGACGACGGGACGTACGGAGGGTCGGCGATGACCACCCCGAACCGTTCGCCGTCGCCGAGCACGTCCTGTGCCCGGCCGCAGCGCTGCTCGGCGAGGTGCCCACGGCCGTTGGCAGCCGCGTTGATCGCCGCCCACCGGCACGCGGCGGGGTCACTGTCGACCTGGACGATCGGGGCGCCGCTCAGCACCGCGGCGGCCAGGCCGATGTGGCCGGCCCCGCATCCGACCTCCAGCATGGGGCTTCCGTCGGACAGCTCGGCGGCCCATTGCGACTGGGCGAGAGTCCAGGAGCGCGGGCGCAGGAGGCTCTCGTCGAAGGCGACGTCGATCGGCCCGAAGCGGACGGCCGCCGCGGTCACGACCCCGGTCAGGACGCCCGTCGCTGGTGCACGATGAAGGCGTCGGACATGGCGGCGAAAAATCCGGCGTTGACGATCGAGCGCCAGCGGGCACCCCGCACGATGCCGCCGGCCCAGCGGGCGTCGCCCTCGAACGGTGTGACGGCCTTGTCGACCCAGTCCTTCCCGTGACGGGGATCCACCGTGCTGTGCTCCACGTAGAAGTCCGAGGCGTCGTCACCTGCGCCGATGCGCTCCAGGGCGGCGACCACCTTGCGGCAGCGGGGGCCGGCCTGGAGCTCCAGGAGCCCCAATGCGCCCAGCATCTCGGGCTGGAGCCAGCGGTTCGTGGCCAGAAGGCCGGTGAGCACGGACCGCTCCAGGGCGGCGACCGGCTGCACGTGCCGGGGCGGGCACCTCAGGCCCAGGGCCAGGCTCAGCTTGCGGTGGAGCTCCGTGTGCACCCGGGCGAGAGACCCGTTGCCCATCTCGTCCCAGTAGTTCTGGGCCAGCTCCAGCTTGGCGGTCCCGTCCAGGCCGACCTGGCAGAGGGCGACGAGATCGTCGAAGCCACCGTCGGGCCCGCCCTCGATGGAGAGGAAATCGACGATGTCGTCCGCGTCGGCATCGGTGGCCAGCCACTCGTAGATCTCCGGCACCAGGTCGCGGACAGCGATGGCCCGCAAGGCCGCCGCCGCCGACCCGGGAAGGTTCCAGGCCGTGGCATCGTCCCGCCGGACGAGCTCGGCCACCAGCTCCTCCTCCAGCCGCCACTTCAGTCGGGCGACGGCCGGATGGTGCTGGAACCGCTCCCGGCCGTCGATCTCGGCGAGCGGCGCAGTGTGCAGGTCGTAGATCACGGACACGCTGAGGAGGAGATCCCGCCAATCGAGGGCCTCCAGCGCACCGATCTGGTCCAGACCTCGGCCCCCGCCCGCCAAGGACGTCGTCAGCTGGGTCAGGAGTGGATGGAGGACGGTCTGCGGGGCCACGGCTTGAGGTGTACCCGCCGCCCGAGGGGGAACAAACGATCGGATGGTCAGGCCGACAGGAGCCGGGCCACCTCGGCCGAGTCGGCGGGGCCGTCGTACACCAGGCGGCCGTCCTCGATGGCGAGGCACCCGTCGGCCTGCTCCACGACCTCGAGGCGATGGGTGGCCAGCACCACCGCCGCCCCGCCGCAGGCGGCTTCGGCGACCAGCCCATCGAGGGCGTCACGACTCGGCGGATCGAGGCCGTCGAACGGCTCGTCGGCCAGAAGCACACCGAAGGGGCGGACGAATGCGAGGGCGATGGAGGCCTTCTGGCGCATGCCCCGGCTGAAGCCGCCGGGTGGGTCGTCGCCCCGAGATGCCAGGCCGAGCCGGTCCAGGAGCTCGGCGCTGCGGTCGGCCCACTCCTCGACCCCGTGAAGGCGGGCGACGTACTCGAGGTGCTCGCCCAGGCTGAGGTCGTCGTAGAGCGCCGGGGTGTCCGGCAGGTACGAGACCAGCGCCCGGGCTTCGATCGACCCGGCCGGGTGGCCGCCGATCGTGACGCCGCCGCCCGAGGGGTCGAGGAGCCCGGCCGCCAACCGGAGGAACGTGCTCTTGCCGGCCCCGTTGGGCCCGACGAGGGCGACAGTGCGCCCGCTGTCCACCCGGCAGGTGACGCCCTGGAGGGCGGTGTAGTCGTCGTAGGACGCGGTGAGGTCTGAGGACTCGAGCATGCTCAGGCCTCCCTTCGGACCCACGCCACGGCACCGAGGACGACCACCAGCACGGCCGCAGCCACCGGTGCTGCGCCGGCGGCAGCCGACCCTCCGGCGTCGACGGACGCCCGGGCGGCCAGCACCGGCAGCACGCCCGCCACAGCCAGCACCGCAGGGCCGATCGAGCGGATGACCAACTTGGTCCCGGCGAACAGCTCCACTCCCAGGGGGCTCACCGGGTCCGTCCCCACACTGAGGGCGGCGCCGCCAACCGCGGCCAGGGCGGCGGGCGCGGCCACCAGGGCGCCTACGGTGAGCACCGTCGCCATGTCACCTGCTGCCAGGGCGCCGAGGACCCCGATGGCGACCACCACGAGCATGATCACCGAGGGCGTCGCCAGGTGCCGGACCAGCAGCCGCCTGGACGGTACGGGAACGGTGTCCCGCCTCACCGGGTGGTCGGCTTCCTGGGCCAGGCCCTCGACCGAGTCGAGGGCGGCAACCAGGAGGGCGGCGCCCGCAGCCAGGACCAGCGCAGGCGTGCCCCGCCAGGCCCCTGCCGCAGCCAGGCCGGCTACCACTCCCAGCACCCCCACCCGCAACAGCCGCACCGCCGGCCACCGCAGGACGCCCTGCCAGTCCCGCCGCCAGACCGGCCACGACCGCCGTCGCCCGGCCGGAAGCCGTATCCAGGGCCGGCGCCGGGGCCCCTCTGCGGCCAGTTGCCGGCGGAGCAGGATGACGGTGCGGACGTCCTGCATGGTGACCGCGAACCGCAGCTGGGCCACCAGTCCGGCCTGGCGCCGCGTGGCCTCCAGCGACGTGCCGCCCACGCCGAGCAGTCCGGCGACGGGCAGCGCGAGCGCGAGGAGTCCGAGGGCCGCCCACGGAACGACGCCCAGGGCCGACATGGCGAGCCGGCCCAGGAGACTGGCGGGCGACGTCACCGTGCCGCCGGCGACGTCGGCCACGGACCACCCGACGGCCAC
>CADCTB010000078.1 GCA_902805665.1 uncultured Acidimicrobiales bacterium
CCCCGAGATGATCTTCAGTTCGAAGCGATCTCCGCGCTCGGGACGGTGGGGCTGTCGACGGGCGTGACCCCGCGGCTGCCCAGCTCGTCTCAGCTGATCGTCATCGCCCTCATGATCCTCGGGCGGGTCGGGCCGCCGACATTGTTCGCGGCGCTTGTCCTTCAGGACCGGGACCGACAGTATCGGCACGCCGAGGAAAGGCCCATCATTGGCTGACAAACGATCCGGACGGAACGCAGGATTACGGAGGCGGCGCGCGAGGCCGGCCGACGCCGGAGAGCAGATCCTGGTCGTCGGCCTCGGAAGGTTCGGAGGAGCGGTCGCGGCGGAGCTCGTCGACCTGAACTTCGAGGTGCTCGGCATCGACGCCGACGCCGCTCAGGTCCAGCAGTACTCCGATGTGCTGACCCACGTCGTGCAGGCCGACTCCACCAGCGACGAGGTGCTGAAGCAGCTGGGTGTCGAGGACTTCCGCTACGCAGTCGTGGGCATAGGTTCCGACATCGAGGCGAGCGTCCTCACGACGGCGGCGTTGGCCGACCTCGGCGTACCGACGATCTGGGCGAAAGCGGTGACGAGAGCCCACGGGCGGATCCTGGAGCGGGTCGGTGCCCATCATGTCGTGTTCCCCGAACACGACATGGGCCACCGGGTGGCCCACCTGGTCGGTGGCGGACTCCTCGATTGGTTCCAGCTCGACGAGGACTTCGCCTTGGTCGAGACGATGGTGCCGACGGAGATGCACGGGCAGTCCCTTGGCGAGCTAGGCCTCCGCTCGCGCTACGGGGTCACCGTCGTCTGCATCAAGCCACGGGGACAGAGCTTCACCCACGCAACTCCGGAAACGGTTCTGGATGAGGGCGCCGTCCTTGTCGTCGCCGGCCCTACGAAGAAGGCGGAGGACTTCGCACACCTCAGCTGAGTGGGGCGAGATGACGCCTCAGCTGGTGGAGCCGTTGAAGTCCCCCAGCACCTCGGCGCTGCAGGCGAAGCCCTGCTCGATGGCCTGGTCCTGGTTGATGTAGAGGTAGTTGGCCAACCGACCGCAGAAGTACACCGGCCGGTCGAGCCGGCTGCGTACCTCCTCCTTGTACCGCTCGTTGAGCGTCTCGAAGCGGCGGTCGACCGTGGGCACGGGATAGTGCCGGTACGGCGCCCCCGGGTACTCCTCGCTGACCACCGTCCCCATGATCTGCTGGCCGGTGGCGTGCTTGGTCTCGATGGTCCGGGTGAAGGGGTATCGCAGGTCGGGCCAGTTGACCACGTAGGCGGGGGTGCTGGTCTCCTCCGGCCGCCCGACCGGTTCGTAACGGGACCGCAGGTGGATCCCACGCCACTCGAGCTCCCCGTCGCGCCCGAGCAGGCGGTCCAGGGGAGCGGTGACGATGAACGCGTCGAAGTCACCCTCCATGCCGGCGAGGTCCTCGATCAGCACCTCGGCCCCGCAGGTCACCGACGACTTGGAGAGGACCCCTTCGATCACGCTGTTCATGCCGTCGGCGGGGAAGAACTCCCACCTGTCCCGGAAGAGCCGGCGATAGCCGTCGTCGCGGAGCTCCACCCGCTTGGGGGCGAAGCTGCTGGACAGCTCCGTCGCCGGCCGGCCCCACTGTTTGGCCGTGTAGTCGCGGATGAACAGGTTGTACAGCGTCGGGCCCATGAGCGACATCACGAAGGTCTCGAAGTCCTCCCCGGCGGGGCTCTCGGGCAGGGCGGACAGCTCCTTCTCGATGGTGGGCCACAGCGCCAGCTCCCGCAGCTCCTCCAGCTGGGGCGGCCACGACAGCAGGGTGAGGGTGTCGTCGTCGCCCAGGTGGACCTGGGCCTTCACCGCGTGTTCGTAGGGGCGTGAGAGCCCGAAGCGGTCGACGTACGCCGCCACCTCCTCGTTGGAGGTGTGGAAGATGTGGGCGCCGTTGGGCTCGTACACAACGCCGTTCAGGGTCTCGGCACGGGAATGGCCGCCCACGTTCGCGGCCCGCTCGAACACCTCGACGTCGACGCCGCCGGCGCTCAACCGCTCGGCCGTGACCGCCCCCGACCATCCGGCACCGACGACCGCCACGCGCTTCCGCAACTGAGACATGGGGTCTGAGTGTGCACGGTAGTGGGGCAACCCGCCAAAACGGGGCGTTGTAGGCCGTTACACCACTGTTACGCGATCCTTACGCCGCCACTTGTAGTTTCTGTTGGTGGGCACGGGCAGGACGGCCGGTCGGCGGGGCATCACGTTCCACCATCCCGCCGCGTTCTGGCTCGGCAGCGGGGCGGTCACCGTCGGCGTGCTGCTCCACCTGCCCATGTACACAGGCGCCCGTGACATGGGCTACCACCTCGCGGGTATGCCGGTCGACGGTCCGATGATGGTCGGCATGGCCCTGGTCCTCGTCGGCCTGGCCGCCACGTTCTACGGGCTCCTTCCTTCACTGTCGGCGACACCCAGGGCGGCGTCCACGTTGAGGATCAGGGCTCTCGACGACGCCAAGCTGTCCCCGGCCCACATCGGCCTGCTGGTGGTCATGGCCATCGCGGTGACCATCGACGTGATGAAGCCGGTGACCCTGAGCTTCGTGGCTCCCGGCTTCGGACGTGAGTACGGCCTCAAGTCGGCGCTCAACCCCGGTGGGAGCGTCCCGGTGGCCTTCCTTCCCCTCGCGGGGATCACCGGCACGGTCCTGGGCTCCATCATCTGGGGCTGGCTCGGAGACCGGATCGGACGGAGGGCATCGATCCTGCTGGCGGGAGTCCTGTTCATCGCCACATCCGTCTGCGGCTCGATGCCGGACTACCGGTGGAACCTCTTCATGTGCTTCGTGATGGGGCTGGGCGTGGGAGGCATGCTGCCCATCACCTTCGCCCTGCTCGCCGAGGCAATCCCCGCCCGTCACCGGGGTTGGCTGATGGTCCTCGTGGGCGGCGACGTCGCCGGGGCCTACATCATCACCAGCTGGCTGTCCGCCGAGCTGACGCCAACCTACGGGTGGCGCATCCTGTGGCTCCTGGGGCTCCCGACCGGTGTGCTTCTCCTGCTCCTCAACCGGTGGATCCCGGAATCCCCGCGGTTCCTGCTCCAGAACGGCCGCGAAGCCGAGGCCCGGGCGGTGATGACCCGCTACCGGGCCGCCGTGGTGGAGGAGACCCACTCCGACCTGGAGGTCGAGCAACACGTCCGTAGCGGCTGGGCCCAGCTCTTCGTCGGGCCGTTCCGCGGTCTCAGCATCGTGGTCGGGCTTTTCGGGCTGGGCGTGGGGCTGGTCACCTTCGGGTTCCAGCTGTGGATTCCGTCGAACCTCCAGAAGCTCGGCTTCGACGAGGTGACCTCGGCCACCATCCTCCGGGACTCCGCCCTTCTCGGTCTCCCCGCCACCTTCGTGATCGCCTGGCTCTACGGCTTCTGGAGCAGCAAGAAGACGATGATCGTCCTCGGGCTCATCACCGCGGTCTCCCTGGCCGGCTTCGTCATCCTCGGTGATCGGGTGGCGGACAACCGGACCCGGCTCGACCTCCTCCTGATCCTGCCCATCACCGGCATCAGCTCGATCCTGGCCGTCCTGGTGGCCTACGCCTCGGAGACCTTCCCGACCCGCATCCGGTCCCGGGGCACGGGCCTGGCGGCAGGGGCCAGCAAACTGGGCGGGGTGGCCATCATCGGCCTGGTGGTGGCAGGGGCGACGGCGCCTTCGATATCGACGACTGCCCTGATGGGCGCCATCCCTCTGACCCTCGGAGCGGTGGCCATGGCCATCTACGGCGTGGAGACGCGACGTCGCCAACTGGAGGAGATCACCGCCGAGGAGCTGAGCCTGAGCCGGGCCTCGGGAGGGGCCTGGGTCGACGACGGAGACGACAGTGCCCGCACCTGACACCCGGGCATCGGCCCCGGGACCGGTGGGTAGGGTCGGCGCTGAGGACGCTCCCGGCATGGCTGACATCTCCCTTCCGAACCCGCCCGCTCCCGGCCTTTTCCACCGGGCCGCGTCCGGGCTCGGCCTCCTCGTGCTCCTGGCCAGCGCCCTCTTCGGCGGCAACGTGGCCGGGATGCGCGAGCGGTTCCTGGGCTCGGAGACGCCCGAGGAGCGTCCCGCCGCGGTGAGTCGGGGAACAGAGGTCGCGGCGCCTCCCGGCGAGACGTCTCCCGCAACGGAGGCGCCGAAGCAATCCGTCCTCCGCTCCCAGCCCTGGTGGCAGAGCGTCGGCAAGATTCAAGGCACCGGTTCCATGACCGCCCCGGCGTTCTCCGTCAACGCCGACGCCGTGCAATGGCGGGTGAGATGGACCTGCCAGACCGGTCAGCTCGTCGTCCGGGCGCCGGAGCAACGCCGGCCGGTGGTCGACGCCGCCTGCCCGGGCACTGACACCGGCTACGGCATCCAGAAGGGCAACGTCAGCCTGCAGGTGACCGCCGACGGGCCCTGGGAGATGCAGGTCGACCAACAGGTCGACGTCCCCCTCTTCGAGCCGCCCCTCCCGGCCATGACCGCCCCCGGCGCCCGTCCGGTGATGACCGGCTCGCTCTACCGAATCGACCAGGTGGGCACGGGGACGGTGACCGTGTACCGCCTCGCAGACGGCAGCCACGCCGTCCGGCTCGACGACTTCTTCGTGACCGCCAACACCGATCTCGAGCTGCAGTTCAGCCCGCTGGAGGCGCCGCGCTCGACGAAACAGGTCACCGACAATCCCCGGTCGCCTTCCATCGCCACGCTCGACGTGACCACGGGCTCCCTCAACTTCCCGGTGCCATCCCATGTGGACCCGACCCAATACCGATCGTTCGTGATCTGGTGCGAGGTGGCCAACAGCGCGTACTCGGCAGCGACGTTGAGGCCGGCGTGACCGCCCCCGCGGTCACGGCTCCGGCGCGTCCGAAGCCCCACGTCACCCTGCGGGGCCAGGAGATACCCGTCGTCCTCCCGAGCCGGCGTGACCCCCGTTTCAAGCTGTCCTCCGTCGTCATCACCCTGCACGTTCTGGGCCAGACGCTGCTCGACTGGAAGGTGTCGATCGCCCAGATCCTCATCACCATGTTGCTGTGCGGGGTCATCGAGTTCGTCGTGACCTTCCGAGGTCAGCGCATCATCGCCTGGCCGGCGAGTGGCATCCTCACCGGCAGCAGCGTGGCCTTGATCCTGAGGGCCTCGGGCACCCGTCACGGCGACTGGTGGAGCCTGCGGGGCATCCAGTGGTTCATCCTGGCCGGGCTCATCTCCCTGCTGGCCAAGCACCTCATCCGTCCCACGGGCAAGCACCTCTTCAACCCGTCGAACATCGGCATCGTCTGGTGCCTGCTGGTGATCGGCCCGAACCACGTCTTCGCCCAGTACCTCTGGTGGGGCCCGAGCCACGTCGGCCAGGCGCTGGCCTACGCGGTGATCATCGGCGGCGCCATGTGGATCCTGCGAGCGGTGCGGATGATCCCGATGGCGGTGTCGTTCCTGGTCACCTTCGCGGTGCTGACCGGGATCTTCGCGCTGGCCGGACACAGCTTCATCGCCATCTGGCACGTCGGAGACATCCGGGGGCTGGAGTACTGGGCCAACCTGGCCTTCTCACCCGAGGTGCTGGTCTTCGTCTTCTTCATGATCTCCGACCCGCAGACCGCGCCGAAGCCGCCGCTCGGTCGGGTGATCTACGGCGCGGCCACGGCAACCGTCGCCGCCGCCCTCATCTACTTCCAGACCACCGAGTTCGGCATCAAGGTGGCGATCTTGTCGAGCCTCACGGTGGTGTGCGCCGTTGTGCCGTTCATCGAGGCGTGGTGCCGCCGGCGGCAGGCGGCGGCCTCGGGCGACCGGCAACCCACCGCGCCGGCAACTCCGAAGAGCATCCTGGCGGCACTGCGCCGGCCGGCGGTGATCGCCGCCCTCATCGTGGCGGTGGCCGCGCCCATCGACACCATGGCTCTCGCCAACAACAAGCAGGTGGTCCTCATCGAGCGCGGTGAGGTCGGCAAGGCCAACGCGCAGTAGTCGCAAGTACCGGCGTCACTCCGGAGATTGAAGTCTCCCGAGCTGGGGAGGAGAAGCGCCAATGGATCAGGCCGGCCGAGCCGCCGAGGGGACCCGGGGAGGGCCGTGCGGGTAGCGGTCACCGGCGCCACGGGCAACGTGGGGACGTCCGTGCTGGCTGCCCTGGCCGCCGACGCTGCGGTGTCGTCGATCGTCGGCATCGCCCGGCGTGCGCCCGCAGTGGCCCTTCCCAAGGTCGAGTGGAGGGCGGCCGACGTGGTCACGGACGACCTCGTGCCGCTGTTCGAGGGGGCGGACGCCGTCGTGCACCTG
>CADCTB010000079.1 GCA_902805665.1 uncultured Acidimicrobiales bacterium
ACGCTTCTGGACCGTTACGTCGCCGCCGGTGGGCGTTACTTCGTCTGCCCCATCTGCTTCGACGCCAAGAGGCTGGACAAGGGCAACCTGATCGCCGCGGCCGAGCTCGCCGGGACGGTTCCCATGTGGGAGTGGATCGGCGACGAAGGGGCGACCACCTTCAGCTACTGAGATTCACTGACCGACCGGCCAGCGCGTGGTCACGCTCAGCGGATCCCAATCCGGGCGTCCTCCCCCGGCGGGCGACCCTCCACCAGCCGCAGCAGTGCTGCGGTGGGGATGCGCAAGGGGTCGGTGGTCCGGCGGCTACCTCCGAAGCAGGAACCGGACGATGGAGTAGCCCGAGACGATCGCCCACACTCCCTCGAGGAGCAGAAAGCCCACATCACCGTCGACGGCGGCGGTGAAGGCAAGGATGCCCGATCCCACGAAGTTGAGCACCATGTAGGTCAGCGACGCCGTCGCCAACCGGCCGAACTGCGCCAGCACGAACGCGGTGAGGATGAGTACGGCACCCGTAAGTTCGATCACATGCTCCACCGGGCGAGCTTTGCTCATCCCGACCGGCGAACCGGCTCAGTACCCGAGGCGGTCCAGTGATCTGGGTTGGCGCTGCCAGTCGGGGTCGACCTTCACGACCAGGTCTAGGTAGGCGCCCTCACGGAGCTGGGCCCGCACGGCCTGTCCGACCTGCTTGAGCACCTGCCCGCCCTTGCCGATGACGATGCCCTTCTGCGAGTCACGTTCCACGACGATCTCGACACGGATCACCGGCCACTCGTACTCGGTGACCCGGCAGGCGATGGAGTGGGGCAGCTCCTCCCGTACGACGGCCAGCAGCTGCTCACGGACGAGCTCGGCCACCCAGACCTCGTCGGGCTGGTCGGTGACCATCTCTTCGGGGTAGTACTGCGGGCCCTCGGGCAGGCGGGCCACGATTGCCTCGACCAGCTCGTCGACGCCCTCGCCGGTACGAGCCGAGATCGGGAAGTACTCGGCCAGGTCGAGCGAGGCGGCCCTGGTCAGCTGGGCCAGCACCTGGGTGCGGTCGGCGATGTCGACCTTGTTGACCACGCACAGCGCGTCCTTGGGCAGCCGGCCGGCCACGAACCGGTCGCCCCTGCCGAGGGGGGCGGTGGCGTCGATCACCAGGCAGACCACGTCGACGCCCGACGACGCGGCCTCGGCGGTGGCGTTCAACCGCTGCCCCATCGTGGTGCGGGGCTTGTGGATGCCGGGGGTGTCGACGAAGACGACCTGGGCGTCGGGCCGGGTGAGGACGCCGCGGATCTCGGTGCGGGTGGTCTGGGGCGAGGCGGCCACGATGCTGACCTTCTCCCCGAGGATGGCGTTGAGCAGGGTGGACTTGCCGACGTTGGGCCGGCCGACGAGCGTGGCGAACCCCGACTTCACTCCCGGTCCGCGACGGGCTCGAGCTTGCTGATCCGCACCCGGCCGATACGGCGGCCCTGCACCCGCTCGGCCCGCAGCCGGCGACCGTCGTAATCCACCGTCTCCCCCTCGGCCGGCACGTGGCCGAGCAGGAAGTAGACCAGCCCGCCGACGGTGTCGTAGTCGCCCTCGGGGAACTCGGCCTCGAGGAGATCGTTGAGCTCGTCGATGGGCATGCGTGCGTTGACCCGCACGTCGCCGCCGGGCAGGGGCTCGATCGGCGGCTCCTCCACGTCGTACTCGTCGACGATCTCGCCCACCAGCTCCTCGATGAGGTCCTCGAGCGTCACCAGCCCGGCCGTGCCGCCGTGCTCGTCGACCACGATGGCCATGTGGCTCTTCTGCTTCTGCATCTCGGGCAGCAGCTCAGCCACCCGCTTGGTCTCGGGCACGAAGTTGGCGGTGCGGGCCAGCTCGCGCACCTGGACGTCGCCCCGCTTGTCCCGGACGGCGCGCATGAGGTCCTTGGCATAGAGCAGGCCGTTGATGTCGTCGATGCCCTGCTCGTAGACGGGGATGCGGCTGAACCCCGCCGCCATGACCACCTCCATGGCGTCGTTGACCGTGGCCCGGGCCTCGATGGCCACCATGTCGGGCCGGGGGATCATCACCTCTCGGACGACGGTGTCGCCGAACTCGATGATGGAGTGGATGAGCTGCCGCTCCTCCCGCTCGATCACGTCCTCCTCCACGGCGGCGTCGGCCAGGGCCAGGATCTCCTGTTCGGAGACGTAGGGCCCTTCCTTCAGGCCCTTGCCCGGGATGATCATGTTGGTGAGGCCGATGAGGCCCCGGGCCAGCAGCCGGATCGGGGGGAAGCCCACGATGGCCGACACGAGGGGCGCCGTGATGAGCGACGCCCGCTCGGGGTGCTGCACGGCCCAGGTCTTGGGCAGAGACTCGGCGAACACGAAGACCACGACCACCTCGAAGGCGGTGGCGACCGCGACGCCGATGGGGCCGAAGAGCCGTTCGGCGACGACACCGATGAGGGTGGCCGCCACCAGGTGGCAGAGCAGGACGAGCAGCAGGACGGGGTTGAGGAACCGCTCGGGATGCTCCACGAGACGCACGAGGGCGTGGGAGCCCCGGCGCTTCTCCTCCGCCAAGGTCATGGCCTTGATCCGGTTGATCCGGGTCAACGCGGTCTCGGACATGGCCAGGAAGGCGGCCGCACAGATCAGGACGAAGACGGCCACGAGCATCAACGTCTCGGCGGTGCTCACAGGGCTCCCGCTACGTCGTCGGTGCTCGGTCGACCTATTGGGTCGCCGGTACTCATGATTTGTGGAAGAGCTCCAACAGCTCCCGCTCCCGCTGCTCCATGGCTTCCGCCTCCCCGTTGTCGACGTGGTCCATGCCGAGGATGTGCAGGATCCCGTGGACCACCAGCAGCGCCATCTCGTCGTCGTAGGTGCCGGTGTGGTTCGGCGCGTTGCGGGCGGCCACCGCCGGGCACACCACCACGTCGCCGAGCAGGTTGGGCGGATCCGACATGTCCGGGTCGACGCCCGGCCCCGGTCCGAGGGAGTCGGGCGACCGGCCGCCCTCCACCACGTCGTCGTCGTCGATCGGGAAGGCCAGCACGTCGGTGGGCCCTTCCTTGCCGAGGAAGCGCTTGTTGAGCTCGGCCATGGCGTCCTCGTCGACGAAGAGCATGGACAGCTCCGAGTCGGCCTTCACGCCCTGGGCCCCCAGCACCGCCTTGGCCAGGTGCACCAGGCGCAGGGCGTCCACCGGTTGCGCGGACTGCTCATCGGCGGCGAAGACCTCGACGCTCATGCGCTGCGGTCCTCCGCTCCGCTTCGGTCCTCGCTGCTGGCCATCAGGAGCCGGAGTTCGACGCGGGTTTGGCGCGCTCGTAGGCGTCGACGATCTGCTGGACGATCCGGTGCCGGACCACGTCCTTCGACGTGAGGTGCACGAAGGACAGGCCGTCGATGCCGGTGAGGATCTCCTCCAGGCCCAGCAGGCCGCTTCGACCGGCCTGGAGGTCGACCTGGGTGACGTCGCCGGTGACCACGGCCCGGGAGCCGAAGCCGATGCGGGTGAGGAACATCTTCATCTGCTCGGGCGTGGTGTTCTGGGCCTCGTCGAGGATGAGGAAGCTGTCGTTGAGCGTGCGGCCCCGCATGTAGGCCAGAGGGGCGACCTCGATGGTCTCCCCCTCGAGCAGGCGCTTGGCCCCCTCGGGGCCGAGCATGTCGTAGAGGGCGTCGTAGAGCGGGCGCAGGTAGGGGTCGACCTTGGCCAGCACGTCGCCCGGCAGGAAGCCCAGGCGCTCCCCCGCCTCCACGGCCGGGCGGGTGAGGATGATGCGGCTGACGGTGTGGGCCTGCAGGGCCTGCACGGCGAGGGCGACGGCCAGGTAGGACTTGCCGGTGCCGGCCGGGCCGATGCCGAAGGTGACCGTGCTGTTGGCGATGGCGTCGACGTACCGGCGCTGGCCACTGGTCTTGGGGCGCACGGTGCGACCGCGTGAGGAGCGCAGCACCTCGGCGGCCAGGACCTCGGAGGGCCGCTCGTCGGCCTTGACCATGTCGATGGTGCGGCCGACGTCGGACACGTCGAGGCGCTGGCCCCGCTGGAGCAGGAGCACCAGCTCCTCGAAGAGGTGGCCGACCTGTTCGGCGTGGTCGCCGGTGATGCTGATCTCGTTGCCCCGCACGAGGATCTCCGTGCCGCCGAACGCCTTCTCCACCAGGCGCAACAACTCGTCGCGCTCGCCCAGGAGATCCACCATGAGGTGGTTGCCGGGCACGAGGATCTTGATCTGGGTCGGGGACACGGCTGCGTTCACCACTCAGGCTACCCGCCCTGGGACGCCATACGCGGCAACTTGGCCGCGGGGCTCCCGGGGTAGGAACCGCCAGCGGCCGACGAGGAGGAGGAAACATGCTGGGTTGGGTGGGCAACGTCGAGCGGGAGACGCTGGAGAACGCCAACTTCCGTACCGTCCTCTTCACCGGGGACCGGGTCCAGCTCACGGTCATGCGGCTCGCTCCCGGCGAGGAGATCGGGGTCGAGATGCACGACCACCTCGACCAGTTCCTGCGGATCGAACAGGGCAGCGGTCGGGTGACGTTCGGGCGCTCCGCCGACGAGGTCGAGGAAACGCACGAGGTGGAGGACGACTGGGCCGTCATCGTGCCGGGCGGGGTGTGGCACAACGTGATCAACACCGGGACCGGCGACCTCAAGCTGTACTCGCTCTACGCGCCGCCCGAGCACGCCCCCGACACCGTCCACAAGACGAAGGCCG
The DNA here is from genome assembly GCA_902805665.1 of uncultured Acidimicrobiales bacterium. Classification (GTDB taxonomy): domain Bacteria; phylum Actinomycetota; class Acidimicrobiia; order Acidimicrobiales; family AC-14; genus CADCTB01. The sequence continues at coordinate 4,715 of CADCTB010000079.1, forward strand.
ACGCCGACGCCGCCGAACACTAGGCCCTCGGCCTACGCAAACAGGCCTGGGCCGGCGTGCGGCCGGACTCAGTCCGTTCCGCCTCGCCAGGCCTCGCCTCTGGCTCGGCGGCTCCGCGGTGAGACGCAGCTGACGCTGCGTCTCGGGGGTTGGCGTCAGCCGGGGGGCCAGTCCATGGGCCGGCCGCCGACCACGTGCATGTGGAGGTGGGCGACGGAGTTCTGGGCGTCCTCGCCCACGTTGAACACCAGGCGGTACCCCCGGTCGGCGAGCCCCTCACTGCGGGCCACCTGCTGGGCGGTGTCCATCATCTCGGCCAGCAGGCCGGCGTGCTCGGGGGTCACTGTGTCCGCCGACACGATGTGCTCCCGGGGCACGACCAGCACGTGGACGGGCAGGGCGGGCTTGATGTCCCGGAAGGCGTACGTCCGCTCGGTGGAGGCCACCTCTTCGGACGGCAGCTCGCCGGCGACGATGCGGCAGAAGATGCAATCGCTCACGGCACCGGTCAGGCTACTGCCGCGATGGACGGCGTCGGCGACCTCGAGCGGTGGGCGGCCGATGCCCGGGCCCGGGAGGCGGCGGATGCCCGCGTCCGCGAGCGCTGGCTCCGGGCCCAGGCCGTCGAAGGGGCCAGCATGGCCGGGGTCCTGCTGGATCTCGCTGAGAGGCGGGAGACCGTGGTGGTGGCCACCATGGCCGGCCGGCGTCACCGGGGCGTGGTCACCGGGGTGGGTGAGGACTTCGTGGCCATGCAGGCCCCGTCGGGGACGATCACGCTGGTGGCCCTGGCCGGACTGGGCGACGTGCGGGTGGCCGAGCGTGCGGCGGGACCGCGTCCCAGGGTGGCTGCCAACACCGGCGACCGGCCCGGGCGGGGGGCGCTGGGCGCCCGGCTCGCCGACGTGCTGGCCCAGGCGGCAGGAGGTCGCCCCAGAATCCTCGTGCAGACGGGGCCCGCCTCCGTGGTGGGCGACCTGCGGGCCGTCGGCGTCGACGTGCTGACAGTGCAGACCGATGGTGACGCCGGCCCGGTCTACGTGTGGTTGCCGTCGCTGTCGGAGATCTCCTTCTTGGCCTCGGGATAGAGGTGCTCGAGGTCGCCCGGGGTGATGCGCGAGGCCTTGATGAACGACTCGACCTCGCCCTCCTGGAGGCGGATGACCCGGCCGAACTTGTAGGCCGGAAGCTCGCTCTCGTCGATCAGGCGGTAGAGGGTGCGGACCGTCACCCCCAGCCGCCGAGCCGCTTCGCCCGTGCTCATCCAGCGAATGTCGTCGTCTGGCATGCTGCGCATTGTAGCCAGGAGTCGCCATTCCTGATAGTTCCTCATGAAATTTCATGAGTGTCACCTGCGGGGATGCTTTCCAGAGGTTGTGCACCGGAAATCCCCAGGTTGTTCCACTTGTGCTATTCCACCGTCTTTCATAGGCTCACGTGGGTTGGTCGCTTCGACGGCGGCGGCGGGGGCGGAAAGCCGGAGGCGGCGTATGGCGCAGCAGGTGGGAACCCCGTTGAAGCGCTCGTTACCCGAACGCAACACCGAGGGATCGGACCA
>CADCTB010000080.1 GCA_902805665.1 uncultured Acidimicrobiales bacterium
ACCGGGCCAACAGCACGTGCAAGGGACGTTCGTTGCGGGGACGGTTGTCGTTCACCTTGGGATCGTGCGCGGTATGGGCCAGGTAGAGCACCCCGTTCTTGTCGAACTGCACCGTCAGGTTGGCCGCGCTGATGGGATCGTCCCCGCAGTCGGAGTAGGGCTCGAGCGCGGGGCTCCCACCGTCGAACCAGCTGGCACCGTCGTCGGCCGAGATGAAGACGTTGCAGGTCTTCTTGTAGCGGAACTCTGTCGCGGCGATCACCAGTTCACCGGTCTTCGGGTTCCGCGCGATCTGGGGGGACGCGTAGGCGCGAGTCGGGTTGGGGTCGCCGGTGACCTGGACGGCCGCGGTCACCGACGGTGGATCGGACGACTCCTGGGAGGCCACCGGCGTGGCGATTGCGACAACGGCGGACAGGACGAGCCAGCTCACGTGGCGAAGGCGGCGATCTCCGGGCATCCTGACCTCCTGAGCGCCGCACGCAGCGGCGTCATGCTCGATCGACCGCGATGCTTCTCACGCCGTCGGCTCCCGTCGACAAGAGCCTATACAGCGCCGCCGTCCGGCCGATGCAGACGACGAGAGGCGCCCGGACGCCTGTCGAGAAGCCCCATGCGCTCTCGCCAACCGTCTCGTCGGCATCCTCCACGGCGGCCTGCGACACGCGAATCGGCGCCGTCCTGCGCTGCTGATCAGGGCGATGGCCTGCGCGACGTGCTCGACCCGCGCCTGCGCCCGACGACCACCCGGCGCCAGCGTCGGCGGCGGAAGGCGGAGTCCTCTACGGCTTGACGCCGTAGGCGGTGAGGGTGGCTGCGGCGTTCGGGAAGACGGCGGCGGCTGCGGCGACGAGGTCGGACTGACGGGCGATGCGGTGGGCGTTGACGGCCACGAACACCCGCAGGGCGCAGTCGACGAGGTCCGGCTCGCCGAGGGCGGCGAGGGCCTGGGCCCCTTGGACGTACACGCCGTCGCTGTAGTTCTGGCGCTTGTCGGCCCAGAAGGTCATCGGCTCACCCACCTTGTTCTTGGCCAGCGGCGGGATGTCCCGGGCCTTGAACCGCTCCAGGCGGTTCTCGAAGCGGGCTTCGGCCCAGCTGGCCAGCCCCTCGTCGAGCCAGGGGTCGCGGCCCTGGTCGTTCCCCACCAGCCCGTAGAACCACTGGTGGCCGACCTCGTGGCTGGTGACGCCGAGGGTGTTCGGGCCCTGCATGACGTGGCCCGGGTACTCGATGCCGCCGCCGAGCTCGGGCGTGATGGCGAAGGTGAAGGTCGGCCAGGGATAGGCGCCGAACCGCCGGCCGAAGTCCTCGAGCGAGGCCACCACCCGGTCGAGGTATGGGCTTGTTCCGCCGGAGTCGACGGTCCCGCGGTGGAGGCCCACCGTCACCTGGACGGCCTGCGGCGCCATGGCGACGGCCGACACCGTGTCGAACCGGCCCACCGACATGGCCACGTCACGCATGGCCGACGCGGTGAAGTGACCGGGGCGGACGGGGTCGGGGGTCCCGCTGGCCAGGACACTGAACCCCTCGGGGATGACCACCGTCAGGTCGAAGTCGGCGGTGGGGGCGGTGGAGGCCTCGGCGAACCCGCCGACGGGGGCGTCGGTGGCCCAGCCCACGCCCGGCTCCCACGGGAGGATCGGGAAGAACGAGCCGAGGCGCATGGCGTCGCCGTTGCGGGAGATCCGGTCGTTGGCCGCCCCGGGCACGTGCAGCCGCCAAGACATGCTCACGTCGACCGCCCGGCCCGCCCGGAAGCCGTCGTCGGAGCGGACCACGAGGGTGGTTGGGTCGTCGAGGTCGCTGGTGACCGGGCGGCCGGCGATGGTGACCTGGCCGGTCTCGAGTTTGGCCTCCGCGGGGGCTGACCGGGGGCCGTTGGGCCACAGCCGGAACACGAGCCGGTCGGTGTCGATGTCGGGCGTGAAGATCACCCGCAGCTGGCCGTCCACCGTGCCCTCCGCCGGCCGTACGTCGGCCCGCAGCGTGTACTTCGGCCGGGCCGGATCCGGGGCGACCCGGTTCGGGATCACCGGGCAGGCGGCGGTCGTCGCCTTGGCGAGGGCCGTCGTGGTGGTGGTCGGCGCGGGCCCGGTCGGCGCCGAAGACGTCCGCCTGGGCTCGCTCCGCACGGCGTCGCCCGAGGTGCAGGCGGCGAGCAGCAGCAGCAGCAGGGCCGTCGCCGCCCTCCTCATCATCGGGCCATGGTGCCAGCCGTAGGGTGGGTGCGTGCCGCGCCTGGTCCCCACCTGCGTCTGGAAGGCGTCGCCCGAGCTGCTGCTCACCCTCGACGACCGCTTCGGTGAACCGGTCGACACCTACGTCAACGGTTCCCAGGTCTGGCTACGCGACGACGGCCCGGCGGGAGAGGCCATCGAATGGCGCCTCCATCCGGTGGCCGGGTACCGCCGCCCGGACGGGCTGAGCACCGAGGAGGTCTTCGACGTGGTCACGGCGGCGCTGGCGACCGGTGACCAGCCGCCCGTGCCCCTCGACCGGCTGTGGGAGGGGCTCGAGGCGTTCGCCGCCTACGACGACGAGCTGGAGCCCGCCATCCTGGCCGCCGCCTGCTCGGAATCGCTCGGAGTGCCCCCGGACGCCGCCGGCCTGGCCGACCACGACCTCATCGGCGACCAGTGGGAGCAGTCCCGGGGCGCCACCTCCATCGTCGCCGCCCTGCTCGAGCAGCTGGGCTAGGGGCGAGACCGCTTCCCGAACCGCCACTTGGGCGCCTCGGGGGCATCGGCCTCCGCCGCAGGGCCCTGGTCCTCCTCGGGTGCGGGGGTGGGGGGCTCGTCCGTGGGAACCGGCTCGGACGTGGTCTCCGGCTCGGACACGACCGCGACAGCCACGATCTCCGGCTCGGCCTCGGCCGCGACCTCCGCCTCGGGCGGCGCGTCGTCCCACACGACCACGGGGACGGCCTCGGTGCCGAGACCCCCGTCGGCCGGCGCCGCCGAGGGCTGCTCGGGCTCGACGACGACCACCAGCTCGTCCTCCCTGACGTCGTCGACGTCGAGGACGTCGAGAACCTGGACCTCCTGGACGGCGGTCTCCGGCTCGGTGACCACATCGGTGTCGGTCTCGGCCACGCCGGTGATCTCGGTCTCTGCGGCGGCGACGATGTCGGTGTCGGTGTCGGCGGCCGCGACCGGCTCGACCGTCTCGTCCTCCGGCAGCCCCTCCGGTGTCTCGGACACGCCCTCAGCCGCCTCCGACGTCTCCGGCGTCTCGGAGACCTCCTCGACGGCAGCGTCGGACGAACCGCGCCGGCGCCGGCGGCGACGGCCGGAACGCTCCATGTCGAGCACCGGAGCGATCACTTCCTCGCCACCGCCGGTGGCGTGCGAGTCGACCTCGGGCAGTCCGGCCGCAGGATCGGACGCCTCGCCGACGCCGGCGGCAACCGGCTCCACGAGGGCGCTGTAGATGCGGGCCCACCGGATGCGGTCGCCGACGATGCCCATGATGAAGATGCCGGCCACCTCGGCGTCGCGGCCCGCGCCGTGGAGCTCGAGCCAGACAGTGTCGTCCGTGGAGGCCGACCGCAGGACGGTGAGCCGGAACCCCGGCTCGGCGTCGAAGATGGCCTGCCAGTTGCGGCGCACCTGGTCGGCGCCCCGGAAGTTCCGGCTCGGGTACATCGGTTGGATGCTGTCGAAGTCCGGATGCAGGCAGGCACCGACGCCGTCCGCGTCGTGACGGTTGCAGGCGTTGACGAACCTCGTCACCACCTCCATCGCATCGTTCATGCCGATTCGCTTGCGCTTTAACAGGGCCATGTGCACCTCTTCATCGGGACGGTAGCTCGTCGTGAAGTCGCCACGGGGGGTAGCGGGGCGGATCGAAGACCACGTCGACGACCTCGCCGCGAATGGCCTGGAAGGCGGGGACGCTCCAACGGGTGGCGCCGGCCAGCGGCTCGGGGAGGTTTCCCTCCGCGAACCAGCCGACGTCGAGGCACTCCAGTGGGTGCCGGCGAAGCTCCCCCCCGACCACCCGGCAGTAGAAGACCAGGGAGTAGAGGGGTACCTGCGTGAATCCCAGCCGGAGCCCGTCGAGCACGGCGATCAGCCGCACGGGCTCGATCTCCATGCCGGTCTCCTCGAAGACCTCCTTCACCGCCACCTCGGACGCCGAGTAGCCGACATCGGCCCAGCCGGTGGGGTACAGCCACACGCCGTTGTCGGCTCGCTGGACGAGCAGGATCTCGCCGCGGTCGTTGCCGACGACGGCGCCCACCGCCACCTTGGGCGTCACATACCCGGCCACACCGGCGCCGACCAGGCGCATCCACTCCTCGACCAGCGGCGCAGCCTCGACGTCGTCACCGCCACCTTGATTGGCGGCCGCCCGGATGTCGGCGGCCACGTGCAGGACCTCCACGAAGCGCTCGCGCTCGTAGAGGTTGTCGGTGAAGGCCAGGCCTGTCCGGGCGATCCCGGCGAGCGCTTCGCTCCACCGCAGGAGATCCGGAGGTGCGGTCACTACCGGAAACGCTACCCGGCGCATCTGGGACAATGGGGAGGTGGGGGTACGAGCCGACTGCCGCCACTACTCCAGCCGGTCCCTGCCCACCGGCGACACGGTCGATCGCTGCCGACTCGACGTGGCCGAGACCATGCCGTTCGCCTGCCCCGAGGACTGCCTGTTCTTCGAGCCCAGGCCCCTCAACGACGCCGGCTGGCAGCGCCCGGCACCCGGCGCCCGCTAGGACCTCACGCCAGCAGCTCGTCGATGCGGGCGAAGAAGTCGGACCGGGGCAGGACCTGCTCGCAGCCCGCGGCCCGCGCCGCGTCCATGACGTCGCGGCTGGTGTGGTTGGCGAAGCCGATGATCCGGGCGTCGAGGTCGGGGAGCACGTCGACCACGCCCGGCTTGGTGAGGTCGACGACCACCACGTCGGCCTCCGCGGAGAGCGCGGCGAGGTCCGACGGGCGGGAGACGAAGATGCAGTCGCCGGCGGCGGCCACCTTCGACCGGTCCATCAGGTCGGGAACATAGGCGACGACTCGGGTCATGGGGCATGCCTCCGGCGGTGGGCGAGGGCCTTGGCCGCGCCCCACACCATGCCCGGTTCGGACAGGGAGGGATCGACGTCGGCGAAGCTTGCGGGCGACAGATCGTAGAGGTCGTCCGGCAGCAGGCGGACCTGGATCGGATCACGTTCGACGGGCGGCACGCCGGCCTCCTGGAGCACACGGGTCGGATAGCGCACGGCCGAGCGCAGCAGGGTGAGGGGCGTGGTCCGCTGGGCATCGATGTCGGCCTCGACGAGGGCCCGCACCGCAGGGCCGATCTCGGCCGCGGCCTGCAACCCGGCCTCCCGGGCCGCCTCCAGCACCGCCGGATCGGGCGAGCGACCCTGCCATGCCGCCAGCACCCGAGCCACTGACCGCTCCACCCAGCGGGGCAGGGCGGCGTCCACGGCGTCGGCGAGGGCCGTAGCATGAGGCTCCACCGACCCATCGTACGGAGCGTTCGATCCAGTGAATCCCCGCCCGCAGCCCGCCCCACCCGGTCCGGGCCAGGAGTCGGTCTGGGCCTACCCCCGGCCTCCACGGGTGGAGCCGTGCAGGAGCCAGGTGGAGGTGGTCTTCGCCGGGGTCACCATCGCAGTCACGCTGGCGTCGCTTCGCGTCCTGGAGACCAGCCACCCGCCCAACTACTACTTCCCTCCCGACAGCGTCATCCCAGGCGTGTTCCGGGCGTCGTTGAAGACCAGCTGGTGTGAGTGGAAGGGCCGGGCGACGTACTACTCCGTCGTCCACCGGGGCAAGGCCGTAGCCGACGCGGTCTGGACGTACCCCGACCCGCTCCCCGGCTACGAGGCGCTGGCCGGGTACCTGGCCTTCTATCCGGCGTTGATGGAGGCGTGCCTGGTCGACACCGAGCTGGTGCTCCCTCAGCCCGGCGGCTTCTATGGCGGTTGGGTCACCTCCAAGGTGGTCGGCCCGTTCAAGGGCGAGCCCGGGACCATGGGCTGGTAGCGACTCGGTAACCTCCGCACAGAGCCCCGCACGCGCGGGACGAAGAGAGGAAGGACTGCCGTGGCAGGCAAGTTCGTCGTCAAGAAGGGCTCCACCGGAAAGTTCCGCTTCAACCTGGTCTCGACCAACGGACAGGTGGTGGCCACCAGCGAGGCGTACGGCACCCGAGCCTCGGCCATGGGCGGCATCCGCTCCGTCAAGGCGCTCGCCGAGGACGCCGTGGTCGACGACCAGACCGTCCCCGCCACCGCTGCCACCGGCAAGGCCGCGGCTGCGCCCAAGAAGGCGGCCGCCACCGCCGGGAGGCCGGCGGGCGGGGCGTGTGGGTACTTCACCAACGTGGCCCTGTTCGGTGGTGCACCGGAGCGGCGGGGGTGCGGTCAGACCATCCCTCCGGGCGACCAGCGCAGCGCCAGCCCTTCGGTCGAGCTCCCGGCTGAAGGGTCCACCGCCGCCGTCACCGCCACCGACACCGACGGCGCCCTGGCCCGGTACGGCCCTGCGGTGCTCTTCGGCGGGAAGCCGGCGAAGGGCACCATGGCCATGGGGCCCTCGGGGCCCATGAAGGTGAGCACCAAGGGCAAGAGCACGGTGGTCAGCTCGGCGTCGGTGAAGAACGTCGAGACCGGCCCCTTCACCGCCGACTCGGTGAGCAGCACCTGCACCGCATCGAAATCCGGAGCGAAGGCCGCGACCGCGGTCGCCAAGGGGGTCGTCGTCACCGCCACCGACGAGAACGGAAATCCGAAGACCAGCAAGGTGGTGCCGGCCAAGCCGCCGGCGAACCTCAAGATCACCGGCACGGTCGCCATCGGCGACAAGTTCAAGATCGTCTTCAACGAGCAGAAGAAGAGCCGTGACGGCACGCTCACCGTCAACGCCGTGCACCTCTACCTGCTGGGACCAACCGCCGTCGGCGACGTGGTCATCGCCGAGTCCCACTCCCGGGCCTCTTCTAGAGCTTGACCTCGTCGAGAGGACGGCCGACCAGCTCGGCCGGCACCTCGTCGACGCTGCAGGTGAGGCGGATGAGGCCGGGAAGTATCTCGGCGTCGGCCACGCAGGGAAGCAGCGGCAGGCGGGGGATGCGCAGGGCGGGGACCGAGAGGCCCGCCACGGACAGACGCAGGGTGTTGTTGGTGACCGAGGCAGTGGCGGTCACCGTCTGCCCGGCGACCCGCACCCGGGCCCGGCCTGCCTCGAGCGTCACCGTCACTCCCAGCCGCTCCGAGAGGTCTTCCTGGGTGACCTCGGCCACCGCCGTCCCCCGCTCGAGGTCGGAGAGCACCACCTTGCGCTCGGCCAGGAGCCGGTCCCGGTCGAGGGTGACCTCCTCCAGGTCGACTGCGACCCGGGCGAAGGTCAGTCCTTCCACGGTGATGTCGGCGGCCGCCACCCGGATGTGGGCCACGGTGCCGGAGGTCAGCAGCCGGCCGAGGAAGGGGAACGACTCGATGCGGGCCGTCGTCGCCCCCGCCGGCACCGCCGCTTCGGTGGCCACCCGGTCGCGGAGCTGTGACTCGGCCACCGACCGCACGCCCACGTCGGCCGCGACGAGCAGGCCGAGGATGACCGCGAGCAGAAGGAGCTTGCGCAGGAAGCGTCGCTAGCTCTCGAAAGCTGTCATGGCGAGAGCTCAGCTCTCGACGACGTCGCCGAGGCGATCGACCTGCACGCCGGCCTCGGCCAGCCAGGCCAGGGCTTTCTCGACCGAGGCCCGCTCGCCGGCCAGCTCGCAGACGATCCAGCCCACCTCGTCCTCGATGTTGGCCCGGCGGATGTTGGGCAGGACGTCGAACTCGCGCACGAGGCGGCCCATGAGAGGCTGCTTGATGAGGTGCTCAGGGAAGGTGAGCTTGACCCGGAGGTTCGTCACGGGGGCAGCCTTACCGCCAACCGGGCCGCCGTCCAGCTACGTAGACAGGAATATGCTGGCCACCAGCTCCCTTGATGCAAGCACACTCAACTTTGCTACGATGGGTCTCAACTAGAACTGGTATCAGCATCCGCCTAGACCCCTTTTCCTGGAGGAAGATCCCATGCCCAAGGCCGTAGGTATCGATCTCGGTACCACCAACTCGGTCGTCTCCGTGCTGGAGGCGGGTGAGCCGACCGTCATTCCCAACGCTGAGGGAGGCCGTACCACGCCTTCGGTCGTCGGCTTCTCCAAGACCGGCGAGGTGCTCGTCGGTGAGGTGGCCAAGCGCCAGGCCATCACCAACCCCGACCGGACGATCCGCTCGGTGAAGCGCCACATGGGGACGAACTGGTCCGTCACCATCGACAAGAAGAAGTACAAGGCGCAGGAGATCTCGGCCCGCATCCTCCAGAAGCTGAAGCGTGACGCCGAGGCCTACCTGGGCGACACCGTCACCGAAGCGGTCATCACCGTGCCCGCCTACTTCGACGACGCCCAGCGCCAGGCCACCAAGGAGGCGGGCGCCATCGCCGGCCTCGACGTGATGCGCATCATCAACGAGCCCACCGCGGCCGCCCTGGCCTACGGGCTCGACAAGGAGGGCGCCGAGCAGACCATCGTCGTGTTCGACCTCGGCGGCGGCACGTTCGACGTGTCGATCCTCGAGATCGGCGAGGGCGTCTTCGAGGTCAAGGCCACCAGCGGCAACACCCACCTGGGCGGCGACGACTGGGACCAGAAGGTCATCGACTGGCTGGTCGCCGAGTTCAAGGGCGACCACGGCGTCGACCTGGGCAAGGACAAGATGGCCCTCCAGCGCCTCAAGGAGGCGGCCGAGAAGGCCAAGATCGAGCTGTCGACCACGCAGGAGACGCAGATCAACCTGCCGTTCGTCACCGCGTCCGACGCCGGCCCTCTGCACCTCGACTACAAGCTCACCCGGGCCACCTTCCAGGAGCTGACGGCCGACCTGGTCGAGGCGTGCCGGGGCCCGTTCGAGCAGGCCATGAAGGACGCCGGCTTCACCGGCGCCGACCTGCAGCACGTCATCCTGGTCGGAGGCTCCAGCCGGATGCCGGCCATCCAGGACCTGGTCAAGCAGATGACGGGCAAGGAGCCCCACAAGGGCGTCAACCCCGACGAGGTCGTGGCCATCGGCGCCGGCGTGCAGGCGGGCGTGCTCAAGGGCGACGTCAAGGACGTCCTGCTCCTCGACGTCACGCCCCTCTCCCTGGGCATCGAGACCCGGGGCGGCATCATGACCAAGCTCATCGAGCGCAACACCACCATCCCCACCCGCCGCACCGAGGTGTTCACCACCGCCGAGGACATGCAGCCCTCGGTCGAGATCCACGTGCTGCAGGGTGAGCGGGAGATGGCCTCGTTCAACAAGACCCTTGGCAAGTTCCAGCTCGTCGGCCTGCCGCCGGCCCCCCGTGGCGTCCCTCAGATCGAGGTCACCTTCGACATTGACGCCAACGGCATCGTCCACGTCTCGGCCAAGGACCGGGCCACCAACAAGGAGCAGTCTATGACCATCACCGGTCAGTCGGCGCTCAACAAGGACGAGATCAACCGGATGATCCGCGACGCCGACGCCCACGCCGAGGAGGACCGCGAGCGCCGGGAAGAGGCCGAGACCCGCAACCAAGGCGACACCCTCGTCTACCAGACCGAGCGGATGATCCGCGAGCACGGCGAGCGCATGAACGAGGACGAGAAGGACCGGCTGCAGTCGGCCGTCAAGAACCTCAAGAGCTCGCTCAAGGGCAACGACATGGGCGCCATCCGGTCCGACACCGAGGCCCTCATGACCGTCAACCAGGGCATCACCACCCGCATGTACTCCGAGGCCGCGTCCGACGGCCAGGGCGACGGCGCCGGCGGCGACTTCGGCAGCGACGACGACGAGGTGGTCGACGCCGAGATCGTCGACGAGGGTCGGTGATCGCCGGTGCCCGACACCTCTGAGGCATCCCCGACAGAGGAGACCCAGGAGCCCCCGGCTCCCGGGTCTCCCGAGTCTGCGCCGGAAGCCTCGGCCGAAGAGGCCGAGCCCACGCCGGAGACGCTGGCCCAGGAGATCGACGACATCGAGCAGGAGGAGCTGGAGCTCTCGGAGATGGAGGCCCGCCTCCTCGACGACATGGACCGGCTCCAGTCGGAGCGGAACGACTACCTCGACCAGCTGCTGCGCACCCGCGCCGACTTCGACAACTACCGCAAGCGCATCCTGAAGCAGCAGTCGGAGCACCAGGAGCGCGCCGCCGAAGCACTGGTCGAGAAGCTGCTCGACGCGCTCGACACCTTCGAGCTGGCGGTGGCCCATGGCCAGGGCTACGAGCAGGTGCGCGACATGCTCGTCACCATCCTCACCAAGGAGGGGTTGGAGCGCATCGACCCCGCCGGCGCCACGTTCGACCCCAACGAGGCCGATGCCGTGGCCCACGAGGACGGCGACGGTGGGCCCGTCGTCGCCGAGGTCCTGCGGCCCGGCTACCGCTGGAAGGGGCGGGTCATCCGGCCCGCCATGGTGAAGGTGAAGGGGTAGGGATGTCGCCTCGCAAGCGGAGCTTGCTCAGCGAGGCAGCTGCGCTGCGGCCGGCCGGCGGAGCCGGCTCGGCCTTCGCCGTTCCTTCATTGGTCGAGCTGCGCTCGCCCAGGCCGACAGCCATGGGGGCCGCCTCCGGCGGCGACAAGAGGCCGTCGGCGGAGAGGCGGTAAGGCGTGGCCCCGCAGCGGGAGTGGTTCGAGAAGGACTACTACAAGGTGCTCGGGGTGCCGCAGTCGGCCACCGACACCGAGATCCGCCGCGCCTACCGGAAGCTGGCCAAGGAGAACCACCCCGACGCGAATCCCGGCAAGGAGGAGCGCTTCAAGGAGATCTCCGCGGCCTACGACGTCCTTTCGGAGCCGGTCAAGCGCAAGGAGTACGACGAGATCCGCCGGCTCGGCCCCATGGCCGCCGGCGGCGGGGGCGCAGGGTTCCCTGGTGGCGCGGGCTTCGGCGGCGCCGGTGGTGCCGGCGGCGCCGGCGGCTCGCCGTTCAACGTCCGTACCGACAACCTGGGCGACATCTTCGGCGACATCCTCGGCCGGTTCGGGGGCGGCAACGCGGGCGGCGCAGGAGGCCGGGGCCGCACGACCGCGCCGGCCGGCCAGCGGGGTGACGACGTCGAAGCCGAGCTGCACCTGGCGTTCCTCGACGCCCTGAACGGCGTGACCACGTCGGTCAACGTCACCACCGAGGCGCCGTGCAGCACCTGCCATGGCAGCGGCGCGGCGCCCGGCACCACGCCCGTCGTCTGCTCCCGCTGCGGCGGTCGGGGCGTCACCTCGGAGAACCAGGGGCTGTTCTCCTTCAGCCGGGCCTGCCCGCAGTGCGCGGGGCGGGGCATGGTGGTCGAGAGCCCCTGCCCCACCTGCCGCGGCAGTGGCGTGGAGACCCGGCCCCGGCAGGTCAAGGTCCGCATCCCGGCCGGGGTCGACGACGGCCAGCGCATCCGGGTCAAGGGCCGCGGCGGGCCCGGGCGGGGCGGCGGCCCGGCCGGCGACCTGTGGGTGACCGTCCGCGTCGCCCCGCACGACATGTTCGGCCGCAAGGGCCGCCACCTCACCCTCACCGTCCCCGTCACCTTCGCCGAGGCCGCCCTGGGCGCTGAGGTCATCGTCCCCACGCTCGACGGCACCGTGGTCCTGCGGGTGCCGCCCGGCACGCGCTCCGGACGCACGTTCCGGGTCAAGGGCCGGGGTGTCGCCGACGAGAAGGGCGCAGGTGACCTGCTCGTCACCGTCGAGGTGGCGGTCCCCGCCAAGCTCTCGTCCGCCGAGCGCGAGGCCATCGAGGCCCTGGCCGCCGCGTCCACCGACTCGCCCCGCAGCCACCTCTACACGAGAACCACGGGAGTGTGATGGCTACCCGAGGCACGTCACCGACGAGCGGCGCCGACCGGGGGGTGTACGTCATCTCCGTCGCCGCCGAGCTGGCAGGTGTCCACCCCCAGACCCTGCGCATCTACGAGCGCCGGGGCCTGCTCGACCCGGCCCGGACGGGCGGCGGCAGCCGCCGCTACAGCCAGCGCGACATCGACCGCCTCCGGCGCATCCACGAGCTCACCGAGGCGGGGCTCAACCTGGCCGGGGTGAAGGCGGTGATGGAGCTCGAGGAGGAGGTCGCCCGCCTCCGCCGTCAGCTCAACGACGTCATCACCGAGGCCCGCGAAGCGGTCGAGCGCACCCATCGCCAGTACCGGCGGGAGCTCGTCCCGGTGAAGCAGACACCGGCCCCCTACACCAAGCCGCGCCGCTGAGGCGGGGCTGGGTTCGCCCTTCGCCCGTCCATATGCGACAGGATCAGGGGATGCGCCGAACGGCTTTCCCCCGTCGCGCGGTCGTCCTGGTTCTCTTCGGGCTGGTCCTGGCGACCGCCGCCACCGTCACTCCGATCCTGCTGCGGGCCGACGCCCCGGTCACCGCTTCCGCTCCTGCCGCCGACCGGTTGGCCGGCCTTCCGGTCTCCTTCGAGCCGGTCGGTGACGGTGCGTTCGTGTCCCGCGGCCCCGGCTACTCCCTGTCGCTCACCGCTGCAGAGGCGGTCGTGGGCGTCCGGGACGGCGCCTTCCGACTGCGGCCCGCGGGGCCGACGGCCAACCCGGCCGCGGCCCTCGTCGGCGACGAGCCACTGGCCGGCACGGTCACCCGCCTCGCAGGCGACGACCCCACCCGCTGGAGCGCCGGGCTGTCGACCTTCGCCCGGGTGGAGGCGCAGCAGGTGTGGCCCGGGGTGGACATGGTCTGGCACGGCAACCAGCGGCGCCTCGAGTACGACATGGTCGTCGCGCCCGGGATCGACCCGGCGGTCGTGGCCCTCGACGTCGAAGGGGTGAGGTCGCTCGACCTGGGCCCCGACGGTGACCTGGCCCTGGATCTGGGCGCCACCACCGCCCGCCTTGCCCGCCCGGTTGTGTACCAGGACGCCGCCGGCGGTCGCCGCCAGGTGCCGGGCGAGTTCACGCTGCTGGGGCCCTCCCGCATCGGGTTCCGCATCGGCGCCTACGACCCCACCCTGCCCCTTGTCATCGACCCCACCCTCGTCACCTCGACCTTCCTGGGCGGCATCGGCAGCGACAGCGGGTACGCGGTCGCGGTCGACCCGCAGGGCAACACGTACGTGACCGGCTCGACCGAATCCACCGACTTCCCCACCAGTTCGCCGTTCATTCCCACCCTGTCGAACGCGGGCGCGGGCGCCACCAGCGACGTGTTCGTCAGCAAGATCAGCCCCGACGGCGGCCGGCTCATCTGGTCCACCTACCTGGGTGGAAGTGGGCGCGACACCGGCTACGCCGTGGCCGTCGCCAACGACGGGTCGGTGTACGTGGGCGGGGTCACGGAGTCGGCCAACTTCCCCCAGGCCAAGCCCACCCAGACGGCCTACGGCGGGGGCGTGAGCGACGCCTTCGTCGCCAAGATCGCAGCCAACGGCACTGGCGTCGAGTGGTCGACCTTCGTGGGCGGCGCCCAGACCGACCGGGGCCGCGGCCTGGCGATCGATGCGGGCGGCAACGCCTACCTCACCGGCTCCACCAGCTCGGCGGACTTCCCGGCGGTGAGCCCCCAGCAGCCCGGGCCGTTCACACCCGACGACCTCGACGCCTTCCTGGTGAAGGTGCCGGCCGGAGGAGGTGGGCTCGCCTTCGCCACCCGCCTCGGCGGCGGCGGCGCCGATCACGGACTGGCCGTGGCCGTCGACGGCCAGGGCAGCGCCTACGTCACCGGGGACACCCTCTCCCCCGCCTTCCCGACCGTCCGGCCGTTGCAGCCCGCCTCCGGTGCGAGCGCCGGCGGCGCGGCCGCCACCTTCCCCGACGCCTTCGTGTCCAAGTACAACCCGGCCGGCTCGGCGCTCGTCTACTCCACCTTCCTGGGGGGCGCCGACGTCGACCAGGGCACCGCTATCGCGGTCGACGCCTCGGGGGCGGCGTACGTCACCGGCAACACGAACTCGTCCAACTTCCCCACCGCCGGCCCGCTGCAGGCCGTCAAGGGCAACGATCACGACGCCTTCGTGACCAAGGTGGACCCGTCCGGGGCCGCGCTGGTCTACTCCACCTTCTTCGGTGGGAGCGGCGCCGACGGCGCCAATGCCATCGCCGTCGACCGGGCCGGCGCCGCCCACGTGGCGGGCACCACGGCATCGGCCAACTGGCCGACGACCAAGCCGGTCCAGGGCACCAAGGGTGGAGGCAACGACGCCTTCGTGCTGAAGCTCGACACGACCGGCCGCGGCCCCCTCTTCTCCTCGTTCGTCGGTGGCGGAGACGCCGACGCCGGGATGGGGGTCGCAGTCGACGGCCAGGGGGTCCTGCATCTCCTCGGCATCACCAGCTCGTCGGACTTCGCCTCGGTGAAGCCGATCCAGGGGGCGCGCCAGGCAGGGGGCGACGCCTTCGTCGCCACCGTCAACCCGGTCGATGTCGCCGCGCCCGCGGACACCCCGGTGGCCGCGCCGGCAACCTCCTCCTCGTCGAGCGGCCATGACCGTCGGGTCCGCACCCTCTTCGCCCTCACCATGGCCCTCCTGCTGGCCGCCGTCCTCCAGACGGTGTACCTGCGGCGTCGCGCACCGGCGACTGTCGCCCCCCGGGCCAAGCCCGCACCTCTGCCGTCGGCCGCGCCGGGGTTGAAGGTGCTCGAGACCGGTGTCGCGGGCGCCAAGAAGTCGGGCGCCACCGTGAAGGCGCCGATGGCGCCGCGCTCCGCGAGAGCACCGAAGGCCCGCGGCGGGCCCAAGGGCGGTCCGGCTCAGAAGGGCGGTGGACCTCAGAAGAAGGGCGCTGCGGCCACGCCGTCGGACCGGCCGGAGCCGGAGGTGGATCCGGCCCCCGCCACCAGCGTGTCCGAGGCGGTCGAGGTGGCCGACGACGGGGGCCCGCCGACGGTCGTCACGCCGCCGCCTCCCCGGGTCAAGCCCCAGGGGCCGGCGATCGCCCAGCTCCTGGCCGAAGACCTCTGGGGCGAGGACCTTCCGCCGGTTTCCCTCGCGCCACCGTCGCAGGAAAAGGAGGGCCGGTCCCCCGAGGACCGGACGGGCGCCGACGCCGGCCCGCCGGCCGAGACCGGCACGCCCGCCACACCGGAGCCTGAGGTCGAGTGGGCCCCCTTCGACACCGGCTCCATGCCCGCAGTGTCGCCGCACGACCCCGCCGACCCGCCCGCGGCGATCCCTCCGGTGCCGGCCGAGGAGCTGTCGTTCTGGGATCTCTTCCCCGAGGACCTGCCTCCGGTCCGGGCCACCCCGTTCCCGGCCGAGGATCTGCTCGCCGACCACCTGGCCCTTCCCGAGGGCCCCGACAGCGCGGTCGGACGCCTGGTCGGGCCCGCTCCCGAGCAGGAGCCCGGGGCGCAGTCCGACGTCGCGCCGGAAGCGCCGCTCCAACCCGAACGCCCGGCGGTGCCCGAACATCCACCGCACCATCCGGAGGCGGAGATCGTCATCGCCGAGCTCCTCGACGGCCCGGTGCCGACCGGGCTGCGCCCCTCGGCCGAGTCGCCTTGGGCGCCCCAGCCCGACGACGACTTCTTCATCGACGACCTCCTCGCCGACCCCGGCAGGACGTCGACGCCCGGAGTCAGGACCGACGCCGACCTCGCGCCCGAGGACGACGCCGACCTCACCGCGGCCCCTCAGGGCCGGAGCAAGGACGAGCAAACCCGTATCGCGGCCGACCGGGCCCGCCGCCGGCGGTCGCGCCGGGGCGGAGCACGGCGGAACCCGCCGGAATCGGGGTAGACGGGAATGCAGACCGCCCCAGCCGAGGTTGAGTAGGGTGTTGTCAACTTTCCTGTTGTGAGGTAAGCCGCAGATGCCGCTCGATCCCAACCGCTGGACCCAGAAGACCCAGGAGGCGGTGGCCACCGCCCTCGACCTGGCCCGCCAGAGGCACCACGCCGAAGTCACCCCCGAGCACCTGCTGGCCGCCCTGCTGGGCCAGGAGGACGGGGTCGTCCTGCCCACGCTCACCCGGGCAGGGGTCGCCGCGCCGGCCCTGCGCAGCCGCACCGAGACCGCCCTGTCCAAGCTGGCCCAGGCCTACGGGGGCGGCGAGCCCCGCCTCTCGCGGGAGACGCGCGACGTCATGGACGCCGCCGACCGTGAGCGGGCCCAGTTCGGCGACGAGTACCTGTCCACCGAGCACATCCTCCTGGCCCTGACCGACCAGGTCGGCGTGGCCCGGGAGGACCTGCTGAACGTGCTGCGCGACGTGCGGGGGAGCCACCGGGTCACCAGCCAGAACCCCGAGGAGAGCTACCAGGCCCTCGAGCGCTACGGCCGCGACCTCACCGAGGCGGCCCGTGACGGCAAGCTCGACCCGGTCATCGGGCGCGACGAGGAGATCCGCCGGGTCATCCAGGTCCTCTCCCGCCGCACCAAGAACAACCCTGTGCTCATCGGTGAGCCCGGCGTCGGCAAGACCGCCATCGTCGAGGGCCTGGCCCGGCGCGTCGCGGAGGGCGACGTCCCCGAGTCGCTGAAGGGCCGCCGCATCGTCGCCCTCGACCTCGGCTCCATGGTCGCCGGGGCCAAGTACCGCGGCGAGTTCGAGGAGCGGCTGAAGGCCGTCCTCAAGGAGATCACCGACGCCGCCGGCCAGGTCATCACCTTCATCGACGAGCTGCACACCGTCGTCGGCGCCGGGGCGGCCGAGGGGGCCATGGACGCCTCCAACATGCTCAAGCCCATGCTGGCCCGCGGCGAGCTGCGCATGATCGGCGCCACCACCCTCGACGAGTACCGCAAGCACATCGAGAAGGACGCCGCCCTCGAGCGCCGGTTCGCTCCCGTGATGGTCGGCGAGCCGTCGGTGGAGGCCAGCATCGCCATCCTCCGTGGCCTCAAGGAGCGCTACGAGGTCCACCACGGTGTCCGCATCCAGGACGCCGCCCTGGTGGCCGCCGGCGTGCTGTCCGACCGGTACATCACCGGGCGCTTCCTCCCCGACAAGGCCATCGACCTCATCGACGAGGCGGCCAGCCGCCTCCGCATCGAGATCGACTCCATGCCGACTGAGATCGACGTGGTCGAGCGGCGCATGCGCCAGCTGGAGATCGAACGGGTCGCCCTGGCCCAGGAGACCGACACGTCGAGCCGGGAGCGCCTGGCCGCCATCGACGCCGAGCTGGCCGACCTGCGCGAGCAGTCCGACGGCATGAAGGCCCACTGGAACCTCGAGCGCGACGCCATCGGCCGCATCCGGGCCCTCAAGGAGGAGCTGGAGTCGGTGCGCGAGCAGGTCGAGCGGGAGCCCGACCTCGAGGCTGCCGCCCGGCTGCGCTACGGCCGCATCCCCGAGCTCGAGCAGGAGCTGGAGGCCGCGTCGGCGTCGCTTTCGGAGCTGCAGGCCGACCGGCGCATGCTGAAGGAGGAGGTCGACGCCGAGGACGTGGCCGAGGTCGTCAGCCGGTGGACCGGCATCCCCGTGTCCAAGCTGATGGAGGGCGAGGTGGCCAAGCTCGTCCGCATGGAGGAGGTCCTCCACGAGCGCGTCATCGGCCAGGACGAGGCCGTCTCCGCGGTCGCCAACGCCATCCGCCGGTCCCGTTCGGGCCTGTCCGACCCCAACCGCCCCATCGGCTCGTTCCTCTTCCTCGGCCCCACCGGCGTGGGCAAGACCGAGCTGGCCCGGTCGGTGGCCGACTTCCTGTTCGACGACGAGCGGGCCACCATCCGCATCGACATGAGCGAGTACCAGGAGAAGCACACCGTCTCCCGGCTCATCGGCGCCCCTCCCGGCTACGTCGGTTACGACGAGGGCGGCCAGCTCACCGAGGCCGTCCGTCGCCGCCCGTACGCAGTCGTGCTGCTCGACGAGATCGAGAAGGCCCACCCCGAGGTCTTCAACGTCCTCCTCCAGCTGCTCGACGACGGCCGGCTCACCGACGGTCAGGGCCGCACGGTGAACTTCTCCAACGTCGTGCTCATCATGACGTCGAACCTGCCCGGTGACCCGGCGGCGTTCTTCCGGCCCGAGTTCCTCAACCGGATCGACGAGATCGTGCGGTTCCGGTCGCTCACCGAGGCCGACATCGAGCGCATCGTCCACATCCAGGTCCGCCACCTGGCCACCCGCCTGGCCGCTCGCCGGCTGACCCTCGACGTCAGCGACGACGCCGCCGCCTGGCTGGCGCGGGTCGGCTACGACCCCACCTACGGGGCCCGCCCGCTCAAGCGGGTCATCCAGCGCAAGATCGCCGACCCCCTCGCCCTGGCCCTGCTCGAGGGCCGGTACGGCGAGGGCGACACCGTCCACGTCGACGTGGCCGGCGACGAGCTCGTCCTGAAGTAAGCGTCCTCGCCCGAACCGGGGTCATCTGGCATCGTCATAGCGATGTCGACAGACCCCGGTTCGGCGGCGAGAGCCCTGGCGAAGCTCGGAGGCGAGACCCGCCCCGGCCAGATCGCCATGGCCGAGGCGGTGGCGACCGCGGTGCGGGAGGAGCGCGCGCTCGTCGTGCAGGGCGGCACCGGTACCGGCAAGACGTGGGCGTACCTGGTGGGTGCACTGCTCGACGGCGGCGGGCGGCGGGTGGTGATCGCCACCGCCACCAAGGCCCTCCAGGACCAGCTGGCCGGCAAGGACCTGCCCACGATGGTGGCCTCCGGGCTGCGCCCCGATCTGACGTGGGCGGTGCTCAAGGGGCGCAGCAACTACCTGTGCCGCCAGGCTGCGTCCGAGGCGTCCCGTGAGGCCGACGCCCCCACCCTGGCCGTCGGGCCGGACCGGTCGGGCATGGGGGCCGAGGTCACCAAGCTCCTGGCTTGGGGGCAGCAGAGCCAGACCGGCGACCGGGCCGAGCTCGACTTCGAGCCTCGGCCGGCGGCCTGGTCCTCGGTGAGCGTGGGCTCCGAGGAGTGCCCGGGCGCCCAGGCCTGCCCGAGCGGGCAGAGCTGCTTCGCCGAGGCCGCCTACGAGCGGGCCCGCGAGGCCGACGTGATCGTCGTGAACCTCCACCTCCTGGGCGCCCACGTGGCGTCGGGCGGCCACGTGCTCCCCGAGCACGACGTGGTGATCGTGGACGAGGCCCATGAGACGGAGGACGTCCTCTCGGGCGCCCTGGGGGTCACCCTCACCCCCGGTCGGGTCGGGGCGGTCGCCCGCCTGGCCCCCGGCAGCGCGCTGGTCCGCCACCGAGACAGCCTGGACCGCGCCCTCACCCCCTTTGTCGGCCGGCGGCTGGCCAAGGGGGCGACGGGTGAGCCTGCCGTCGCCGAGGCGCTCGCCGACCTGGCCCAGGTGGTGCGCGAGGAGCGCAGCGCCCTGCGGGGCGCACCCGATGGCGAGACCGCCGACGCCAAGGCCCGCCGGGAGCGGGCGGCCAAGGCCCTCGACACCCTCGCCGCCGACGTCGACACGGTGCTCGGTGCCGCCGACGACTTCGTCACCTGGGTGGAGTCGTCGGGCACGCAACCGAGCCTCCGGGTGGCGCCCGTCGACGTCGGCGTCGAGCTGGCGAAGATGCTGTGGTCGTCGGCCACGCCGATCCTCACGTCGGCCACCATCCCACCCGGCATCTCGGCCCGGCTGGGCCTCACCGGCACCGCGGTGGAGATCGACGTCGGCAGCCCGTTCGACTACCGCAACCAGTCGCTCCTCTACGTCCCCCGCCTTCCCGACGTCAGACACGCCGACCACGAAGCCGCCGCCCACGACGAGCTGGAGTTCCTCCTGACCGCGGCCGGCGGCCGCACGCTGGCCCTGTTCACGTCGTGGCGGGCCATGCGGGCCGCCAAAGCCGCCCTCGATGGCCGGCTGCCGTACACCCTGCTGGCCCAGGACGACCTGCCCAAGCCCGCCCTCATCGAGGCGTTCCGCACCGACGAATCGTCGTGCCTGTTCGCCACCATGGGCTTCTGGCAGGGCGTCGACGTACCGGGCGACGCCTGCTCCCAGGTGGTGATCGACCGCCTGCCGTTCGCCCGCCCCGACGACCCCGTGGCCGAAGCCCGCCGGGAGCGGGCCGGTCCGGCTGCGTTCTCCGTGGTCGACATCCCCCACGCCGCCATCCGCCTGGCCCAGGGCGCCGGCCGCCTCATCCGCAGCGCCACCGACCGGGGTGTGGTCGCCGTCCTCGACCCCCGCCTGGCCGAGGCCTCCTACCGCCCGGCCATCCTCGGCGCCCTGCCGCCCATGCGCCGCACCCGCGATCGCTCCGACGTGACCGCCTTCTTCGCCTAAAGGTCGTCCGGCTGCGGGCCGATGTCGCGGTGATGGGGTCCGTCCACGTTGGGGCGGCGGATGGAGGACGACGATGCGGCGAGACAGTGTCCGGAACCTGGTTGCGGTCGCGGCCCTTCTCGCTGCCAGCCTCGTAGGGCTCGGTGGGAGCCCGGCGCACGCCGCAGTAACCATCAACGTCCCGGCGGACCGGTCGACGATCCAGGCCGCCATCGAGCAGGCATCGACCGGCGACACGGTGGTCGTCGCCCCCGGGACCTATCACGAGCGCATCGACTTCAAGGGCAAGGCCATCGAAGTGAGGAGCTCGGCCGGCCCGGCGACCACGATCATCGACGGTGACGCCACCGGCATCACGGTGGTCTTCCACACCGCCGAGACCCGGGCGTCGGTGTTGCGGGGCTTCACCATCACCGATGGCCTCCAACCGCCGTTCCAGACGCAACTCCTCGGGGGCGGGATCGCCGTCAAGGACGCGTCGCCCGCCATCGTCGGCAATGTCGTCACCGCCAACAACGGTTCGGGCATCGGCGTCGCCGCGGGCTCGCCGCTCATCCAGGACAACGTGATCACCGCCAACACCACCCCCCTGGACGGCGGCGGCATCTGGGCCGGGTCCAGCAGCGAGATCGTCGGGAATCGCATCGAGGACAACGTGGCCGATACCGCGGCCGGGCTGGTCATCTTCGGGACGACCGTGGTACGGAACAACATCATCCGGGGGAACCGGGCAGTGGGGGCGCACGGCGGTGGCGGCGGCCTCACCATGTACGGCGGCATGGTCGTGGACAACATCATCGCGAACAACACGGCCTTGGTCGGTGCGTACGCCAAGGGCGGTGGCGTGCTCTGGCGCACCAACAGCCTCGACCGCCTGCTGCACAACACCATCGTGGGCAACCAGGCGCCGACCGGCTCGGCCATGGCCGACGTCACCACGGGGACGGTCGCCGGCAACATCGTCGTGGGCCCGGCCGGGGCCAGTCTGGTGAGCTGTGCGCCGACCGCGCAGATGTCGTTCGCGGTCAACGACGTGTACAACGGCACCGGCTCGGTGTACGAGGGCTGCGGGGGCGAGCTCACCGGGTGGGCCGGCAACATCTCGGCTGACCCCCTCTTCGTCGCGCCGGCGGCGTCGCCGCCCGATTACCGCCTCCGGGCCGGCTCCCCGGCCGTCGATGCCGGCGACCCTGGGCTGACCGTGCTGCTCCCCGCCACCGACCTCGCGGGTTCCCCGCGCATCACGGACGGCAACGGTGACGGGTCGGCCGTCGTCGACATGGGCGCCTACGAGGCGCCGGGCATGGCGATCGTCGGCAGTCGCTACCACCCGGTCGAGCCGGCCCGCATCCTCGACACCCGTGAAGGTCTGGGTGCGGCGGTGGGCCGGGTCGGGCCGGGCGGCACCCTCAACCTCCAGGTCACAGGCCGGGGTGGCGTTCCGTCGGCGGGTGTGTCCGCCGTGGTGCTCAACGTGACCGTGACCGAGGCTTCGGCGGTGAGCTTCCTCACCGCGTGGCCGACGGGCCAGGCCCGGCCCTTGGCCTCCAACCTCAACTACGTCTCGGGGCAGACGGTCCCGAACCTGGTCGTGGTCAAGACCGGCGCAGAGGGTCGGGTGAGCCTGTACAACAACAGCGGATCGACGCACATGGTGGCCGATGTGGCGGGCTGGTACGGCGAGGTCGGCGGGACCACCGGAGCGAGGTACACCGGCGTGGTGCCGTCCCGCATCCTCGACACCAGGTACGGCGTCGGGGCTCCCTTCGCGTTGAGCCCCGCCGGGGCGATCGACCTCCAGGTGACGGGCAGAGGCGGCGTGCCCGACAACGCCAGCGCCGTGGTGCTCAACGTTGCAGTCACCGAGCCGACGGCAACCAGCTTCCTCACCGCGTGGCCCACGGGCCGAGCCCGGCCGCTGGCGTCCAACCTCAACTACGTCACCGGCCAGACCGTCCCGAACCTGGTGGTGGTGAAGGTGGGGGACAACGGCCGCATCAGCCTGTACAACAACGCGGGGTCGGCCCATGTGGTCGCCGATGTCGCCGGATGGTTCGGCGTCGACGGCGTCGCCGGCGCGTCGGTCTACACGAGCGTTGTCCCGGCCCGCATCCTCGACACTCGTTCCGGCGTCGGCGCCCCGGCTGTGCCGGTCGGGCCCGCCTCGACGCTGCAGGTCCAGGTGACGGGCCGGGGTGGGGTTCCGGCGACGGGCGTGGCGGCCGTGGTGCTCAACGTCACGGCCACCCAGCCGACGGCGACGAGCTTCCTCACCGCCTGGCCCACCGGGCTCCCCCTCCCACTGGCCGCCAACCTGAACTACGTCCCGAACCTGACCGTCCCCAACCTGGTGGTGGTCAAGGTGGGCGCCGGAGGGCGCATCAACCTCTACAACAACAGCGGCTCGACCCACCTCGTCGCCGACGTCGCCGGGTGGTACTCGGCGTAACCCCGCTCAGAGCGAGGGCGACAGGGTCCGCTCCTCGGGATCGACGAGCGACACCACGTCTCCCGGAGCGAGCGAGCCGTTGCCGTCCGCCTCGTACCAGCGGCCCATCAGGTTGCCGATGGGGTGCGGCGGCAGCCCCAGGACGCGGTCGAGGTTGCGGATGAGGGCGCCGTGGCTCACCAGCAGCAGCCTGTCGCCGGGTGACGACCCGGCCGCGGCCCGGGCCAGCGCGGCCCGAGCGCGGTCGGTGAGGTGCCGGCGCGACTCGCCGCCCATCGTGGATTCCCGTCGACCCTCCGACCACTCGGCCAGCTCTCCGGGCCAGCGGGCCTCGATCTCGGCCCGGGTGAGGCCGGTCCAGTCACCGACGTCGATCTCCCGTAGGTCGGGGTCGGACTCCACCGGCAGGCCGAGCGCCTCGGCCAGGATCTCCGCAGTTCGGCGGGCCCGCCGCAGGTCGGAGGCGACGACGCGGGCGAAGCCGCCGCTGACCAGCCGGGCTGCGGCGTCCCGGGCCTGCTCCTCGCCGAGGGCGGAGAGCGGAGGGTCGGCCTGCCCCTGCCACCGGCCGTCGGCGTTCCACATGGACTGGCCGTGGCGGACGAGGAGGATGCGGCAGGCAGGAGCGGGCACGCTCCTGAAGGTAGGGGATGGTGAGGCCGGCCGAGCTCCCTGGCGGGGCGGGGCTCCGTTGTGCCGGCCTCACCATCTCCCTGTGCGGCTGGCGGGGTGCCGCTCTCCATCTATCGGCGTGACCCCGAAAAGCTTAAGGCCCAATCTCGAGCGGAGCTCTTGGAGCGGGGCGATACACTGCTCGGACCGCAGAAGGAACATTCTTAGGAGACGCGCGTGCCCGGTACCGTGATCGTCGGCACCCAATGGGGCGACGAGGGCAAGGGCAAGTTGACCGACCTGCTGACCAAGCAGATGCAGGTCGTGGTCCGTTATCAGGGCGGCCACAACGCCGGCCACACCATCGTCGTCGGCGAGGAGTCCTTCGCCCTGCAGTTGGTTCCCAGTGGCATCCTGTATCCCTGGGTCACCCCGGTGATCGGCAACGGGGTGGTCGTCGACCCGGCGGTGCTCGTGGCCGAGGTCGACGGGCTCGAGGCCCGCGGGGTCGACTGCTCGCGGCTCAAGGTCAGCGGCAACGCCCACCTGATCATGCCGTACCACTCCGAGCTCGACCGCCTCACGGAGCGCAAGCTCGGCAAGAACAGCCTCGGCACCACCAAGCGGGGGATCGGGCCCGCGTACGCGGACAAGGCGGCCCGCGTGGGCCTGCGGGTCCAGGACCTGCTCGACCCCAAGATCTTCCGGGAGAAGCTCGAGGTCGTACTGAAAGAGAAGAACCTCATCCTGGCCAAGATCCACAACCGCCTGCCGCTCTCGGCAGACGACATCGCCGATCTCTACCTGGGCGACCTCCGGACGCGCATCGAGCCGATGATCGCCGACTCCGTGGGCCTGGTCCATGACGCCCTCGAAGAGGGCGCCAACGTGCTCTTCGAGGGGGCCCAGGCGACCTTCCTCGACCTCGACCACGGCACCTATCCGTTCGTCACGTCGTCGAACCCGGTGGCCGGCGGAGCACTCATCGGCGCCGGCGTCGGCCCCATGCACATCCAGCGGGTGATCGGCGTGGCCAAGGCCTACGTCACCCGGGTCGGCGCCGGTCCGTTCCCCACCGAGCTGCTCGACGAGACGGGCGACGCCCTCGTCGACCGCGGTCAGGAGTTCGGCACTAACACCGGCCGCCGCCGGCGTCCCGGCTGGTTCGACGCGGTCATGCTCCGTCAGGCGGTGCGCCTCAACTCCCTCACCGAGCTCGCCGTCACCAAGCTCGACGTGCTCGACGCCTTCGACACGCTCAAGGTCTGCGTGGCCTACGAGGCCGACGGCGAGAAGTACCTGCACCCGCCGTACCACCAGTCGATCCTGCACAAGGTGAAGCCGGTCTACGAAGAGCTGCCGGGATGGAACACGGACCTCACCGGAGCGACCACGCTCGACGACCTGCCGCAGGCGGCCCGCGACTACCTCAACTTCCTGGCCGAGGCGTGCGGCGTGCCCGTCGGCATGGTGGGCGTGGGCCCGGGCCGCGAGCAGTTCGTCCAGTTCACCGACCCGTCGGTCATCGACCACCAGGACGAGGACGACGACGGTGATCACGACGACTACTGGGATGCGGAAGACACCGGGGACGTCGGCCCGGGCATCCTGGTCATCTAGCCGTTGAGAGTCTGTGTCGTCGGCTCGGGCGGGCGGGAGCACGCGCTGGCCGTCGCCCTGGGCCGGACCGCCGACGTCGTCGTCACCCCTGGGAATCCGGGCATCCCGGGATCCACCTCGCAGCCGCCTGAGGAGATCGACGCCGACCTCTACGTCATCGGGCCCGAGACGCCTCTGGTCGACGGCCTGGCCGACCGCCTCCGCGCCGCCGGGAAGCTGGTGTTCGGCCCGGGCGCCGACGGCGCCCGTCTCGAAGGGTCGAAGGCGTGGATGAAGGAGGTGCTCGAGGAGGCCGGCGTACCGACCGCCGGCTACGGCGCCTTCACCGATGTGGAGCCCGCCGTGGCCTTCCTACGCACCCTCCCGGGACCATGGGTGGTGAAGACCGATGGATTGGCCGCCGGAAAGGGCGTGCTGGTCACCGACTCCTTCGACGAAGCCGCCGCCGACGTGGCCGCCAAGCTGTCGGGCACCACGTTCGGCGACGCCGGCCGCCGGGTCGTCATCGAGGAGTGGCTCGACGGTCCGGAATTGTCGCTGCTGTGCGTGTGCGACGGCCGGCGGGCCGTCGCCCTCGCCCCCGCCCAGGACTTCAAGCGCCTCTCCGACGGTGACGCGGGGCCGAACACAGGGGGTATGGGTGCGTACTCGCCCGTCCCCTTCGTGGGCCCCGACGTGGTCGCCGAGGTGCTCGAACGGGCGCTGCAGCCCACCCTCGCCGCCCTGACCGCCCGCGGGATCGACTACCGCGGCGCGCTGTACGCAGGCCTCATGCTCACCTCCGACGGGCCGAAGATGGTCGAGTACAACGTCCGCTTCGGCGACCCTGAAGCCCAGGCCGTCTTCCCCCGCTACAAGGGCGACCTGGCCGAGCTCCTTGCCGAGGCCGCCCGGGGCCGCATCGAAACGGATCCGCAGTTCGACCAGCGGGCGGCCGTCACCGTCGTCCTCGCGACCGAGGGCTACCCGCTCCACCCCCGCACCGGCGACGTCATCGAGGGCCTCGAGAAGGCCGACATCCTGCCCGACGTGACCGTGTTCCGTGCCGGCGTCGCCCGCGGGGGCGACCAGTGGGTCACGGCCGGGGGCCGGGTGCTGAACGTCACCGGCATGGGCGGTGACGTCGCCGCGGCCAGGGCGACGGCCTACGAAGCAGTGTCGGCCATCTCGTGGCCCGGCATGCACTACCGGACAGACATCGCTGCGATTGTGCATTCCCCGTCGTGAAATCGGCCTTTTTCGCCGAGATCACGACGCGGAATGCACCCAACGGGAGGAACGCATGAAGGTCGCCGTTCTCATGGGGTCGCCGAACGACCAGTCGAAGATGGCTCCGGCCACCGCGACGCTCGGCGAGTTCGGCGTGGAGGCGGACGAGCGGGTCATGTCGGCCCACCGGACACCGGCCGCAGTGGCCGAGTTCGCCGGCTCGGCGCGTGCGAACGGGTACGCCGCCATCATCTGCGGCGCAGGGATGGCCGCCCACCTCGCCGGGGCGGTGGCGGCCAACACCACCCTGCCGGTCGTCGGCGTACCGCTGTCGGGTGGGGCGCTGAACGGTGTCGACGCCCTCTACGCCACCGTTCAGATGCCGCGCGGCATCCCGGTGGCCACCGTTGCCATCGACGGAGCGATGAACGCCGCTCTGCTGGTCGTGCAGATGCTG
>CADCTB010000081.1 GCA_902805665.1 uncultured Acidimicrobiales bacterium
CGACGCGTTCCTCCAGCGCCTGCAGCCGCTCCGTTTCGACCGGCACGGGCTCGGGGATCGCCGATCGGACCTCGGCCAAGCCGTCTTGAAGGTCAGACTGGAGCTCGGCCCTCTGCGACTCGAGCGCGTGGGCCAGACGTTCCGCCGCCTCCTCGAGGTGCTGGTCGATGGCACGCAGGCGCTGCGTATCGGCCTCCGCGGTAAGGACAGTCCACTCCTCCAGCGCTCGCAGCCGCTCATTGTCCGCCGGCTCGGTGCGGACCGTCCGCTCGGAAAGGCGATCGAGTCGCTCGTTGAGCTGGTCGCCCAGCCGGGCGAGCTCCTGAGTTGCGCGCTCGAGGACAGCCGAACCGGCTTCTGCACGAACCGCCCCGTCGTCGACGCTCGCCCGCAACTCCTGCACCCGCTCGCCGACGCTCTGGAGGCCTTCTTCGACCATTGCCAGGAGCTCGCGCCGTTGACTGACGATGCCGGCGGCCAGGCCGGCAAGGCGACCTGTGAGGCGCGTCTCCAACCGGGTCACATCGCCCCGTGCCTGGGCCAGCGTCACACCATCGGGCTGCACCCGGGCCAGCCCGGTGTCGAGCCCGGTCTGGAGCTCCTGCATGCGGGCCTTTACCGCCTCGAGCCCTCGGCGTAGCTCGTCCTGCACAGTGCCCAGCTCCCCGTTCGCGGCCAGCACCTCCCCAAGGCGCGCGTCAAGGGTGGCGAGCAGCTCGGCGCCGGACTGGTCCAGACGTGCGTCGACGACCGTCTGAAGACGCTGCATACGTTCCTCGAGGTCCTGGACCCGGGAGCGACCCGCAGCGTCCTGCATCAGACGTTCGGCGATGTGGTCGACCCGCCGGACCATCTCGTCCCAATCCTCCTGCTCGACGGCTTGGGGCTGGGCAGTGCTGTGCAGGTGAGCCATACGCTCGTCGACGGCGGCCAGGACCTCCGACCGCTGGAGCTCGCCGCTGATCCTCAGCTGCTCCATCGCGTCGTCGAGCTTCCGCTCGAGCGCGGCCAGTCGGGCATCGTCCGCCGGAATTGCCACAGGTGAAGCCGACACCGACCCGTTGACGGGCGTCACCTCGGGCGGGGAAGGCGCAGGAGCGAGCGGGCGGCGCCTCTCGCTCTCGAACATCGGCGAGCCTGCCGTGCTGACGCAGCTCTTGCAGATGACCGGGTGCGGGATGAGGTCGAGATCGGCAGGGCTCAGCACCGCGGCCCCGGGAACCTCCCGTCCGCATTTCGAGCACGCGGCAACCCGGTTGAAATGGGTGGCGTCGGGCCGAAGGACCAAGCGGACGGATCTGACCTCGTAGATCGGGTCGCCGCCACTCGTCTCGCCCACGACCGTGGCCACCTGGCGCAGCGTTCGCAGCGCGATCCAACTCGCCCGCTTGTGGCGCTTCGGAGCCGAATCGGAGGAGCTGGAGATGCTTTCAGGTTACCTGCGATGCTGCGAACCGCCGACCCGGGGAACTCCTGCAGGCGCCGGCTATCTCGAATCGTGCGTCGAGACCCGCCGGGCGAGCCGCAGCTCTGCTTCCTGAAGCTGCCGGTCGAGGGCGTCGAGCAGGTTCCCGCCGGCAGGTGCCGCCGCCGGCGCCGGCACCGGTGCGGTCCCGGTCCGAGGGCGCGCCTCCTTGGTCGCGAGGTCCTGCAAAGCGCGTTCGTCCTCCCGCATGCGACGCTCGAGCTCGATCAGGCGGGTCAGTCGACTGACCGACTCGGCGGTGCTCTGTTCGAAGGCATCCATCCGGCTCCCGGCGGCCTCAGCCGAGGAGGCGAGCGCGTTCAAACGAGTCTCGGCGTCGAAGGCGCTCTCGAGGAGGCCGTCGATCTTGCCCCGGAGTTCGTCGTGGACCTCGGTGAGCTGCTCGACCTTGTCGGCCACTGCTGCCATCCCCTGGCGCAACCGGTTGCTCAGCGCGGTTTCGAGCTCGTCGCGCTGCGCGTCGACCAGTTCGGAGAGGGCGGCAACGCTGCCCTGAAGCTCCTGTTCGAGCGACGCGAACTCGAGTCGGGCCTGAGTGAGACCTTCGGCGAGGGCAGCCTGCAGGTCGGCACGTTGGGCATCGAGCGAGCCGGCCAGCCGGGATTCGACTTCGGCGATCTCGTCGCGGAACGCCTCCACCATGCCGCGAGGGGTCGGCTGGGCCGAGAGCCGGGAGGCGACGTCGTCCAAGCGTGCAGTCAGCCTCTGGTTCGACTGGGCGACCGCTCCCAGCTCCGAGCGGG
The DNA here is from genome assembly GCA_902805665.1 of uncultured Acidimicrobiales bacterium. Lineage (GTDB taxonomy): Bacteria > Actinomycetota > Acidimicrobiia > Acidimicrobiales > AC-14 > CADCTB01. Next base: position 2,230 of record CADCTB010000081.1, read on the forward strand.
TTTCGGCGAGCGCGGCGCCCAACGTGCCGAGCTCGCTGCGCTGACTCTGGACGAGCTCGACCACGCCGGCGAAGCTCTGCCGCACCCGGGCCTCGAGCGCATCCACGGACGAGGGCTCGACCCCCGGGGACGATGCGACCTGAGGCCGGACATCGTCGAGCCCCTGCAGCAATGCGGCCCGGAAATGGGACTGCAAGGCGTCATCGGCCTCGCGACGCTGCACCGACTCCGTCCGCTGGACGTCGGCCAGGTCGGTGAGGAGCGTGAGCATGGCCCCGAGTTGGCTTTCGAGGGCGGCGATCCTCCCGTCGTCGACTGCGGGGGCAACCGGCTCGCGGGTGGGCTGGCTCATGGCCTCCGCAGGGCGCGGCACGGCGGGTTCTGCCTTCTGACCTGGCACCGGGTCTCCCCCCGGGGACGAGACGGTCGCCGTCCGCACGCACTCCTTGCAGATCACCGAATGCGAGAGCCGGGTGAGGTCGGACTGCGACAGGACCGGTGCGCCAGGAACTTCCCGCCCGCATTTCGAGCACTCGGCCAGGCGGTTGAAATGGTCGGCCTTGTCTCGGAGGATGAGCCGGACCGACCGGACCTCGTAGATCGGCTCGCCGTTCGTCCCCTGGTCGACGACCCTCGGACGCTGCCGCAGGGTGCGCAGTGCCACCCAGGTGGCGCGCTTGTGGTCTTCCGCCCGACCGGGGGCCTCAGGCATGACGGATCGGGTCCGGCGCCGAGGGCATCGGCCCAAGGTAACGAACCGGCGCCGCAGGGACGAGCATGTCGATCAGTGCGGGCCGAGGCTGTGGCGCAGAGCGTCCTCGAGCTTGGGATGGGCAAACGTGAACCCCGAAAGCTCCAGGGCCTTGGGAAGCACCCGCTGGCCGCCGAGCAGCATCTCCTGGGTCATCTGCGGCCCGAACAGCGCGTTGAGGGCGAATGTCGGCACCGGCATGACCGCCGGGCGCTTGAGCGTCCGGGCCAGGGTGGCGGTGAACTCGGCGTTGGTCACCGGTTCGGGCGAAGTGACGTTGACCGGTCCCTCGACGTTGTCGGTGGCCAGCAGGTGGATGATGGCGGCCACCTCGTCGTCGAGGGAGACCCAGCTCAGCCACTGCCGGCCCGTGCCGAGGCGCCCGCCCAGGCCCAGCTTGAACGGCAGGAGCTGCTTCTTCAGCGCGCCGCCCTTGGCGGTCAGGACGACTCCACTGCGGACCACCACGACCCGGATGCCGGCGTCGGCGGCCGGTGCCGTCGCCTCCTCCCATTCGGTGACCACGTCAGCGAGGAAGCCGGCGCCGCGAGGGGTCGCCTCGGTGACGGGCAGCTCGCTCTCGTAGCCGTAGAACCCGACGGCCGAGCCCGAGGCCAGGACGTTCGGGGGCTGGGACAACCCGGCCAGCGTGCGGACCAGCAGGTCGGTGCCCTTGACCCGGCTGTCCCGCACCGCCCGCTTGTGGTCGTCGGTCCAGCGATGCGCACCGATGCCGACGCCGGCCAGGTTCACGACCGCGTCATGCCCCTCGAGCTTCTCCGCCTCGATCGTGCCGGCCGCGGGGTCCCAGGCCGCCTCCCCGGCCTGGGGCGGGCGCCGGACCAGCCGGGTCACCTGGTGGCCCTGACGGGTCAGCTCCGCCACCAGCTCGCTGCCGATGAGGCCTGATGAACCGGTGACGACGACCTTCATGACCTGCGACGTCCGGTCAGGCCGCTACCTGCGCCGCCCGCGAGATGACGTGGTCGATGATGCCGTAGGTCTTGGCCTCCTCGGCGGTGAACCAGCGGTCACGGTCGAAGTCGAGCTCGATCTGCTCGACCTTCTGGCCGGTGTGCTGGGCGATGCGCTCGGCCATGATCCGCTTGGTGTAGATGATCTGCTCGGCGTGGATGGCGATGTCGACCGCCGCCCCCTGCATCTGGGCCGACGGCTGGTGCATGAGCACCCGGGAGTGGGGCAGGGCGTAGCGCTTCCCGGGCGTGCCCGCGCATAGCAGGAACTGGCCCATGGAGGCGGCCATGCCCAGGCAGATGGTGCCCACGTCGCAGCTCACGTACTGCATGGTGTCGTAGATCGCCATGCCGGCAGACACGGATCCCCCGGGGGAGTTCACGTACAGGTAGATGTCGCGGTCGGCGTCCTCGGATTGCAGCAGGAGCAGCTGGGCACAGATGAGGTTGGCCGACGAGTCGTTGACATCGGTGCCGAGGAAGACGATGCGCTCCTTGAGCAGCCGGGAGTACACCTCGCTCGACCGGTCGCCGACGAAGGTGTCGTTCGTAAAGGTGGGGGCCATACCAGCGAGGCTAGCGTCCAGCGCGAGTTTGATGATAAGTGGCGTTCGCTACGCGCTTGAAGAATTGGCCCGCCACCAAACCGCCTGGTCAGTACCCGCGCCGGCCGACTGGTCACTCCGGCCATCGATCTCCGCTCGGGGCCAGCGGAGCGAGCGCTCTGCGGGCCTTGCGGCGACGGTCGGGCCCGGGCGGCACGCCGATGCCGGTCGCCCCAGCGAGCCATTTTCCACTAAACCAAGAGCTGATCGGCTACCGGCGCCCGCTCCGGCGACTAGCCGACCCCGCAGACGGTGCGGGTGTAGGCCTGGAAGCGGGTGGTCGACTGCTGGAACTCTGGGGCCGAGAGCGACTGCAGTGCCGCTGGCGGCACCCTGGTCACTTCGAAGTTGACCTTCTCCAGCTCGCCCAGAAAGACGTTGAAGGTGTTGGCGATGACCTCGACGTCCTTCTTGATCTCGGCCGGAGCTCCGCTCACCGCCTGGCTGATGGCTGTCTGGCCCTCCCGGGACAGGGTCCGGAGCTGGGCCGGCGTGGGGTTGGCCCCGACGCTGGTGAACCGCTCGTTGTACGTGCGGGCCAGGGCGCAGAACTGGGTGCTGTTCTGTCCGGTGAAACTGGTGTCGACGGGGCGGACCGTGGTGGTGGCGTTGGTGTGCGCCGCGCCTGCGGCCGCCGACGTGGGGGTCGCTGCCTTGTCATCGTCACCGCCGCTGCAGCCCGTGAGGACGACCAGAGCGATACCGCACGCAGCCAGGACCCTCGGAAGACGAAGCACCCTTCTCTCTAGCACGCGCGCTTCTATCTATCCTTGGAGGGGATCGCCGGCCGACGTAGCCCAACCGGCAGAGGCACGACGTTTAGGGCGTCGTCAGTGAGAGTTCGAATCTCTCCGTCGGCACGCAGATCAGCTGAGGACCGGCGCGGCCACCGGAACCGAAGCTCCGGGCGCTGCGGAGCCGGGAACGGCTGCGCCCGGACCGTCCGCCGTCGCCGGCCGGTGCGAGCGGTCCTCCACGGCCAAGCGGATGGCGGTGCGGCTCTGGCCGTCGATCTCGATGTCGGCGAAGGTAGGGATGCACACCAGGTCGATGTTCGAGGGGGCCACGAAGCCCCGGGCGATGGCGATGGCCTTGACGGCCTGATTCAGGGCCCCAGCGCCTACCACCTGCACCTCGACCGCGCCCGCCTGGCGCAGGACGCCGGCCAGGGCTCCGGCCACCGAGTTGGGATTGGACTTGCTGGAGACCTTGAGGACCTCGACCACTGTCTACATGTTCGACGCATACACCGGGTCTTCCTGCCCGACGTCAGCTTCCGGGGGCCGGATCGTTGATATAGACCAGCTTGGTGCCGTCGGGCGACCAGGCCGGGGTGAAGCTGCGGGGCTTCATCGTCAGTTTGACCACACCGGAGCCGTCACGGTTGGCGACGTAGACCTGCGGGGCCCCGTCGCGGTCGCTGGCGAAGGCCAGCTTGGTGCCGTCGGGTGACCAGGCCGGCTCGCCGTCGAGGCCCGGACTGGAGAAGACCTTGGTGGGCGGGGCGCCTGCGTCGGTCGGCGCAGTCGGGGCGACGAAGATGTCGAGGTTGCCCCCGTCACGGTCGCTGGCGAAGGCGATCTGGCGTCCTTCGGGCGACCAGGCCGGCCGGGCCGTCGCCACAGGGCCGGGAAGGAT
>CADCTB010000082.1:0-297 GCA_902805665.1 uncultured Acidimicrobiales bacterium
GACCGGGAGGACCGGCCCGACCCGGAGAAGCGCGACCGGGGCCGTCCGCCCGAGTGGCAGCCCGAGCAGTGGACCAAGGAGCCCTCCGCCCGGCGCCCGCCGGCCAAGGCGCCCCCTGCGGCCCCTCGGCCGCGTAGCCGGAAGGTCTCCAAGGTCATCACCCAGGAGGTGGCCGCCGGAGTCGAGGCGTCCATGGCGCCCCGAGTCGAGCGTCGTCTCGGGCAAGCGGCCGACGCGTTCGAGCGCGACCACCTGACCGACGCCCTGCGCATCCTCAAGCCGCTCAGCAAAGAGGCG
>CADCTB010000082.1:434-26057 GCA_902805665.1 uncultured Acidimicrobiales bacterium
TTCCGCAGTCTGGGCGGGTCGGTGGAGCAGCATCCGGTGCTGGCCGACTGCTACCGGGCCCTCAAGCGCTACGGCGCCGTCGCCGAGCTCTGGGACGAGCTGAGGGAAGCCTCGCCCGGCGCGGCACTGGTGACCGAGGGCCGGATCGTGGCTGCGGGCGCACTGGCCGACCAGGGCGACATCCACGGCGCCATCCAGCTCCTGGAGCGGGGCCCGCTGCGCCCGTCCCGAGGTGCGGCACTGCACCACGCCCGGCTCTGGTACGCCCTGGCCGACCTGTACGAGCGGGCGGGCGACGCCCCCAAGGCGCGGGAGCTCTTCGGGCGGGTGGTGGCGGTCGAGCCTGGGCTGGCCGATGCCGCTGAGCGCCTCGCCGGCCTCGGGTGACTGTCTCACCCCCTGGATAGAGTTCTCCTCGGCGCTTCCCCCTCGCCTCCAGGCACGACGAAGGGGAACACGCGCGATGACCAATGTGGTGGTACTTGTCGGGCGGTTGGCTCGCCCCGCTGAGACCCGGGAGCTGCCCTCCGGCGACCGGTTGGTGGCCTACGAGGTCACGGTGGACCGGCCGGGCGAGCGGGCGGAGACCGTGCCGGTGGTGTGGGTCAGCGCGCCGGCCAGCGCCGGCGATCACGACGTCGACGAGCGGTTGCTCGTCGTCGGACGGGTCCGGCGGCGGTTCTACCGGGCGGGCGGGAGCACCCAGAGCCGTACCGAGGTGGTGGCCGAGGCGGTGGTCAACGCCCGCCACACCAAGCGGGCCGCCGCCGCCCTCCAGCGGGCCCAGGACCGCCTGGCCGAGGCCGTGCTGTCGTGACGGCCGGCGGTCAGATCGCCAGTCGGCGGAAGACCATGCCGGTACGGGGCTTCGGGTGGAAGAAAGTGGTCTTGGTCGGCATCCTCCGCCCCGCTCGGGCCGTGTCGGCGATCTGGCGCACGTCCACCGGCCGCAGCAGCACGCCGGCCGACGCCTGGCCCGCCGCCAGGGTGGCGCACACCGAGTCGAGCGAATGGTCGAAGGACAGCGTGTGGGCGGGGAGGCCGGCCAGCGCCTCGTTGAGCAGGACGGCGTCGGGCGGAGTATCGCCTCCGCCGGCGTCCGCCGCGCCGCGGGGCACCAGGACCCAGTTCCGATCCGGCCCGAGCACCAGTCCCAGGCCACCGGCGTCGGCCATGCGCTCCGGCAGGGAGGTCACCGGGAGATCGGCGGCGATCGGCTCGAAGAACGGCTCGAGGGCGCCGACCACGTCGAAGTCGTCCGGCAGCCCGGCGATCAGCCGGTGGATCGGCCGCACGCTGGCCTGGCCGTCGGTGAGCTCGCACACCAGGGCCAGCAGGAGATCCTCGTCGCCGCCGGCCGAGCCCCGGGCCGCCCGAACCTCGTCCCGGTGGGCCAGGGCGGTGGCGTACCGGTGGTGGCCGTCGGCGATGACCACCGGGGCCGAGGCCACGGTGGCCATCAAGGCCTCGACCACCGCCGGCTGGGTGAGACGCCACAGCCGATGGTGCACGCCCTCCTCGTCGGTGCAGCGGGCCACTGGCGACCCCGCAGCGCCGGTGGCCAGCTCGGTGAGGCCCTCCGCCATCGACAGGCCCCAGACGGGCGACAGGTCAGCCCGGCACGCCCGCAGGAGGCGCAGGCGGTCATCGCGGATCTTGTGCTGGGTCTCCTCGTGCGGCAGCACGTCGCCCTCACCCGGCGCGCTGACCTCCAGGGCGCCCAGCACCCCCACGATCTGGCGGCTGTTGCCATCGGGGTCGTGGTAGCCCATGCGGTAGGCGTAGAAGCCGGGCTCCGGATCGGTGCGGAGGATGCCCTGCGTCAACCACTCGTCGAACCGACAGCCGGCGGTGGTGTACCGGTCGCGGCCGTTCTCCTCGCGCGCCAGGTCGATGTGGACGACGTTGAAGGGGCTGCGGGACTCCAGGGCCGACTGGTCCTCGGGACCGATGACGTCGTAGGGCGGCGCCACGACGTCGTCGAGGTCGACGCGGTCGAGGTCGTAGCGGACGCCGGCGAAGGGTTCGAAACGGGGCACGGGCCTCTGCCTAGCAGAGCGCCGTCACCAGGTCGGATCCGGCTCGGGCGCCAGCACGGGGACCCGTGAGGGCCGCAGGCGCTCGCGGAGGAACAAGGCGATCAGGGCGCCGAACACGAACCCGCCCACGTGGGCGACCCAGGCCACCCCCTCGTCGGGACTGGTGAAGAACTGCAGCACGAACCAGGCGCCGAGCAGCCATTTGGCCGGTATGTCACGGAACAGCACGATGATGAGCAGGATGATCAAGGAGCGGATCTTCACGTTGGGGAACAGGACCAGGTAGGCGCCCATGACGCCGGCGATGGCCCCTGAGGCACCCACGACCGGGATGGTGCTGTCGGGCTGGACCAGGATGTGGGCGGCGGAGGCGGCGAGGCCGGCCAGGAGGTAGAAGCCGATGTAGCCGGGGATCCGCATCCGGTCCTCGATGTTGTTGCCGAAGATCCACAGGAAGAGCATGTTGCCGCCCAGGTGGAGCAGCCCGCCGTGGAGGAACATGGAGTAGACGAGGGCCAGCCACACCGACTTGTTCGGAAAGACCGCCGGATCGTCGGGGGTGCGCTCCTCGCAGGCCGTGTCGTCGTTCAACCGGATCGTGCGCACGACCTCGTCCTCGGAAAGGGGACGGCCTTGGACCACTTCGCACGGGATGGCGGCCACTTCGTAGGTGAAGGCAGCCTGGCTCGTGCCCTCGTCGAAGGGGCGCTGGACGAAGAAGTAGACGCCGACGTTGATGGCGATCAGGAGCAGGGTGACCACCGGGAAGCGCTTCGTGGGGTTGTAGTCCTTGAGGGGGAGCACCGGCGGCAGCTTAGGTCCGTAGCTCATGGGCTCTGAGACCGACGGGTAGTCTCGATCCATGGCCGGTGACGAGCTTTTCAAGCGGTACCTCGAGATCGGGCAGTCGGTCCTCGGGATGACGCGAGAGCGGGCGGAGAGCATCGTCCGCGACCTCGTCGCATCCGGTGAGGTGGCCAAGGGCCAGGCCACGAAGGCGGCCGACTGGCTGGTGGAGCGAGGCCGGGCCGGCACCGAGGAGCTGGCCGAGATCGTGCGCCGGGAAATCCGTGAGCAGGTCACCGCCCTGGGGCTGGCCACCAAGGACGACGTGGCCCGGCTGGAAGCGGAGATCGCCGAGGTGCGGGCCGCGGCCGAGCCGCAGGCCGCCACGCCGCCGCCGCCGTCTGGGTCCGGCGCCACGAAGTCCGCCGGCATCAGCCGGTCCGGCTCCGTGCGCAAGGGCACGAAAGCCGGCGGCGCCACGGCCTCCTCGGAGCCTGGTGCCGCCCCGCCACCCGGCGGCGCCGATTCTCCGAAGGGCTGAGGGGCTGCGCCGGCGGCTCGACACGGAGCTGGTGCGGCGGGGGCTGGTTCCCAGCCGGGATCGGGCGCAGGCGGAGATCGCCGCGGGCCGGGTCATGGTACGCGGTGTGCCGGCCACCAAGGCTGCCCGCATGGTCGACGCGGACGATCCTCTTGCCCTGCAGGGGCCGGGGCCCCGTTTCGTGAGCCGGGGAGGCGACAAGCTCGATGCCGCCCTGGACCGGTTCGCCATCGACGTGGCCGGCCGGGCCGCCCTCGACGCCGGCGCCTCGACCGGAGGGTTCACCGACTGCCTCCTGCAGCGGGGAGCGGCCCACGTGGTGGCGGTCGACGTCGGCCGGGGGCAGCTCGACCTGCGGCTGCGCCTCGATCCCCGGGTCACCGTGCGCGAGCGCACCAACGTCCGCCGCCTCGCCCTCGCCGACCTCGCTGAGCTTGGCGATGCCGGGGACAAGATCCCCACAGAGCCGTTCTCCCTCATGGTGGCCGACCTGGCCTTCATCTCCCTGCGCACGGTGGCGCCCGCCCTGGTGGCCCTGGCTGCGAACGGCGCTGACCTGGTCCTGCTGGTCAAGCCCCAGTTCGAGGCCGGCCGGGCCGACGCCAGCCGGGAGCGGGGCGTGATCCGCGATCCCCGGGTGTGGGCCGACGCCCTCCGGGGGGTGATCGACGCCTACGCCGGCCACGGGGCGGCCATCATGGGGCTCATGGTGTCGCCGCTGGTCGGGGCGGAGGGCAATGTCGAGTTCCTCGCCCACTTCGTGACGGGCGCCGGCCGGCCCGTCCCGGCGGAACACGTCGAGGCGCTGGTGGTCGACGCCGTCGACCGTGTCGTCTCCGGCCGGACAGAGGTCTGACGTGGCAACAGTCGGCCTGGTCGTCCATGAACAGCGCCCGGAGGCAGCCCAGCTGGCCCGGGAGGCCACCCGCTGGCTGCTCGACCGCCACCACGTCGTCCGCCTGCCCAAGGCCGACGCAGAGAACGTCGGCCTGTCCGAGCACGGCTGTCCTCCCGAGGAGCTGGCCGAGGGCCTCGACGTCACCGTGACGCTCGGCGGCGACGGCACCATGCTCCGGGCCGTCAGCCTGGTCAGCCGGGCCGGCGTGCCCTTGCTCGGAGTCAATCTCGGCCGGCTGGGATATCTGGCCGACCTCGAGCCCGAGGGGCTCACCGAGGCGCTCGAGCGAGTGCTCGCCGGCGACTACGCCATCGAAGAGCGGATGATGCTGTCGGTGGTGATCCAGCGGGCCGGAGAGCTGCCCGTGCTCACCTCCCTCGACGGCGACATGTGGGCGCTGAACGAGGCGGTGATCGAGCGACCGGCCGCCGGCCACACCGTCCACGTGGCCGTCCAGGTCGAGGGCCGGTTCTGGACCACATACGCGGCCGACGGCCTGATCGTCGCCACGCCCACCGGCTCCACCGCCTACGCGTTCTCGGCCGGCGGCCCGATCGTGTCGCCCAACGTTCGGGCCCTGCTGATGACCCCGGTGTCGGCCCACATGTCCTTCGACCGCAGCCTGGTGGTCGACGCCGCCGACTCGGTGCGCATCGAGGTCACCGACCGCCCGGCCACGCTGGTCCTCGACGGGCGGGAGGTGTGCCTGCTCGGCCGGGGAGACGCCATCGTGTGCACCGAGGCCCCGGGTAGCGCCCGCTTCGTGGCCTTCGGCAACCGCGACTTCTACGGCGTCCTGAAGACCAAGTTCGGCGTGGCCGACCGGTGATGCCCGGTCCGCGCTGATGCTGGCCGAGCTCCATGTCCGCGATCTCGGCGTCATCGCCGATCTCCAGCTGGTGCTGGACGGCGGCATGACCGCCCTCACCGGCGAGACGGGAGCAGGGAAGACCCTGGTGGTCGAGGCGATCGAGCTGCTCATGGGAGGTCGGGCCGACGCTGTCCTCGTGCGCCCGGGCGCGGAGGAGGCACGGGTCGAGGGCCGCTTCGTCACCAGGGACGGGGAGAACGAGACGGTGCTGGCCCGGGCCGTCCCCCGCAACGGTCGCTCCCGGGCCTACATCGACGGGCGTCTGGCCACCGCCACCGAGCTCGGCGAGCTGGGCCGGGGCCTGGTCGACCTCCACGGCCAGCACGCCCACCAGTCGCTCCTCTCGGCCCGGTCGCAGCGGGCGGCCCTCGACCGCTTCGCCTCGGTCGACCTGGCGCCGCTGACCCGGGCCCGGGACCGGGTCAGGGTGGTCGACGACGCGCTGGCCTCCCTCGGGGGCGACGCCCGGGCCCGAGCCAGGGAGCTCGACCTTCTCCGCTTCCAGCTGGCCGAGCTCGAAGCCGCCCATGTCGTCGACCCCGACGAGGATCGGGCGCTGGAGGCGGAGGAGGACGCCCTGGCCGACGCCGCCGCCCACCGGGACGCAGCGTCGACCGCGTACGACGCGCTGCTGGGCGACGGAGGGGCGCTCGACGCGGTAGGCCATGCGATGGGGGCGGTTGCCGGCCGCAGGCCGTTCGCCGATCTCGAGTCCCGGCTGCGCACGTTGCAGGCCGAGCTGGCCGAGGCGGCCTCCGATCTCCGGCAGGCCGGAGATGCCATCGTCGACGAGCCCGAGCGCCTCGACCAGGTCCGGGCCCGGCGGCGAATGCTGCGCGACCTGTGCCGCAAGTACGGTGAGCAGTTGTCGGAGGTGATGGCGTTCGAGTCAGAGGCACGCACCCGGCTGACCGAATTGGAGTCGCACGGCGTGAGAGTGGAAGCGCTGGAGGGCGAACGAGACGTGGCATGCAAGGCCGTTGAACGGGCGGGCGCCGCAGTCGCCCGCGCCCGCCGCACGGCCGCACCCGATCTGGCCGCTCGCGTGCAGGAGCACCTGCGGGCCCTGGCCATGCCGTCCGCCCGCCTCGAGGTGGTGGTCGACGGGCCAGGCCCGGCCGACGACGTGGAGTTCCTCCTGGCCGCCAACCGGGGGGCCGCGCCGCTGCCTTTGGCCAAGGTGGCGTCCGGCGGCGAGCTGGCCCGGGCCATGCTCGCCGCCCGCCTGGTCCTGAGCGACGCCCCACCGACGCTGGTCTTCGACGAGGTCGATGCCGGCGTGGGCGGTGAGGCGGCGGTGGCCGTCGGCCGGGCGCTCGCCGAGCTGGCCATGGCGCACCAGGTGCTGGTCGTCACCCACCTGCCGCAGGTGGCCGCGTTCGCCGACCACCAGGTCGTCGTGACGAAGGATGAGCGCGGGGGCCAGACGGTGGCGTCGGCCCGGACGGTGAACGGCCCTGACCGGGTGGTCGAGCTGTCGCGGATGCTCTCCGGCCAACCGTCGTCGGGCACCGCCCGTGACCACGCCGAAGAGCTCCTGGCGACAGCCGCAGCCCAGAGGCGGGCCCGCTGATGGCCCGGGAGAGCTTGCGCAACCGGTTCGGCCGTCCTGCGCTCCGAGCCGTGCCGGCCGAGGGAGTGGTGGTCGGGCGGGCCCGGGTCGACCGCCGGACCAAGAACCTCATACCCCGCCTGCAGCCGGGAGACATAGCGGTCATCGATCACGAGGACCTGGACCGTGTGGCCGCGGAAGGGCTGATCCTGGCCAAGGCGGGAGCGGTCGTGAACGTGGCCCGCTCCAGCTCGGGCCGGTACCCCAACCTCGGGCCCCTGCTGCTTGCCGCGGCCGGCATCCCCGTTGTCGACGACGTGGGGATGAGTGTGCTCGCTGCGGTGCGCGAGGGCCAGGTCCTGGAGGTCGACGGAGTGGAGGTCCGCCGCGACGACACCGTCGTGGCCACCGGTGTCCGCCACACACTGGAGTCCCTGGAGGCCCAGCTCGAGACGGCCCGGCAGTCCATCGGCGACGAGTTGGAGCGCTTCGCCGAGAACACCCTCGAGTACCTGCGTCGCGAGCGCCACCTCCTCACCGACTCCCCGGCGCTGCCCGATCTCAACGTGGACCTGGCCGGCCGCCACGTGCTGATCGTCGTCCGTGGTGGAACCGACGCCAAGGCCGACCTCGCCGCCTTGAGCGCCTACATCAAGGAGATGCGCCCGGTGATGATCGGCGTCGACGGGGGGGCCGACGTCCTGCTCGCCGGCGGCCACAAGCCGGACATGGTCATCGGCGACTTCGACTCGGCCTCCACCGACGCCCTGCACGTCGGCGCCCAGCTGATCGTCCACGCCTACCCGGGCGGATCGGCGCCGGGAGCCGCCCGTCTGCAGGAGCTGAAGCTCGACCACAGCGTCTTCGAGGCGGCCGGTACCAGTGAGGACGTCGCCATGCTGCTGGCCTACGAGAAGCGAGCCGAGCTCATCGTCGCCGTCGGCACCCATGCCTCGATGATCGAGTTCTTCGACAAGGGCCGGGCGGGCATGGCCTCCACGTTCCTCGTACGCCTGAAAGTCGGGCCCATCCTGGTCGACGCCAAGGGCGTGAGCCGGCTCTACCAGAGCCGGGTGCGCACGAGCGACATGATCCTGCTGGTGGTCGCCGCCCTGTTCGCCATGATCGTGATGGTGGCTGTCGCCCAACCGCTGCACGTGTTCGTGAAGGCGGTCTGGTTCACCCTTACCGAGACCTGGAACGCCATCGGCGGATGATCAACCTCCGCTACCACATCGTCTCCCTGGTGGCGGTGTTCATGGCGCTAGGCCTGGGCATCGTCATGGGCTCGACGGTGATCGACCGGGTGACGGTCGACGCGCTCAACAACCGGCTGGACGACGTGCAGCGCTCGGTAGGCGCCATCCGGGCCGAGAACGGCCGCCTGGGCGACCAGGTCAAGCAGGGCCAGGACTTCGCGGTCACCACGCGCGACCAGCTGTTGCGCGGCCACCTCCGCAACATCCCGGTGATGGTGGTGGCCGTGGCGGGGGTGGACCGCGGGCCGGTCGACGAGCTCCGCCAGGCTCTCGTCACCGCCCAGGCCACGATGGAGGGCACCATCTGGTTCACCTCCAAGATGCGCCTCACGAGTGACAGCGACGTCCGGGCCCTGGCCGGAGCCCTCGACCTGCCCGTGGACCGGCCGGAGGTCGTGCGCCGGCAGGCGCTGGCCAGGGTGGCCGCGGCCCGGGACACGGCAGCCGCGGAGGCCAGCCCGCTGGCTGCCCTGCAGAGTGCCGGCTTCCTCACGTACGAGGGCCCGCCGTCGACGACGACGACCACGGGGGGTATCGCGTCGACCTCCGGATCGGTGCCGTCGAGCCTGGCCGCGCTGCCGCTGGCCAACACCCGCTACCTGGTCGTCTCCGGCGCGGGCGCCGAGGTCGGCGACGACGTGGTGGCCGTTCCTCTCGTACAGGCGTACGCCCAGGCCAACGGCCGGGTGGTGGCCGCCGAGTCGGGGGTCGACGAGCCCGTCCAGGGGGGCCGCGCCGTGTTCGTCGGCCTGCTCCGACGTGAGGCCGGCACCGCCAGGCTGTCCACGGTCGACAACCTCGAGTCGCCCATGGGCCAGACCGCCGCCGTCCTCGCCCTCGAGGACCTCGGCGTGCCCCGGTACGGGCACTACGGCGTCGGCCGCGGCGCCGAGCGCGTGCTCCCCAGCCAGACCCCGTGAGGGGGCCGCGCGCCCAGGTCACCATCGGCAACGTGGCCGCCCGCGTCACCGGGCTGCTGCGGGTGGTCGCGGTGGGCGGCGCCCTTGGGACCACGTACCTGGGCAACACCTACCAGACCGCCAATCTCGTCTCCAACCTCCTGTTCGAGCTGCTGGCCGCAGGGATCCTGTCGTCGGTGCTGGTCCCTCCTTTCGTCGCCCTGCTCGACGAGGGCCGGCGGGAGGACGCGGAGCGCCTCGCCGGAGCGGTGCTGGGAGTGGCCCTTGCCGTGTTGGGCGCGGTCACGGTGGTCGGCCTGCTGGCCCGGCCCTGGATCATGCGGGCGCTCACCGTCGCCGTCTCCGATGACGGTGTCCGCGACGCCGAGATCCGGCTGGGCGGCTTCCTGTTGTGGGTGTTCCTGCCGCAGGTCCTGTTCTACGCGATCAGCTCGGTGGCCACCGCGGTGCTCCACGGCTCGCGACGGTTCGCCGCCGCCGCCTTCGCCCCGGTTGCCAACAACCTGGTGGTGATCGCCACCATGGTCGCCTTCGGTGTGCTGGCGGGAGGCGACCGTGGCCTCGACCTGCCGCTGTCCCACCGGCTGGTCCTGGCCCTGGGGACGACTGCAGGCGTGGTCGCCATGGCCGCGGTGCCGGTGCTCGCCTTGCGACGGGCCGGAGTGCGGCTGCGACCCCGGTGGGATCCGCGGCACCCGGCGCTGCGGTCGCTCGGTCGGGCCGGCATCTGGGGCGTCGTGTACCTGACGATGAGCCAGCTTCTGGTCGCGGTGACGCTGGTGTTGGCCAACCGGGTGGAGGGAGGTGTGGTGGCCTATCACATCGCCTTCACCACGTTCCTGCTCCCCTTCGCCATCCTGGCCCATCCGGTGCTGACCACCATCTATCCGGGCCTGGCTGCCGACGCCCACGCCGGCCGCTGGACCGGCTTCGCCGACGCCCTGGCCCGCGGGGCCCGCAGCATCGCCTTCCTGATCCTGCCGGCTGCCGCCCTCCTCATCGCCCTGGCCGGTCCGGGCCTCCGGCTGATCGAGCTGGGAGCCCTCGACGACGCCGGCACCAGGCTGGTGGCCGCCGCTCTGGCCGCCTACGCCCTCGGTCTGGCCGGCTATGCCGGCCTCCACCTGCTCACCCGGGCCTCCTATGCGGCGGGCGACACCCGCACCCCGGCCCTGGTGAACGTCGGCGTCGCCGTGGCCGGCTCTGCGCTCATGGCGGCACTGTCCACCACCGCCTCCGGGACCGGAAGGATGGTGGCCATCGGCGTGGCCCACTCCGTGGCCATGGTGGGCGGCGCGGTGGCCCTCGGCGTGCTGGTGCGCCGGCGGATCGGCCACCCGTGGCCGGTGGCGGCCACGGTCGCCCGCAGCCTGGCCGGCGCGGTGGCGGCCGGTCTGGTCGCCCGGGTCGTGGCCGACCTGATGCCGGGCACTGGCCGGCTCGGCGCCGCGCTTGCCGTCGGCCTGGGGGGCGCTGCCGGCGTGGGCGCCTACCTGGCCGTGGAGTGGGCCCTTCGGGCGCCGGAGCTCGCCTTCCGCCGCCTCCCCGTCGTCCCGGAGCACGCGTGAGCGGAGCGCAGCGGAGGCCTCGCCGGAGGGCCATCGAGGCCCGCGGGCGAAGCGACCAGGAGACACAGTGAGCGGAGCACGCCGGGCTGGGCCACCGGCCCCGCCGCCGCGCAGCGGAGGCCTCGCCGGAGGGCCATCGGCCCCGCCGCCGCGCAGCGGAAGCCTCGCCGGAGGGCCATCGAGGCCCGGCGGGCGAAGCGACCAGGAGACACAGTGAGCGGAGCACGCCGGGTGGTCGCCGTGGTGCCGGCCCGGAACGGGGCCGGGTCGATCGGGGCCACTGTGGCCGCGCTGGAAGCCCTGCCCGAGGTGGGCGAGGTGCTGGTCGTCGACGACGGTTCCACCGATGCCACCGCTGACGAGGCCCGGGCCGCCGGCGCCTGGGTGCTGCGACTGCCCGAGAACCGGGGCAAAGGAGGAGCCGTGGCCGCGGCGGTGGCGGCCACATCTGACACCGACGTCTATCTGCTGGTCGACGCGGACACCGGGGCGACGGCCGCGGGCGCCGGCGTGCTGCTCGGCCCCGTCCTGGCCGGCGACGCGGACATGACGATCGGCGTGCTGCCGTCGGCCGGAGGGCGAGGCGGCTTCGGCCTGGTGCGGCGGGTGGCCGGTGCCGGTATCCGCATCGGCACGGGTGGCTTCGTCGCCGAGGCCCCGCTGTCCGGCCAACGGGCGGTTCGGGGTGGGCTGTTGCGGTCGCTCGACCTGGCTCCCCGCTTCGGACTCGAGGTGGCCCTCACCGTGGACGCCGTCCGCGCCGGCGCCCGAGTCGTCGAGCTGCCGGTGGACATGGACCACCACCACACCGGGCGGAGCCTCACCGGGTTCACCCATCGCGCCCGCCAGGGCGCGGACATCGTTCGGGCACTGTGGCCCCGGCTGGTGTCGTCCGGCGGTCGGGTGGCGGCGATCCTCGCCCTGCTGCTGGTGACCGTGACCGTCGCGTCGTGGTCGGGCGCACGATCGACGCCGTCGAGCATGGAGCCGACCGTCCGTGCCGACAAGGTCCTTCTCGTCGGCCTTCCCGGCCTCCGTTGGGACGACGTCGGCACCGGCGTCATGCCCGCCCTCGATCGCCTGGTCACTCAGGGCGCAGTGGCGGCCATGAGCGTACGGACCCGCTCCGACGTACCGGCCGTCAGCGAGGGCTACGCCACGCTCGGCGCCGGCAGTCGCGTGCACGCCGGCCCGGCCGCCGACGAGGCGGTCGAGCGTGGCGAGGGGATCGTGGTCCCGGGCGCCGTCGAGGTGCGGGCGGACGCCGGACGTCGCCTGCCCACGCTTCCGGGCGCGCTGGGCGACGCGCTGCACGCCGACGGCCGGCGCACCGCTGTGGTCGGCAGTGCCGACCTGGCCCCCAACCTCAGCGACCTGTCCATCCCGGGCCATCCCAACATCGCCCGGCCGGCCGCAGTCGCGCTGATGGACAGCCACGGGTTGGTCGACGGTGGGAGCGTGTCGGCCCCCGACCTCCTGGTCCAGCAGGGGGCGCCCTTCGGCCGCCGGGCCGCCGTGGAAGTGGTGTCGGCGCGCACGCTGGCTGCGCTGTCCGACGCGGACGTGGTGCTGGTCGACCCGGGTGACCTCGAGCGGGTGGACGCCGTCGAAGACCTAGGAGGGGTGGAGCGCTACGTCGCCCCGTCGCGCGCCGCAGCCCTGACCGGGGCCGACGAGCTGCTCGACCGGCTGGCGGCACGGATGCCGCCGGGGACCCTGCTGCTGGTGGTGTCGGTGACGCCGCCCACCGACGAGTGGCGGCTCACTCCGGTCGTCGCGGCCGGAGCCGGTGTCGTTCCTGGCTACCTGCACTCCCCGTCGACCCGCCGCCTCGGCCTGGTCACCCTCACCGATGTCGCGCCCACGGTCCTGGCTGCGCTGGGGGCGCCGGTGCCGGAGGAGCTGCCCGGGCGCCCGCTGCGCTACCGGGCGGCAACGGCGGACCTGGCCCGGCTGGCAGACCTGGATCGTGACGGCGCCTGGCGGGAGCGGCTGTGGCTCCCGGTGACCACCGCCTTCATCGTCGCCCAGGTCGGGCTGTGGTTCCTCACCGCTTTCCTGCTCACGGGCCGCGGAGCCGGCGGCCGGGCGCCGTGGCTCCGCCGGTCCTGGCTCCGTCTCGCCGCCCTTGCCGTGGCCGCCTTTCCACTGGCGATGCTCCTCCTGCGGGCGCTGCCGTTCGTCCCCGACATGGGCGACGCCGGCCTGGTCGTGGTGCTCGCCCTCGACGCCGCGGTGGTGGCACTGGCCTCGCGGGCCCGCCGGCGGCCACTGTCGGCCCTGGCGTGGATCCTGGGAGCGACGGTGGCGCTCCTGCTGGGCGACGTGGCCACCGGCGCCCGCCTGCAACTGGCCGGCATCATGGGCTACGCGCCCCAGACCGCGTCGCGCTACTTCGGCCTCGGCAACACCGCGTTCGGCGTCCTGGCCGGCGCCACCTTCCTTCTCGCCGCGCTGCACGTGAACCACGCACCTCGCCGGCGGGACGCGCTGGTGACGGCCGCGGCGCTCATCGCCCTGGTGATCTTCGTCGACGGGGCGCCGTTCCTCGGGGCCGACGTGGGCGGGGTGGCCACGCTGGTCCCGGTGTCCGGGCTGGCGTTGCTGGCCTTGGCGGGCAGGCGCCTGACGTGGCGCACGGCGACGGTGGTGGGGCTCTCGACCGTGGGCGTCCTCGCCCTGCTCACCGCCGCCGACCTGCTGCGGCCACCGGAGGCCCGGACCCACCTGGGCCGGTTGGCGTCGGCCACCTTGCGATCGGGCGAGGGAAATGTGATCGACACGCTGGCTCGCCGGGCCGCGGTGACCCTCGACGTGGTGGGCCAGTCGTTCTGGACCGCGGTGACCCCGGTGATCGCCATCGGAGTGGTGGCGGTGCTCCTGGGCAGCGCCAGGGCGCGCACCCTCGTTCCGAGGGGGTCTCCGGCCCGGGTCGGCCTCCTCGCGGCCATGGCCGCCGGGCTGATCGGCATGGCCGTCAACGACTCCGGCGTGGTGGTGGTGGACATGGTCATGGTGCTGGTGGGACCGTTCCTGGCCCTGCTGGCCCTGGCCGATCATCCGGGCCGGGCGAAACTGCTCGAGCCGGTGGGGAAGCCGGAGCGGGCCGTGATCCAGTGACGGCAGTCTTCGCCGCCATGGTGGTCGGCTATCTCGGCGCCAGGCTCACCTGGCTCGCCGCCCGGCCCCTCTTCGCCCTCCCCGCGCTCGCCCGCCACAACTTCCGAGGTCGGGCCCTGCCCACGGCCGCAGGGATCGTCCTGCCCTTGGCGGCGTTGCTGGTCGAGGGCGGGCGGGCCGTCGTCGGATCCTTCGGCGTGGGCAACGGACCGGGCATTGCCGGTGTCCGGGGCCCGGTGCTGCTCGCCGCCCTGGGGTACGGCCTGCTGGGCCTCATCGACGACCTGGCCGGCGGCGGCGGAGGCGTGCCGTCCGCTGACGGCGGCGCGGAGCGGGGCTTCCGAGGCCATCTCGGTGCTCTCGCCCAGGGTCGGGTGACCACCGGCGCCCTCAAGCTCCTGGGAGGCGGGGTGCTGGCCCTGCTGGTGGTGGCGCCCATCGTGGGGGAGTCGCCCGGGCGGTTGCTGGCCGACGCCGCTCTGGTGGCCCTGTGCGCCAATCTGGCCAACCTGCTCGACCGGGCCCCAGGGCGGACGGTGAAGTGCAGCGTGGTCGCCTTTGTCGTCCTGGCGCTCGCCGCCCGGCGGACGACTCCCTTGAGCGGCACGGCGGTGGTCATCGGCGCCGCCCTGGGCCTGTTCCTCGACGACCTCCACGAGCGGCTGATGTTGGGTGACGCGGGCTCCAACGTGCTGGGCGCCGTACTCGGGCTCGGGGTCGTGGCTGCCTGCGGTCCTGGCGCGCGCGACGTCGTGCTCGTCCTCGTCGCCGCGCTGAACGTGGCCGGAGAGCTGGTGTCGTTCAGCCGGGTGATCGACGCCGTGCCGCCGCTGCGGGCCCTCGACCGCGCCGGGCGGCGGGCCTGACGCTGCGGCCGCCCGCCAGGCGGCCGAGACGCTCAGACCGGCGGCGCGGGGTCGTACTGGATGTAGCGCCGCACCTCCCGGGCCCGCTCGTCGCCGGCCAGGCGGGCCACAAGGTGCAGCGCCATGTCGATGCCAGCCGACACGCCCGACGACGTGACGATGTCGCCGTCGTCGACGTAGCGGTCGTCGGCCCGCACCTGAATGCTGGGGTCGATGGAGGCCAGCGTCTCGAGGGACGCCCAGTGCGTCGTCGCCGGCCGGTCGCGCAGCAGCCCGGCCGAGGCCAGGACGAGCGATCCGGTGCAGACGCTCGTCGTCAGCAGGTCGGCGGCCGCTTGTCCTCGCAGCCACTCCAGATGGTCAGCGTCACCCATGAGCGCGACCGTGCCCTGGCCACCCGGGTGGACGAGCAGGTCGATCGGTCCTGCGGCGCGCAGGGAGACGTCGGGCGTCATGAGCAGCCCCTTGGCGCCCCGGACGGGGCCGTCGCCGGCAACGCCCACGGTGATGGTCCGCCAACCGTCGTCGGGCCTGATCCGGGTCCAGGCCGCGAGCACCTCGTAGGGGCCGACGGCGTCGAGCTCCTCGACCCCGTCGAACAGGAGGATGCCGATGGTCCTGGTCACCAGTTCGTCCGCCACCTCACCGAGCCTATGACCACCACCGGAATAGCGCACCGGTAGCCTCCGATGATGCTGGTGGAAGGCGGGGACGCGGAAACGAGTAGGGCGCCCACGCACCCGGACCTCGCCCTTCCGGCATCACCGGAGCCATCGCCGCCCCGCGGCTCGTCGGCGAAGCGGTTGGCCGGCCTCTTCCTCCTGCTGCTCCTGATCTGCGCACCCGTCATTACCCTGCACGCCGATCGCAACCGGGCCCTGTCCGTGCTCGACGAGTTCGCGTACGCCGACTACCTGCACAAGATCGACAGCGGCCGGCTGGTGGTGCGCCACGGGGATCTCAGCGAGCAGACGACCCTTCGGGAGCTGGCGTGCCGCGGATATGCGCCGTCGACGTGGAACGACCGCCCACCGTGCGACGCCCCGAGTTTCGACCCCGGCCTCTTCCCCAACGCGGGCATCAACAGCGCCGACATCCACCCGCCGACGTACTTCCTGGTGACCTACGCAGGCGCCAGGGCGGTCCTGGCCACGGGGGTCACTGATGACCTCGTCCACGCCGGACGAATGTTCGGCGCAGTGTGGATGGCCGCCGGCTTGCTGGCCCTGTGGTGTCTGCTGGGCGCCATGGGCGTCAACCGCTGGGCGGCCGTCTGCGGTCTGGCTCTCGTGGCCGCCGGTCCCATGCTCCTGCAGCAGTGGCACTACCTGACCCCCGACGCGGCCAACCTCCTGGTGGGGTCGCTGGTGATGCTGGCCGTCCTGCGCTGGGAGAGGTCCGGGGCCGGCCGCGTCTGGCTGGCCGCGGTCGGGGTGCTGGCCATGGCCATAAAGGCGCCCAACGTCATCATCATCGTCACCGGCTGCCTCTATCTCATCGTTCGGGCTGTGCTGGCCAGGACGGCTCCGGACGGGCAGACCCGGTCGGTTCGCGAGTACCTCGTCGCCGTGGTCTCGCTCATCGGCGGCGCGGCGGTGGCGTCGGTGACCTGGCTGGCCGTGAGGGCCGCGCTGGCCCGTCCGGGGATCACGCCGATGGAGCGGGACGAGCGGGTGGGTGGCTTGCATCCGTCGCAGGTGATGGAGAACGTCGCCCGCTTCATCACCCCGTGGGACCGGGAGCCGTCGTCGCTCTACCCGCTGGCCGTGGTCACCTCCTACCTGCTGGTCGGCTCCTTGCTGGTGGCCGTGATCGCCCTGTCCCGCCGCGACCGGCGGTATTCGCTGGCCCTGGCCACGGGCGCCGTCCTGCTGGCGGGCCCACTGCTGCTGGTCGCGGTGAACTTCGTCGTGCGGGGCAGCTACACGATCATCGAGCCCCGGTACGGGAGCACCCTGGTCCCGATCCAGTGCGCCATCGCCGCCACCTTCTGGTCGAGGCGGGCTCTGCCCTTCGTCACCGCCCTGGCCGTCGTGGCGCCGGTGGCGGTGTTGTTCCGCCTGCTGGTCTGACCGGACGCGTCGCTCCTCGCGTACGGTGACCGGGTGCTCCTCGGCTTCGGTCTGCCCGTGTCCGGCTCGTGGGCGACGCCCGCCAACTGTGGGCACATCGCCAGGCGGGCGGAGGCGCTGGGGTACGCGTCGCTCTGGACGTTCCAGCGCCTGCTCTCGCCGGTCGAGGGAGACGGCGACCATCCCACGCTCGCCCCCCAGTACCGCAGCGTGCACGACCCCTTGGCCGTGCTCGCGTACGTCGCCGGGCAGACGTCGAGGGTCCGGTTGGGCGTGGCCGTCGTCAACATGCCGTACTACGCCCCCATCCTGCTGGCCAAGCAGCTGACCACCATCGACCACCTGTCGGGCGGGCGGCTCGACGTCGGCCTGGGCATCGGGTGGTTGGGCCCGGAGCTGGAGGCCGTCGGCCGGACGACCGAGCGGCGCGGAGCCCGCGCCGACGACTACCTCCGCTGCCTCAGGTCCCTCTGGACCGACGAGATCGTGGACTACGAAGGGGAGTTCCACCGGGTGCCGCGCTCTCGCGTGGAGCCCAAGCCGCTGCAGCAGCCGCACCCGCCGGTGCTCCTCGGTGGCGGCGCCGATGCCGCATTGCGGCGAGCCGGCCGGTCGGCGGACGGTTGGATCAGCAGCAGCCAGGCCGATCTCCGCCGGATCGACCGGTCCATCGAGACGGTGCGCCGAGGCGCGATCGATGCCGGCCGCGACGCCGGTGCGCTCAGGTTCGTCTGTCGGGGGGTGGTCAAGGTCCGCACCTCGGAGCGGGCGCCGCTCGTGGGGTCGCTCGACGACATCCGCGCCGACCTCTCGGACCTGGGCGCCCAGGGGGTAACCGAGACCTTCGTCGACCTCAACTTCGACCCGGAGATCGGCTCCCCCGACGCCGACGCCGGCGCGTCCATGCAACGCGCCGAGGAGATCCTGGAGGCCCTCGCCCCGGACGGTTAGTCAGCGGTGACGGTATCGGCGTCCGCGTCGACCTCCGGCGGTGATCCGGCGGCCTTGGCACTGTCGGGGTCGGGAGCGGTCAGCGGAGGGGCGGAGGGCAGGCCGTTGAGGGCGTCGATCAGGGCGCGCAGGCGGCCGTGGCTGGCCCGGTCGAAGTGGAGGGCGATGCGCGGCAGATCCAGGTGGTCGTTGCCGGAGACCTCGGCCGGTTGGGGCGGCGCGCTCTCGATCCGCCCGCGGGTGCAGATGTCGCCGAACCCGTCGTTGAGCTCGGCCAGCTCGGACCTGGTCGGGGCGGCCCGCAGCCGGATGACGAGGCGGGTGCCCACGTACCGAATGGAGTGATAGTTGCGGAAGAACCCGAAGATCTCCTCGGTGGCGGCGCTCACGTCGTCGGTGATGCGGACCAGCGAGAGGTCCTCGGGCGACACGAGGCCGCGAGCCACCACCTCGTTGCGCACGAACTGCTCCCAGTGCCGCCAGTACGTGCCGCCCGGAACCTCGACCAGCACGATGGGCGCGGGGGCGGCCTTGCCGGTCTGCAGCAGGGTGAGCAGCTCGAAGACCTCGTCGAGCGTGCCGAAGCCCCCGGGGAGCACGGCGAAGCCGGCCGACTCCTTCATCAGCATGAGCTTGCGGGTGAAGAAGTACTTCATGGTGACGAGCCGGTTGTCCGACTCGAACGCCGGATTGGGCTGCTCGAACGGCAGCCGGATGTTGACGCCGAGGGAGTGCTCCGGCCCGGCCCCCTGCGCCCCCGCGGCCATGATGCCCGGCCCCGCGCCGGTGACGATGATCCAGCCGGCGGCAGCCAGGGCCGAGGCCAGGTCGCGGGTCTGGAGGTACAGGGGGTCGTCGGGCAGGGTGCGGGCCGAGCCGAAGATCGTCACCTTCGGGACGTCGCGATAGGGGGCGAAGAGGTTGAAGGCCTCCCGCATCTCCTTCAGCGCGGCGTTGGTGATCTTCAGGTCGAGCCGGTCGGCCTCATCGCCCGCCAACTTGACGACGGAGACGAGGATCTCGAACAGCTGGTCCTGGTCCTTGGTGGCCCCTGCCCTCTCCAGTAACCCGAGCAGCCGTTCGTCGAGGTCCGGATCCCCGGTCCGGTACCGCTGGCGGTCGCTCATCGGGCCACCGCCTTCGGCGGCCGCCCCGACGAGCGGGGCACTGTGCTCCTTGATTCGCTCGCCTGCGGCTCGCTCATGCGGGCCACCGCCTTCGGCGGCCGCCCCGACGAGCGGGGCACTGTGCTCCTTGATTCGCTCGCCTGAGAGACGCTCATTCCCCACCCTCTCACGGCAGCATCGCGTTTGATGACGCAACCATGGGGCAAGATGAAGACATGGTGTCCTCGCTGGTGCTGGTCCTGGTGTCCCTGGGACTGCTGAGTCTTCTGCTCTTCGGCATGTCCTGGTTCGAGCAGCGCGTGCTGTCCCCCAAGGCTCTGATCGTGCACGCCGCCCGCTCCCGGCAGGCGCCGCCTGAGCACGTGGAGAAGCTGGTCGCCCTGCAGTCCGAGAGTCTGCTGCAGGAGATGATGACCAGCCCGGCCGACCGCGCCGACCGCGCCGCCAGCTAGCCGCGAACCGCTAACAACGGGCGGCCACCCGCCCGTACAGGGTGGTGCGCTGCTCGAGCGGCCGGCCCAGAGGCTCCACGATCGCCCGGAACGCCTCTTCGTCCATGCGCTGGCCGTGGGCCGCCCCTGCTGCCCGCGAGATGTTCTCGTCCATCAGCGTGCCGCCCAGGTCGTTGGCCCCGGCTCGGAGGATCTGTCGGGCGCCCTCGGCACCCAACTTCACCCACGAGACCTGGATGTTCGACAGGTAGCCGGTGTAGGCGATGCGGGCGACGGCGTGCATGAGCACGGTCTCCCGGAACGTCGGTCCCTGGCGGGCCCGGCCCTGCAGGAACAGCGGGGTGGCCATGTGCACGAACGGCAGGGGCACGAACTCGGTGAATCCGCCGGTCTCGGCCTGCAGGGCCCGCGTCCGGACCATGTGGCGGGCCCAGTGCACGGGCTGCTCGATGGCCCCGAACATGATGGTGATGTTCGAGCGGAGGCCTACCGAGTGGGCGACCCGGTGGGCCTCCAGCCACTGCTCGGTGTCGATCTTGTCCGGGCACAGGACGGCGCGCACCTCGTCGTCGAGGATCTCCGCCGCCGTCCCCGGCAGGGTGGACAGGCCGACGTCGATCAGCCGCAGCAGGTAGTCGGCCAGCGGCTCGTCGAGCCGGCGGGCCCCCTCGGTGACCTCCAGGGCGGTGAAGCCGTGGACGTGGATGCCCGGCGCCGCCTCCTTCACCGCCCGGCACACGTCGACGTAGTAGTCACCGTCGAAGCTGGGATGGATGCCTCCCTGCAGGCACACCTCGGTCGCGCCGGCGTCGACCGCCTCGACCACCCGGCGCTGGATCTCCTCGACGCCCAGGAGGTACGGGTCCCCCCGCAGGTTCAGTGACAGGGGCCCCTTCGAGAAGGCGCAGAACCGGCATTTGAAGGTGCACACGTTGGTGTAGTTGATGTTGCGGTTGGACACCCAGGTCACCGCCTCGCCCACTGCCTGGCGACGAAGCTCGTCGGCCACCTCGGCCACCGCCGCCACCTCGCGGCCGCGGGCGGAGAACAGGGTGACGATCTCCTCGACGCCGACCTCCTCACCGGCCCGCACCCCGGCCAGGACCTCGCCGACCGCCGAGCCCGCCCGAGGGGTGCCCGGGAGGAGCGGGGCCGGTTCGGTGGTGCCCCCTGCGTACCAATCGGGCCGGTCGCGGGCGAGCCCTTCGGCGTCGGACCGGACCAGGACCGCGGTACGCACTCCTGCGTCGAGCCACCGGTTCGGAGCGAGGGCGTAGCGCGGGTAGACGGTGAGCCGGGGCGCCAGCTCGAAGCCCCTTGCCTCGGTCACCGCCGCCAGGCGCTCGATCTCGGGCCACGGGCGCTCCGGGTTGACGTGGTCGGGCGTCACGGGGGACACGCCGCCCCAGTCGTCGATGCCGGCCTCGAGGAGGCGGCCGAAGTCGTCGGAGAGGTTGGGCGGTGCCTGGAGGGACACCTCGGGAGGAAGCAGGATGCGGGCGGCGGCCAGCGACCACAGCTCCTCGTCGGCGGGGCAGGGCGCGGCGGCCCACATGGCCGTGCCCGGCTTGGGCACGAAGTTCTGGACGATGACCTCCTGGACGTGCCCGTAACGGAGGTGGGAGGCGGTGATGGCCTCCAGGGCGTCGAGGCGGTCCTGCCGGCTCTCGCCGATGCCGACCAGGATCCCGGTGGTGAATGGGATGCCCAGGGCGCCCGCCGCCTCCAGGGTCGCCAGGCGCCGGCCGGGGTCCTTGTCGGGGGCTCCCCGGTGGCAGTCCAGCGCCGGGTTGAGCGACTCCAGCATCATCCCCTGGGAGGCGGAGACAGGTCGCAGTGCGGCCAGATCGGCGGTCGACAGGGCGCCGGCGTTGGCATGGGGGAGGAGACCGGTCTCGCTGAGCACCAGGGCGCACATGGCCGCCAGGTAGTCGACGGTGGACGCATGGCCGTGCTCGTCGAGCCAGGCCCGGGCCGCGGGGTAGCGGTCCTCGGGCGCCTCTCCCAGGGTGAACAGGGCCTCGTGGCAACCGGCTGCCGCGCCCGCCGAGGCGATGCCCAGGACCTCGTCGGGAGACAGGTACGGCGACGCGAGGCGGGCCGGCGCGGTGGCGAACGTGCAGTACCCGCACCGGTCCCGGCACAGCCGGGTCAGGGGGATGAACACCTTGGGCGAGTAGGTGATCCGGCGCCCGTGGGCCCGGTCCCTGACGGCAGCCGCCTCGGCCGACAGGTCGGGGAGGGGAACGCCCAGGAGCTCGGCCGGCGTCACGTCTCCACAGTAGGTCCCGCGTAAACGGGCGGATTACGTAGCCGGTACGGGGCCGTTACGGCCTGCCCCTCACCATGCGTGCATGCAACAGGGGGAGGAGCAGGGATGAGGGGGTCCTCGACGCGGGGGCGGCGAGCGGTGGCCGGCGTCCTGGGACTGGCTCTGGTGGCCGGGGCGTGCACCTCCGGCGATTCCGATCGCCCCCCGCCGACCGTCGCCGGCGCGGTGCCGGCGGAGTCGACGGCCGGTTCGTGGAAGCCGTGGGTGCTGACTTCACCCGACCAGATCAAGGTTCCGGCGCCGCCCAAGGCGGGCTCCGATGCGGCCAAGGCGGAGCTGGCCGAGGTGAAGGACCTGGCCACCCGGCGCACGCCTCAGGTCGAGCAGCAGGCCCACCACTGGAGCGACTACCCGGCGCTGGAGCCGTGGGTCAGAAAAAACATGGAGCTGGTCTCCGAGCAGAGCAAGAACCCGCCCCTGGCGTCGAGGGGCTATGGGCTGGTGAGCGTGGCCATGTACGACGCCATCGTCTCCACCTACCACTGGAAGTACGTCTTCAAGCGGGAGGCGCCCGAGGGCACCAACCCGGTGGTCCCCGCAGGGGCCGACCCCTCGTACCCCGACGAGCACGCCGCCATCGCCGGCGCCGCGTCGCGCGTGCTGGCCTATCTGTTCCCCGAAAGGCCGGCCGCCCAGTACGACGCCGAAGCTGAGGCAGCCGCGGAGTCCCGGGTGGCGGCAGGGGTGAACTTCCGCAGTGACGTCGATGCCGGCCTGGCGCTCGGCAGGGCGGTGGCCGACGCGGTCATCGCCCGGGCCAGGACCGACGGCTCCGACCACCACTTCGAGGGTCTCATCCCCACCGGGACGGGGCTCTGGGCGCCGCCGCCCACCGCGGCGCCCGACAAGCGCCAGCCGGTCGAGCCCCTGGCCGGCACGTGGCGGACGTGGGTCACCGACATGAAGGCCCTCGACCCGCCCCCGCCGCCGGCTTACGGCAGCCCGCAGTTCATGGCCGAGGCCCAGGAGGTCCTCGAGACCTCCAGGAAGCTCACCTCTGAGCAGAAGAAGGTCGCCGAGTACTGGGCGGGCGGCGCCGGCACGCCGCTCCCGCCCGGCATCTGGAACCAGATCCTGCTGGACACCGTGAGAGAGGAGCGCCTGTCGACCCCCCGCATCGCCCGGGACTTCGCGTTGCTCAACGTGGCCCAATCCGACGCCGGCCAGGCGGCCTGGGACTGCAAGTACAAGTTCTGGTCGCCCCGGCCCATCAACGCCATCCGCGACCTCGGCCTCGATCCCGAGTTCAAGTCGCACCTGCCCACGCCCGTCTTCCCGTCCTACGTCTCGGGCCACTCGACCTACTCGGCGGCGGCATCGGAAGTGCTGGGCTACCTGTTCCCGGCCAAGGCCGCCGACTTCAAGGCCAAGGCCCAGGAGGCCGCCGTCTCCCGGCTGTACGGGGGCATCCACTACAAGACGGACAACGACGTGGGGCTGCAGATCGGCTCGAAGGTCGGCCAGTTGACAGTCGCCCGGGCCCGCCAGGACAGGGCCGCAGGTGGGGGCCCCGATGCCGCCGGTGCGCAGACGGTGAACACCCGGCCCTCGGGCGCAGCGACAACCGGTTCGGGAGTGAACTTCGACACGCCGCCGTCGTCGGTCCCCGGCATCCGGAAGTCCCAGCCCTACTGGTCGCCGGTCGCCACCATCGAGGGCACCGGCAACACCACGTCCAGGTCGTTCACCATCGACGGTGCCGCTCTGCAGTGGAGGGTCTCGTGGCACTGCGAGACGGCTCCCTTCACCATGGTCCCCGTCAACGCCGCCGGCCAGGAGTCCCGCCGGAAGGTGGCCGACGCCCTGTCATGCCCGAGCGACGGCGAGGGTTTCGCAGCCGACAAGGGGGGTCAGACGCTCAAGGTCACGACCGCGGGTCGGTGGAAGGCCACCGTGGAGCAGCAGATCGACAGCCCCCTGGTCGAGCCGGCTCCGGCCGGACTGGCCTCGGCCAGGCTCCTCGGGACGGCAGAGGTCTACGACGTCGACCGCGACGGCGAAGGCACCGCCAAGATCTACGAGATGCCCGACGGAACCCGGCTCATCCGCCTCGAGGACTTCTTCGTCAGCATCAACTCCGACCTCGAGCTGCGCCTGTCCGAGTCGACCGGTCCCAAGAGCACCGACGAGGCGGCCAATGCGCCGTTCAAGCTGATCGCGCCTCTCAAGGCCACGGTGGGGTCGATGAACTACGAAGTGCCGAGGGACGTCGACATCTCCAAGTACCCGTCGATCGTCATCTGGTGCGAGATCACCCGCAACGCCTACGCGGCGGCCAGCATCCAGCGGTAGCGGCGCCGCTACCCGAGGGCACGGGGCGAGAAGCCGGCGGCGACGCCGGCCGCGGCAGCCGCGTTCAGGAGGGCGAACCCGAGCAGCCGGGGCACTGACCAGCGCCAGGGCACCAGCCGCTCGGCGATCCGTCGGCGGTAGGGCTCGGTGTCGCTCCCTGATCCGCCGGCCACCGTCTCGATCCGAGACGCCCGCCGGAGCGCCTGGACGAGGGCGATGGCAAGGAACACGGCGGCGAGGCCGATCGACACCCAGAGCGACGTCGGCGGATCGGTGCGGCCGAGCTCCGTGAGCCGGGAGCCCCACCAGTAGCCGCCCGCGTAGCCGGCGGCGACGGCGAGCCCGGCCCCCAGGGCGGCCTTGACGATGCGATTCGAGAGGAACCGCGCGAGCCCCCGGAAGCCACCCTCGATGAGGACCTCCAGGATGAACTGACCCAGGATCTCGAAGACGAGCTCGAAGAGGATCTCCATCGCCCACGCAGCGTGGCACGCCGGCCGCCGGAGATGACTGGCAAACCGTCCGCGTCGCACTAGCCTTCGTCGAATTCAGCCGCCGGGCGTACCGGCCCTTGGTGCTGCGAACGGTAGGGGTTGCATGTCGGGGCAGGTTGCGAATCGGACGACGAGCTTTCGAAAGGCGATGGCCTCCGTCGTCGCGCTGGTGGTGGGTGCCGTGGCGGTGGCGGCTCTGGGAGCATTCAGCGCCGGGCCGGCGTCGGCGGCGACCAACATCCACGGCATCGACGTGAGCGGCTGGCAGGGCCACGTCGACTGGGCGGCGGTGAGGGGCTCCGGCCGCCTCTTCGCTTTCGCCAAGGCCACCGAAGGCCAGACCTTCGTGGACAGCACGTTCGCGGCCAACCGCGTCGGTATGGCGGGGGCCGGTCTGGCCCTGCGCGGCTTCTACCACTACGCCCGTCCCGACCGGAACAGCGCCGCGGCCGAGGCGGCCCACTTCCTCAGGACGGTCGGCCCGTTGGGCCCCGGTGAGGTGGCGGTGCTCGACCTCGAGGTGGCGGCCGGCCCGGGAGTGGGCGACTGGGCCGCCGAATGGCTCGGGCTGGTGGCGCAGGCCACCGGCCGCACACCGATCCTCTACAGCTACCAGAACTACCTCTACAGCGTGCCCACCAGCCGGCTCACGCAGTACCCCCTGTGGCTGGCCTTCTACGGCGTCAACGACGGCTCCATTCCCGCCACGTTGCCCAAGACCGACCGGTGGAGCCGCTGGACATGGTGGCAGTACACCTCCAACGCGGTGGTGCCGGGTGTGACCGGTCGGGTCGACGACTCGGTCTTCTCCGGCTCCCCGGCCGAGCTCGCCGCCTACGGGGGCACCACTGCGCCTACTGCCCCTGATCCGTTGGGCGACCTGCTGCGGGGAGTTCTCACCAACGTGGGCGGCTTGCTCGGCGCCCCCAAGCCGTAGGTCCCTCGTATCGCAGGAACGCGTCGCCCGAGAACGGCCTTGCCGGCGGCGATCGGCCTGGTCGCCGCCGTCGCAGTTCTTGCGGCCTGCTCGAGCGGCGGGGACAAGCGGGCATCGGCGCCTCCACCCACGACCGTGGAGCTGACCAGCGGCTCCTCGTCGTCCTCCTCGTCCACCACGACCGTGGTGCCGGCCACCACCGTCACGTCCCGTCCGACCACCACCGTGCCTGCGCTGTCACCGGAGGCCGCGGCCACGGCGCTCTACGAGGCGTGGACCAGAGGCGACCGTGCGGCCGCCGAGAGGGTGGCGCAGCCCGAGGCGGTGAACACGCTCTTCACCCGTCGGTGGCAGGCCGGTGAGGGGTGGTCGTTCGCCGAATGCTCGGGCGCCGCCGGCTCCACCATCTGCACCTGGCAACGGACGGGCGGCCAGCTGATGCTCCGGGTGCAGAACGCGACGAGCGGCCGGGCCGTCGCCGAGGTGCGCTTCCAGCCCTAGCTGTTCGGCGGGCGTAGTCCGGAAAGGGTGACCGCCACCAGACGG
>CADCTB010000083.1 GCA_902805665.1 uncultured Acidimicrobiales bacterium
CAGCAAGTGGTACGTGTACCCGGCCCCCGGGCAGTACCGGATCACCGCCACCGCGGTTGTCGTCCCCTGCGGGATCCACCCCGGTCCCCCTGCCGGCACGATCGGCCCCGACGGTCAACCGTTGTCGACCGACCCGATGCCCCTGAGCCCGATCGGCACTCCGCACACGGTGTCCGCCGGCATGGACGTCCTCCAGCGACCCGACCGGCATCTGCCTCCCGTCGGCCCGTCGCCGGGCCCCTAGAGGCGCCGCCGGGGAGTACCGTTCGGACCGTGCGGCGAGGGTTGGTCCTGGCGTTCCTGACCCTGGGAATGTTCGCCGCGGTCGCACTGATTGCCTCGTCGGACGACGCCCGATCGGTGGCCGTCGTCGGTCACACCGGTCCTCCGGCGCCCCTTCCCACCGTCGCTGCGGCCGTTCCCACCACGTCCACCACCCGTCCGGCGACGTCGCCGCCGACCACCAAGCGGGCGACGACCCGGTCCTCGACGGTGGTCACCACCGCCCGCGGCGGGGTGACCATCGTCAACTCCGGCTCCGAGTCGGTGAACACCGGCAACAACACGGTGGTGGGCCCCGGCTCCGCGACGGTGGTCAACGGGCCGGCCAGCGCGGTCGGCAACTCCTCCAGCGTGGTCGTCAGCCGGCCGTGACCCAGCCCAGCGCGGTGCGGGTGGCTTCCACGTCGAGGGCCATCTGGCGCAGCAGGTCGTCGATCGAGTCGTAGCGCTCCTCGTCGCGCAGCCGGCTGACGAACGACACCCGGGCCTGTTGGCCGTAGAGGTCCCCCGAGAAGTCGAGCAGGTAGGCCTCGAGCACCACGGGCGCCCCGCCCGCGTGGAACGTCGGTCGCCGGCCGACGGAGATGGCCGCGGCCTGGTCGCCGCCGTACCAGCCCGCGTAGATGCCGGGCGACGGCAGCAGGATGTCGTCGGGGACGGCGACGTTGGCGGTGGGGTAGCCGAGCTCCCGTCCCCGCTGGTCACCCATCACGACGACCCCCCGCACCTCGTGGGGGCGCCCCAGCAGGTCGGCCGCGCCGGCCACGTCGCCCGCTTCCAACAGCCGGCGCACGGCGGTGGACGACGTCCCCGCCAGCAGGGGCACGTGGGTCACCTCGAACCCGAGCGACCCGCCCATCGCCCGCAGCAGCTCGACGTTGCCCCGTCGCCGCCGGCCGAAGTGGAAGTCCTCCCCCACCACCACGACCCGGGCCCGGAGGGCCTCGACCAGGATCTCCCGGACGAAGTCCTCAGGCTCCTCCTGCGACCGGGCCTGGTCGAAGTGCAGGACCACCGCGTGCTCGACGCCGGTGGAACCCAGCACCTCCAGCTTCTGATCGAGGTCGGTGAGGAGCTTGGGTGCCGACTCGGGGCGGACGACGGCAGCCGGATGCCGGTCGAAGGTGAGCACCACGCTTTCGAGCCCGCCGTCCGCGGCCAGCCGGCGGAGGTGGCCGATGACGAACTGGTGGCCGCGGTGGACACCGTCGTAGGCGCCGATGGTGACCGCGGTCCCGGCGGCGGGTGCGACGAAGGTCGCCGGATCGGTCACCACGTCCATGAGGGCAGGCTAGGTCGCGGCAGGCGCCAGGACGACGGACGGCTTGGTCCGGCCGTCGGGAGTCCGCTCGTAGACCGCCAGCAGGGCGCCCCCGCCGTCGAGCACCGCCCACGGACCGTCGCCCGGCCACCCCACGTCGAGGACCTTGCCGTAGCTCACCGCCTCGGCCATGTCGGGATCGGCGGCCACTGCGGGCAGGTGGCCGACGGCCGCGGCCGGCGGAAGCACGGAGTGCGGGCCGACATCGTCGAGCGGGGTGGCCACGTCGGCCGTGAAGTCGCCCACCGCCGACCGCCGTAGCCGTCGGAGGTGGGCGCCACCGCCCAGGGCGGTCCCCAGGTCGGCGGCCAGGCTGCGGACGTAGGTGCCCGACGAGCAGTCGACCTCGATCCGGAAGACACCGGGCTCGGAGCCGGGGTGGACCTCGAATCGGTGGACCGTGACCGGCCGGGCCGCCCGCTCCACCTCGATGCCGGCCCGGGCCAGCTCGTGGAGCCGCCGCCCGCCGATGGAGACGGCCGAGACCATGGGCGGGACCTGCTCGATGTCGCCCACGAAGGCGGCCGAGGCGGCTCGCACGTCGTCGAGGCCGACTCCCGACATGTCCCACGTGGCCAGCACCTCGCCGCTGTCGTCGAGCGTCGACGTGGCCGCGCCCAGCACCACTTCGGCGACGTAGGACTTGGGCAGCGGGGCCAGGAACCGCAGCAGCCGGGTGGCCCGCCCCAACCCGACCAGCAGCACGCCGGTGGCATCGGGGTCCAGCGTGCCCCCGTGGCCGACCTTGCGCTGGCCGAAGATCCTCCGGCACCTGCCCACCACGTCGTGCGACGTGCAGCCCCCCGGCTTGTCGATGACGACGAGACCGTCGATGCTCATCGGCCGGCCCCCTAGGCCGGCGCGACAACGCCGTCAGTGCTCAGACCGCTCCGACCCGCGGAAGCGACTGGCGGAGAGCTTCCAGCAGCTCAGGGACCGGCAGCGGGGACACGAAGCCCGCCGCCGCCTTGTGGCCACCCCCACCGAACGCGATGGCCAGCCGGCCGACGTCGAACTCGGTCACCGCCCGCAACGACACCTTGGTGCCTTCGGGGGTCTCCTTGAGGACGGCGGAGACGTCGGCCTCGGTGGCCCGGCGGATGAGGTCGATCAGGCCTTCCGTCTCCTCCATGCACACGCCGTACTCGGCGAGGTCGGCGGCGGTCACCCACGTGGCCACGAAGCGGCGGTCGCCGTCGTACACGGCCCGCTGGAGGGCGGCGCCGGCCAGGCGCAGGTAGGCCAGGCGGTGCTCCTCGAACAGCTGGCGGTTCATCGACGCGATCGGCAGGTCGAACGTCGACAGCTCCTCGGCCAGGGTGAACACGGCCGGCGTGGTGCTCTCGTACTGGAACCGGCCGGTGTCGCAGATCAGGCCGGTGTACAGGCACTGGGCCGCCTCGCGGGTGAGCTCCCAGCCGAGGCGGTCGAGCAGCCGGCGCACGACCACGGCCGAGGCTGCGGCCTCCGGGTCGATGAGGTTGATGGTGCCGTACCCGTCGTTGGTGGCGTGGTGGTCGACCACGATGAGCTGGTGGGCCCGCTGGGCCGGCTCCCCCAGCTCGGCCAGGCGACCGATGGACCCGCAGTCGAAGGTGATCATGAGGTCGGGCTCGGGCGGGAAGTCGGCCGGCTTGGTGGCCAGGTCGAGGCCGGGAAGGAACTCGTAGTGCGGGGCCACCGGGAACGGCTCGGGCCAGGAGGCCACCGACTGCTTGCCGTGGGCCAGGGCCAGGTGGTGCACGGCGAGCATGGAGCCCAGCGCATCGCCGTCGGGAGTGTGATGACAGGCCAGCGCCAGCGACGGCGCCGAAGCGATGGCGGCCGCGGCCTGCTCGAGTGTTGAACCGACGCTCATGAGCCGTCGTCCTCGTTCCTGTGGAGATCTCGTAGGAGTTCTTCCACTCTAGACCCGGAGGCTATAGCTGGGTCGGGAACGAACGAGAGCAGCGGAGTGCCGCGGAGGCGCAGCTGGCGGGCGATCGCCCCCTGGAACCGGATGCGGTGCTCCCCGAGTGCCACAGCCACTCCCTCCGGGTCGCCCCTCGACAGGGACGAGAACCAGACCACGGCATGACTCAGCCCGGGCTCGACCCGCACACCCGTGATCGTGACCAGTTCTAGCCGCTCGTCGTCGATGAGCTCCAACTCGTCGCCCAGCACCTCTTGGACCACCTGGTTGACCCGGTCCATCCGGGGCGCCCGCTTGGGGCTCACTGCCCGTCCGCCCAGGTCGTCTCGAAGCGGCAGACCTCGACCTCGGGCTTGCTCCACACCCAGCGCTCCACGTTGTCCACCACCTCGACCGCGTGGCCGTAGGAGTCGGACACCACGGCCATGCCGATGAGAGCCCGCTGCCACTTGTCCTGGTAGCCGACCTCCGCCACCGATATCTGGAACCGGTGGCGGATGCCCTCGACGATCGGTCGCAATGCGGCCCGCTTCTCCTTGAGCGATCGGCTGGTGGGGATGTGCAGTTCGAGCTGCACGATTGCCACGTGCATGGGCGACGTGCAGGGGCCCTAGGTGCGGGCGATCTCCCGCTCCTCGTAGGTCTCGATGATGTCCCCGCCCTTGAGGTCCTGGAAGTCCGACAGGCCGATGCCGCACTCGAAGCCGGCGGCCACCTCACGCACGTCGTCCTTGAAGCGGCGCAGCGACGTGATGGTGCCGGTCCAGATGATGACCCCTTCCCGGAGGAAGCGGACCTTGGAGTTCCGGGTGATGGCCCCGTTCCGCACGTAGCAGCCGGCCACCGCACCGATGCGGGGGACCCGGAAGACCTCGCGGACCTCGGCCTCGCCGGTGACGACCTCCTCGAACTCGGGCTTGAGCAGGCCGACCATGGCCTTCTCGACGTCCTCGAGGACCCCGTAGATGATCTGGTAGGTGCGGATGTCGACGTCTTCGTGCTCGGCCAGATCCCGGGCCTTGCGGTCGGGACGGACGTTGAAACCGATGATGGTGGAGTTCGAGGCGGACGCCAGCTGCACGTCGTTCTCGGTGATCCCACCGACGGCCCGGTGCACGAAGGCCAGCTTGACCTCGTCGCGCTCCAGGCGCTTCAGGCTCTCGGTGAGGGCCTCGAGCGACCCGTTGACGTCGGCCTTGAGGATCAGGTTGAGGGTGGCCTGCTCGCCTCGCTGGATCTGCTCGAACAGGTCCTCGAGGCGGGCGCCGCCGCCGACGTGCAGCGAGGGGAGCTGGCGCATGCCGCGGAGCCGGTAGCGCTGGCTGCGGGCCTCGGCCACGACCTTCGCCGTCTTGTCGTCGGGGGCGACCCGGAAGTCGTCGCCGGCGCTGGGCACGTCGGACAGGCCGAGCACCTGCACGGGCATGGAGGGCGATGCCTCCTTGACGTTGTCGCCCTTGTCGTCGATGAGCGCCCGGACCCGGCCCCACGCGGCACCGGCCACCATGGGGTCGCCGACCCGGAGCATGCCCCGCTCGACCAGCACG
The DNA here is from genome assembly GCA_902805665.1 of uncultured Acidimicrobiales bacterium. GTDB lineage: Bacteria > Actinomycetota > Acidimicrobiia > Acidimicrobiales > AC-14 > CADCTB01. The sequence goes on from CADCTB010000083.1 coordinate 5,063, forward strand.
GTGGCCACCGGGCCCCGGCCCTTGTCGAGCTGGGCTTCCAGGACCACGCCCTGGGCCCGCCCCTCGGGGTTGGCCACCAGCTCCTCGAGGTCGGCGACGACCAGGAGCTGCTCGAGCAGGTCGTCGACGCCCATGTTCTGGAGGGCGGAGACCTCGACCATGATCGTGTCGCCGCCCCACTCCTCGGGCACGAGGCCGTGCTCGGAGAGGGCCTGGCGCACGCGGTTGGGGTCGGCCTCCTCGCGGTCGATCTTGTTGATGGCCACCACGATGGGCACGTCGGCCGCCTTGGCGTGGTTGAGCGCCTCGACGGTCTGGGGCATGACGCCGTCGTCGGCGGCCACGACGAGCACGACGATGTCTGTGGCCTCGGCCCCCCGGGCCCGCATGGCGGTGAACGCCTCGTGGCCGGGGGTGTCGATGAAGGTGATCAGCCGGCCGTCCTTGACCGCCTGGTAGGCGCCGATGTGCTGGGTGATGCCACCGGCCTCGCCGGCGACGACGTTGGCCTCACGGATTCGGTCGAGCAGCTTGGTCTTGCCATGGTCGACGTGGCCCATGACGGTGATGACGGGCGGACGGGGCCGAAGGTCGGCCTCGTCGTCGTCGTCGTCGCGGAGCAGCTCACTGAGCTTGACCTCCTCCTCCTGGCCCGGCTCGACCAGCAGGACGTCGGCGCCGACCTCGGCTGCGAACAGCTCGATCATGTCGTCGGTCAGGGACTGGGTGGCGGTGACCATCTCGCCCTGCTGGAGCAGGAAGCGGACGACGTCGGCCGCAGTGCGGTTCAGCTTCGGACCGAGGTCCTGGGCGCTGGCCCCCCGCTCGATGACGATCTCGCCCTCGGGGACGGGGGCGTCTGATCGGGTGTAGTTGGTGGCCTGGGTCGGCTCCAGCTCCTCGAAGCTGCGACGACGGCGGCGGCGGCGCTGCGGTGGGCGCCGCCCCTGCCCGGGACCGCCGCGACCGGGAGGGCCTCCGGGTCCGCCACCAGGACGGCCGGGGCCGCCACCGGGGCCCCCGGGACGGCCGGGGCCGCCGCTGGGTGCGCCGGGTCGGGTGAAGCCACCACCGGCGCCAGGGGCGCCGAA
>CADCTB010000084.1 GCA_902805665.1 uncultured Acidimicrobiales bacterium
ACACGGGTCGTGAGGCCGATCATGCCCTCCCACTTCGTCCCCTTCCCGACCAGCAGCTGCTGGCGCAGCCCCGGCACGACCCTGGACAGCTCGGCGCCGGTGATCTCGCCGTGTTGCTCGATGGCGGCCACGGTGGCCTCCTCCAGCGCCCGAAGGTGGGCGTCGGGGTCCGCCACACCGTTCTGCTCCAGCATGGCCAGGGTGCGCTTCCGTTCGCCGGTGACCAGCGCGTCGGTGCACGCGGCCTGGACCACCGGCACCATCGGCACGGGCAGCACGAACATCGTGCGACGCATGCACAGCGTGCGCACGAGTCGCCGGTCGTCGTACAGGGAGCGTTCGAGCGGCTCGACCGCGGGCGTGGCCATGCGTGCGGCGGTTGATAGGAACACCGTCGACGGATCGGTGGCGTGGAGCGCCACCATCCCTTCGGCGATGGCGACCGGATCGTCGGTGCGGGCACTCGGGGCCAGCCGGTGGCGCACCGCAAGGCGGGCTCGTCGCTCGTCCACCGTCATCCGGCGCATGCCGCACTCTGTCACCCGTTGGACGTAAAGGTCCCTTGACAGGCGCCACTGAAGGTCACACCATTGTCGGATGGCGGAGCGCCCCGGAACATGGGAAGCCTGGGAGCGGTTGATCCGTTCCAGCGACCCCGACCCGATGGAGGTCCTCCGCTTGGCCGGCACGTACCAGCGCTACCTGTTCGAGGTGCAGGACAAGGCGGTGCGGGCGGCCCGGGCCCAGGGCCGGACGTGGGAGGAGATCGGCGAGGCGGTGGGCACCACCCGGCAGGCGGCCTGGCAGCGGTTCTCCAAGGTGGCGCCGGCCAACCCCAGCAGGGAGGCCATCAGAGACATGCTCGGCCAGCCGGGCCCCGGCGAGCACTGAGGCTGTGCAGCTCGCCCAGGTGAACGTGGCCCTGCCGCAGGCGCCGCTGGACCACCCGGTGATGGCCGGGTTCGTCAAGGTTGTCGACGACGTGAACTGGCTGGCCGACAAAAGCCCCGGTTTCGTCTGGCGGTTGCCGCCCCAGCACGGGCCGGTCACCTTCGGCCACCTGGGTGATGACGAGGTGATCGTCACCCTCTCGGTCTGGACGCATTTCGAGGCGCTCCAGCAGTACGTCTACCGCAGCGGGCACGCCCTCTTCATGCAGCGGCGCAGCCGGTGGTTCGTCCCGATCGGCGGGTTCACCACGGCCATGTGGTGGATCGACGACGGCGAGCTGCCGTCGGTCGAGGAGGGGCTCCGCAGACTCGCGCATCTGCGGCTGCACGGACCGACCCCGCACGCCTTCTCTCTCCGGCGTCAGTTCGATCCGGAGGGCGCCGACCTGCGGTGACCGCGTCGGCGCGCCGGGGCATGCTTGACGTGTGCACGTGGCCCAGGCCAATCGCAGCCAGCGGCTCGAGCAGATACTCGAGCGCGACGGGCCGACGTGTGTGTGGTGCGGCCGGCGGTTCGAGGGCCTGGTCCGGGCGACGACGGAGCACCTGGTGCCCCGGCTCAAGGGCGGCCCGTCGTGGCTGGAGAACGAGGTGGCGGCCTGCCGGCGGTGCAACGGCCAGCGGGGGCACGCGTCGCTCGGCGACTGGGCGGACGAGTGTGAGCGCCGGGGGTGGCCGGTCGACCGGGCCCGCCTGGTACGGACGCTGGAGGAACTGACCGCCGAAATCGCCCGGCGGGGCGGCCAGCGCCGGGCCCGTCCCTGGCTCGCCGCCCAGCGACGCCGCCTCGCAAGGTAGGGACGGACCCACAAGGTAACCATCGAGGAAGGCGCGGCTGGGTAGGACTAGTCGGTGGAGGATCGAGGCGGCACCGCGACGACCAGCCGGCTGATGCGGTACTTCCATGTGGAGGAACGGGGGTCGACCGTCCGCACGGAGGTCCGCGGCGGGGTGGCCACCTTTTTCACCATGGCCTACATCGTGGTGCTCAACCCCCTGGTGCTGGCCGGCGCCGCGGATGTCGCCGGACGACGCCTGGACATCGGCCAGGTGGCCAGCGCCACCGCGCTTGTGGCTGCCGTCATGACCATCCTCATGGGCGTGGTCGGTCGGTACCCGTTCGCAGTGGCCGCCGGACTGGGGCTCAACGCGGTGGTGGCGTTCCAGCTGGCCGCCCAGATGTCGTGGCCGGCGGCCATGGGCGTCGTCGTCCTCGAAGGGTTGGTGATCACCGCGCTTGTCCTGGCCGGCGTGCGCCAGTCGGTGTTCGCCGCGGTGCCGCTGGCGCTCAAGAACGCCATTGCCGTCGGCATCGGCCTGTTCATCGCCTTCATCGGCTTCGTCGATGCCGGCTTCGTCCGCCGGATCCCGGACGCCGCGTCGTCACCGGTGCCGGTGGGGCTGGGTGTGGGCGGCCGGCTGGTGGGATGGCCGACGCTCGTGTTCGTCGTCGGCCTGCTGGTCACCATCGTGCTCGTGGCCCGGAAGGTGCGGGCCGCGATTCTGTTGAGCATCGTGGGCTCGACGGTGTTCGCCGTCGTGTTGAACGCGATCGTCGACGTCGGCGCCCAGATCGTCCCGGGCCAGCCGTACAACGCCCGCGGCTGGAGCCTGAACGTTCCGGCCCTACCCGACAAGCTGGTGTCGACGCCCGATTTCGGGTTGCTCGGCGAGTTCAGCCTGGGGGGCAGCTTCGCGGCGGTGGGCGTGGTCAGCGCCCTTCTCCTCGTGTTCACGCTCATGCTCGCCGACTTCTTCGACACCATGGGCACGGTGGTTGGCGTCGGCGCCCAGGGTGACCTGCTCGACGACGACGGCCAGCTCCCGGGCGCCGGCCCTGTTCTCCTTGTCGACTCTCTCGCTGCCGTCGCGGGAGGCGCGGCGTCGGCCTCGTCGAACACCACCTACATCGAGTCGGCGGCCGGGGTGGGCGACGGCGCCCGCACCGGCCTGGCCAGCGTGGTCACCGGCGTGCTGTTCCTGGGCGCCCTGTTCCTCACGCCACTCGTGAGCATCGTGCCGTACGAGGCCGCGTCGCCCGCCTTGGTGGTCGTCGGCTTCCTGCTGATGACGAGGGTCAAGGACATCCCTTGGGACGACTACTCGCTGGCGATTCCCGCCTTCCTGACGATCGTCCTCATGCCGTTCACCTTCTCGATCACCAACGGGATCGGCGCGGGGTTCGTGTCCTACGCAGTCATCAGGCTGGTGGGCGCCCGGGCCCGCGAGGTTCATCCCCTGTTGTGGGTGGTCGCCGGGATGTTCGTCGTCTACTTCGCCATCGAGTGGGTGGAGCAGATCACCGGCGTCCGGTGACCCGGGTAGCTTGACCCGATGCCCGACGAGACGCTGCGGAACCTGGCCGAGGAGTACTGGGAGACGGTGCTGGAGGCCGGCCCCAGCACCGCCACACTGCTCGGGGACCACCGGTACGACGACCGGCTGGAGGACCTCTCGGCGGATGCCGAACAAGAGCTGCGGCAGCGCTGGGCGTCACTCCGGACCCGATTGGAAGGCGTCCCCCGTGGTGGGCTCGAGACCGACGACCTCGTGACCGTCGGGCTGCTGGCGGCCGAGCTCGATGACGCCATGACGGCGATCGACCAGCGCCTCGTCGAGCTGCAGTCGGATCAGATGACGGGGTTCCACATCGAGCTGATGCAGGCGGTGCCCGTCATGGCGGCGCCCGACGAGGCATCGGCCAACATGCTCGTCGAGCGTTTCCGGCAGATCCCACGGGCCCTCGAGCAGGCCGCCGAGCGGTTCATCGACGGCGCGTCGGCCCGCCGGACGCCGGCCGAGGTCTGCGTGTCCCGGTCGGTGAACATGATCGAGGGGTACCTGGCGTCGCCCCTCCAGACCGACGTGTTCGCCACCGTCGGCGCACCGGAGGACTGGGACCGGACCGAGCTGCAGCGGGTGGTCGAGGAGGAGGTCCGGCCCGCGTACCGGCGCATGGCCGACACCCTCAGCGCCCGTCTCCTGCCGGTGGCCCGAGACGACGACCACTGCGGCCTGGCCTGGCTCGACGACGGCGCACAGATCTACGCCACCCTCGTGTCCCACCACACCACCCTCGAGCTGGCGCCGGAGGAGATCCACCTGATCGGCATGCAGGAGGTGGCCGAGAAGCTCCCCGCGGAGTACGCCGAGGTCGGTGGCCGGCTGTTCGGCCTGTCCGACCCGGCGGCGGTGCTCCACCGGCTGCGGACCGACCCGGCGCTCCGCTACACGACCCGCCAGGAGATCATGGACGACGCCCGGGACGCGTTCGAGTCCGGGAAGGCGGCGATGGGCGGGTGGTTCGGGCGCCTGCCCCAGTCGGACTGCGCGATCGAGGAGGTGCCGGAGTTCCTGGCCGCCGATTCGCCGAGCGCCTACTACTTCCCTCCGGCCGGCGACGGCTCCCGCGGCGGCACCTACTACGTGAACACCCACCGCCCCGAGGACAAGGCCCGGTACGAGACCGCGTCGATCGCCTTCCACGAAGCCATCCCCGGCCACCACCTGCAGCTGGCCATCGCCACCGAGCTGACCGACGTGCCCCGCTTCCGGCGCTTCTCGCTGGCCAACACGGCCTACGTCGAGGGATGGGGCCTGTACTCCGAGCGCCTGGCCGAGGACATGGGCCTCTACCGCAACGACATGGAGCGCATCGGCATGCTCGCCGCCGACTCCATCCGGGCCTGCCGGCTCGTCGTCGACACCGGCCTGCACGCCCTGGGCTGGACCCGCCAGCAGGCCATCGACTTCATGGCCGTCAACACGCCGGTGTCGGTGGAAGAGGTCACGGTGGAGGTCGACCGCTACATCGGCATGCCCGGTCAGGCCCTTGCCTACAAGCTGGGCCAGCGGGAGATCCTCCGCCTACGGGAGTCGGCCCGGTCCCGTCTGGGCGACGCCTTCGACATCCGCGGGTTCCACGACGCAGTGCTGACGTCGGGCGCCGTGCGCCTGCCGATCCTGGCCGAGCTCGTCGACGCCTGGGTGCATTCCCGGTCGTGATCCGGCCGTGATCCCGCGAAATCACGACGCGGAATGCACCCGGAGCGCCGGTCACTAGTCTTCGCAGATGCCTGAGAAGATCACCGCCGCGGCTGACGGAACGCTGCATGTGCCCGACGAGCCGATCATCCCGTTCATCCGGGGCGACGGCACGGGGGTCGACATCTGGCCGGCCGCGCAGCTGGTCCTCGACGCGGCGATCGCCAAGCGGGGCAAGCGGATCGAGTGGGTCGAGGTGCTGGCCGGGCAGAAGGCCTTCGACGAGACCGGCTCCTGGCTGCCCGACGAGACGGTGGCCTCGTTCCGTGAGCACGTCGTCGGCATCAAGGGGCCACTGACCACGCCCGTGGGCGGCGGTATCCGCAGTCTCAACGTCGCCCTGCGCCAGATCCTCGACCTCTACGTGTGCCTGCGCCCGGTGCGCTGGTTCACCGGCGTGCCGTCGCCGGTGAAGCACCCGGAGAAGGTCGACATGGTGATCTTCCGGGAGAACACCGAAGACGTCTACGCCGGCATGGAGCTCGAGCAGGGAACGGCGGAGGTCAAGCGCCTCATCGAGCACTGCAAGAGCGAGTACGGCTGGGACATCCGGGAGGACTCGGGAATCGGCATCAAGCCGATATCGATCACCGGCTCGAAGCGGCTCATCCGGGCCGCTATCGAGTACGCCGTCCGCAAGGGACGGAAGTCGGTCACCCTCGTGCACAAGGGCAACATCCAGAAGTTCACCGAGGGTGCCTTCCAGTCCTGGGGCTACGAGCTGGTGCGCGAGGAGTTCGCCGATGTGGCCGTGGGCTGGGACGACTGCGGAGGCAAGCCGGGCGACCGCATCCTGGTCAAGGACACCATCGCCGACATCTTCCTCCAGCAGGTGCTGACCCGGCCCGAGGAGTTCGACGTCATCGCCACCACCAACCTCAACGGCGACTATGCGTCCGACGCGCTGGCCGCCCAGGTCGGGGGGATCGGCATCGCCCCCGGCGCCAACATCAACTACGTGACCGGCCACGGAATCTTCGAAGCGACCCACGGCACGGCCCCCAAGTACGCGGGCCAGGACAAGGTGAACCCCGGCTCGCTGCTGCTCTCGGGCGTCCTCATGCTCGAGCACCTGGGTTGGGACGAGGCGGCGGCCGACGTCATCCGGGCCCTCGAAGCCACCATCGCCGACCGGATCGTCACCTACGACTTCGCCCGTCTCACCGAGGGCGCCACCGAGGTCAAGACCTCGGAGTTCGCCGCCGCGATCGTCGAACGGCTCTAGACACCATGAGCGAGCACGCCGGCCGGGCCCGCCGGCCTTGCCGGAGCGCAGCGGAGGTTTCTGCGGGCGGGCCCTCGAGGGCCGGCGAGCGCAGCGACCGAGAGACACCATGAAGGTCAGCATTGCCGGGGCCGGCTTCTACGGGTCGACGTTGGCCCTGCGGGTGGCCGAGGCGGGGTACGCGGATGACGTCGTGCTCACGGACATCGTGGAGGGCAAGCCGCAGGGCCTGGCCCTCGACCTGATGCAGAGTCGCCCGCTCGCCTCGTTCGAGACGCGTGTCACGGGGACCAACGGTTACGACGAGACGGCAGGCTCCGACGTCTGCGTCATCACCGCCGGTGTCCCTCGTAAGCCGGGAATGAGCCGGATGGATCTGCTGGAGACGAACGCCCGCATCGTGTCCGATGTCACCCGCCGCCTCGTGGCTGCCTCTCCGGACGCCGTGCTCATCGTCGTCTCCAACCCGCTCGACGAGATGACCGCGCTCGCCGCGGCGGTGTCGGAGCTTCCCAAGAGCCGGGTGATGGGCCAGGCCGGGCTCCTCGACTCGTCGCGCTTCCGGCACTTCGTGGCCGAACGGCTCGGGGTCCCCGCTCGGGAGGTGAAGGCCATCACCCTCGGGTCACACGGCGAGACCATGGTGCCCGTGCCGTCTCTGGCCACCGTGGGTGGGCGGCCCCTCGCCGAGGCGCTCGACGACGCCTCCATCGCCGAGATCGTGCAGCGGACGCGTGACGGCGGAGCCGAGATCGTCGCCCTGCTCAAGACCGGCTCCGCCTACTTCGCCCCGGCGGCCGCGGCCGAGACGATGGTGCGCGCCGTCGCCCAGGACACGAACGACGTCCATCCCGTGAGCGCGTGGGTCGACGGCGCCTACGGGATCGAGGGTGTGTACGTCGGCGTCCCGGCCCGGCTCGGCCGTGAGGGCGTGCAGGAGGTCGTGGAGCTGGACCTCACCTCGGACGAGCTCGCCGCCCTGCGCACGGCGGCAGAGGCCGTGCGGGGCAAGCAGGACGAGGTCCTGCGCCTGTAGACCGTGGCGTCGCCCTCCTACGGGTACGCGCTCCAACGGATCGAGGCGCCGATGGCGGCCGCCGCCAGCAGGGCGCCGAGGGCGACAAACGGCGCGCTCACCTCCTGGAGGCGCTTCTGGACGGTGACGTCCTTCGGTAGGTCGGCGAAGACTCTGCCGAGCTGGGCGGCGTCCTCGGCGGTGTAGGCGGCGCCACCGGTCTCGTCTGCGACCCGTTGCAGTGTCCCGTAGTCGGCCTGCAGAGGCGAGCGGCCCCCGCCTCCGGCTCGGAACCCGCCCCCCGCCCCGAAACCGCTCCCCAGCGAGCCCCGCTGCAGGTCCCCGCCCAGCTGCTGCAAGGAGCACATCAGGGACACCGGCTGGGCGGTGCCGAACCCGATCGTGTACACCCGGACACGTCGCTCCACCGCAAGGGTGGCCGCGTCGAGCGGAGCGATCCCCCGCGTGTTGGCGCCGTCGGTGAGCAGCACGACGATGTCGGGCACGAATCCCCCGGCGCCGGCCGGACGGGATGGGGGTGGTGGCGCACCGGGACTCCCGGGCCCGACGGGCGACCCGCCCCCGGCAGCGCTCGCGGCCGCATCGCCCACCGGTGCGACCTCGCTGTTGACCTCCGCGATCGCGTCGAGCGCCTTCAGCATGGCGGTCCCGATGGCGGTGCCCCGCCCCGTCGTGAGCCCGTCGATGGCCTCCACCAGCACCTGGTGGTCGGTTGTCGGTGGGACGGCGAGCTGTGCGAACCCCGAGAAGACGACGAGCCCCATCCGGGAGCCGGCCGGCTGGTTCTCGACGAAGTCGCGGGCGGCCTGCTGCGCGACGGCCAGACGGTTCGGGTCGACGTCGGTCGCGCACATGGAGAGCGATACGTCGAGGGCGAGGATGATCGACGTCCGACCGATGGGAACGTTGCGGGTCAGCTGGGGCCGGGCCGCAGCGACGGCCAGCACGGCGAGGCTGGCGAGGAGCATGGCGAGGGGGAGGTGCCTCCGCCAGCGCGACCGCCGCGGCAGCACCGAGCGCAGCAGGGCGACGCTCGAGTAGCTCACCGCCTGCTTCCGCCGGCGTCGCATCGCCAGCAGGTAGGCGCCGAGCACGATCGGGATGGCGAGGGTCAGCAGCAGGGCCAGCGGCCACGTGAACGTCACGGTCAGACCACCCGTCCGAACCACAGGACGGAGAGCAACGCTCCCGCGAGGAGCAGCGCAATCCCCGCCGCCGAGAACAGGCCGGTGACCTCGGTGTCCTCCGTCACGATCTTGAACCGCAGGTCGATGGTCTCGGAGATCGCCTCGAGGCCGGCTGCGTCGTCGCCTTCGTGATACGAACCGTCGGTGATCGAGGCGACCTCCTCGAGCAGGTCTCTGTTCAACGCCGTCGCCACACTGAAGCCGTCGACGTCCACCACCGTGCCTTGCAGCGTGCCGATACCCACGGTGTGGACCCGGACGCCGGCCACTGAGGCCACCTCGGCCACCGAGACCGGATCCGGCCGGCTGGTCTCTTCGCCGTCGGTAAGCAGCACCACCGTCGCGGATCCGAAGAAGCCGATGTCGACGACCTGCGCCGAGTCGTTGGCCAGCGCCTCCACATCGATGGTCACCGGCTTGCCGGCGATGGCGCTGAGCGAGGTGACGAGCGCCTGGCCCAGCGACGTCCCGCCCTCGATGGTCAAGCGGTCGATCGACCTGACCACGTCGGCGTGTTCGGTCGTCGGTGGCTGCACGACGACTGCGCCGTCGCCGAACGCCACCACGCCGATGCGGACGACTGACGGTTGGGTCTTCACGAAGGCCCGCGCCGCGCCCTTGGCCGCCTCGAGGCGGGACGGCTTGATGTCGTCCGCCTTCATGCTGTTGGACACGTCGATGGCCAGGATCACCGTGCCCTCCCGCTGGGGCGTCTTCACCGTGGTCATGGGTCGGGCCGTGCCGACGACGAGCACGGTCAGCGCCGCCGCGAAAAGCGCGAACGGTACGTGCCGCCGTATGCGGGCCCGGGACTGGAACGACGTCGTCACCAGCCCCTGCTGTGACAGCGCGGCGGCCCGCTGCGAGCGGCGGCGGCGGGCGGAGACATACGCAGCCACCATGGCCGGGACCAGCAGCAGCAGAACCAGCATCCACGGGGAGCGGAACGTCATCAGCGCCTCGGCCGCTTGCGGGACTCGACGATACGGACGAACGCCGAGACGAGGTCGTCGTCGGTGGAGATCACGTGGAGATCGACTCCGGCGCGCCGGGCCGTGTCACGCACCTCCCGTTCCCGCTGCTCGCCGGCTTCACGGAGCCGGCCCCGGAACACGGGATCGCTCGAGTCCACCATGAGTTGCTCGCCCGTCTCCGCGTCCTCGACCACCAGGAGCCCGGCGTCGGGCAGCTCGAACTCCCGGGGGTCCACCAGCCGGACGCCCACGACCTCATGCCGCTCCGTGAGCCGCAGCAGCGAGCGCTCCCATCCCGGCTCGCTGATGAAGTCGGAGATCAGCACCACGAGTGACCTGCGGCGGATGGTGCGACTCGCTATGTCGAGCAGCTTGCGGAGGTCGGTCACCGGGCCCCGACCACTCACCGGCCGGAGCAGCTCTCTGATCAGAAGGAGCACCTGGTTGCGCCCCTGCCGGGCCGGGATGGTGGTCGTCCTGTCGTTGTCGTAGACGACGGCGCCGACCCGGTTGCCGCCCCGGACGAACAGCTGGGCGATGGTCGCCGCCACCTCGCAGAGGACGCGCTCCTTGGTCCGGTCGACGGGGCCGAAGCCCATCGACGGCGAGTGGTCGAGCAACAGCCAGACCGTCAGCTCCCGGTCCTCGGCGTACTGCCGCACGAACATCTCGTCCATGCGGGCGGTGACGTTCCAGTCGATGTGGCGGACATCGTCGCCGGTCTCGTACTCCCGCACGTCCCGGAAGTCGGTGCCGTGGCCGCGCAAAAGCGTGCGGTAGTTCCCCTGCAGCCGTCCGTCGAGGCGTCGGATCACGTGCCACTCGAGCCGGCGGAGGACCCGGTCGGGGGTCGGCGGAGAGCCGCCATCCGGCGCGGTCGGCGGAGAGCCGCCATCCGGCGCGGTCGGCGGAGAGCCGCCATCCAACGCCGTCAGCGGGGCGGTGGTGCCCATTTCCTGTCGCCGGCCGTTGAACCGGTGCTCCGTTCCCGTAGCACGACCTCAGGGACGGGGATCGCGCGCAGGATGGCGCCGAGGACGTCTTCGGAGGTCACGTTGTCGCCCAGCGCCTCGTAGGAGAGCACAAGCCGGTGGCGCAGGACGTCGGGGGCGATGGCGTGCACGTCCTCGGGCAGTGCGTACTCCCGACCCCGCACCAGGGCGAGCGCCTGGGCGGCGAGGACCATGTAGATCGAGGCCCGTGGACTCACCCCGTAGGTGACGTAGCGGGCCATGTCGCCCAGCCCGACCGCCGGCAGGTCCCGGGTGGCGCTGGACACCCGGACGGCGTACTCGATCAGCGCCGGGTCGACGAAGACGGCCTGCGTCGCCCTTTGCAGGGCTGACAGCTGCTCGCCGCCCATGACGCTCTGCACCGCCTCGAGCCCGCCGACCATGCGCTCGACGATCACGAACTCCTCGGTGCCGGTGGGGTAGTCGACCAGCACCTTCAGCATGAACCGGTCGACCTGCGCCTCGGGCAGGGGATAGGTGCCGTCGGACTCGATGGGGTTCTGGGTGGCCATGACCAGGAACGGGACCGGCAGCGGATGGGTCTCCCGACCGATGGTGACCTGCCGTTCCTGCATGGCCTCGAGGAGCGCGCTCTGGACCTTGGCCGGGGCCCGGTTGATCTCGTCGGCCAGCACCAGGTTGGCGAAGATCGGTCCGAGCGACACCTGGAACTCGCCGAGCTTCTGGTTGTAGATCCGCGTGCCGACGATGTCGGCCGGCACCAGGTCGGGGGTGAACTGGATGCGCTGGAACTCCACGCCGAGGGCGTCGGCCATGGTCTTGACGGCCAGTGTCTTGGCCAGGCCGGGAACCCCCTCGACGAGGAGGTGGCCACGGGCGAGCAGGGCGACGACCATGCGCTCGAGCAGGACGTCCTGCCCGACGATGACGCGCTTCACCTGGTACAGCACCTCTTCGAGCGAGGCTTCGGGCGCCTCGCTCGACCCGTCCCGCCGGACGCTCATCGAGCCGGAGCTCCCGCCGCCCCTCCGGCGGTGGCGATGGGGACGGCGAAGCCGATGCCGATGAACTCGTCGTCGCCTCCCGGGTTGGCCAGGCCGGTCACGATGCCGATCACCTGGCCGTCCCGGTTGAGAAGCGGGCCGCCGGAGTTGCCGGGGTTGACGGCTGCGTCGAACTGGATCATGCCTCCGATGGTCTTCCCGTTGGGAAGCGGGAAGGAGCGGTCGAGGCCCGAGATGACCCCGGCCGAGAGCGAGCCCACCAGGCCCAGCGGATGCCCGACGGCGAACGCCTCGTCGCCCACCCGGGCGCCGCCACCGAGGACGGCCGGCACCACCACCTGGGGCAACCTGGCCGGGGCCAGCACCGCAATGTCGTGGTCGGCGTCGGCCGACTTCAACGTGGCCGGCGATTCGGTGCCGTCCGAGAACGAGACCCTGATGCTGACTGCATCCTGAACGACATGCAGTGAGGTGAGGATGTCTCCACTGGCGTTGACGATGACACCGGAACCGATTCCCGATCCGGGCCCCCGAAGGCCGTTGCGCTCCGAACGGATGACCACGAGCGGGGGACGGATCGCGTCGTACACCGCCACGCTGGCCGGCGGCATGCCCTGCATGGCGGCGATGGCCTCGTCGACCTTCTTGTCGACCATGCCGTCGACGTCGGCCGCGCTGGGCGCCGGCTCGTCCGCCGGCCGCAGCAGGTTGACGGCCAGGAGCGCCGCACACACCAGCACGACGACGCACGCCCCCAGCCACCACGGCCGGCGCCACCACCGCGACCGGACGGGCGGGATCGGGTCGTCGGTGGGCGCAGGAGCGCCCCGCGCCTCGGTGAGCGCCTGCCCGTCCCTCATAGTTCGGAGAGTATGCGAAGACTGAACATAGTGGTCGTCAGCGGCTGCGTGACCTGAGCATCACGATGAGGGGGGCCAGCACGAAACCGACACCGGCGAGCGGGATGAGGAGCATCGAGAACGTCCGGAGACCGTTCGAGCCGGCCATGATGCTCAGGAAGAAGAGGGCGACTGCACCGACCGCCAACAGGACCGGTGTCATGACCAGCATGTCGGACGGCCGGCGCTCGACGACCGTGTAGGGGTCGTCACTCAGATCCTCGGGGTCGACGTCGTCGTCGTCGTACTCCAGCGGCTGCCAACCCGACTCCGGCCGGGGCGGGGGAGTGGGCCGGGCGGCCTCGGGCCGGCCGAGGGCCTCGTCGTAGCTGCGGCGCCGGCCGGGGTCGCTCAGCACCGACCAGGCCCCGTTTATCGCCGCCATGGTCGACTGGTCGGCGTCGGGCGCCACGTCGGGGTGGTGACGGAGGGCCAGGAGCCGGTAGGCGCGCTGGATCTCGTCGAGGCTGGCGGTCGGCTCTACCCCGAGGAGGTCGTAGTAGGTCGCCATGATCAGTAGGTGGTCGCCTCGGCCACGCGGGCGAGCAGCTTTCCGACCTCCGCGAAGGCCTCCTGGTGGCTGACGAGTGAGCTGACCGCCCCGCCCACCCGGAGGCGGCCGGCGGCGAAGGCCGAGGCCGGGCTCATCCGGCCCTGGTTGATGGCGGCGGCCGTGGCGTAGTCGGAACTGAGCTCGACGTCGGCCGGCGGCGAGGCCGGTCCCGGCTCCACCCGCACTGCGCCGTCGCCCAGCCGCATGGTGTACTCCACGTCGCCGTCCGGGCCCCCCGTGACGCGCTGGTGCACGCTGACGGCCACGACGGTCGACGCGGTCGCCGTCGCCACCCTCATGTGCTCGAGCCACTCGGGGCTCAGGAACCTCATGGCTCCCAGTCTCGCCCATTACCGTCGCTTGGCATGGTGGCCGACCAGATCCCGCCGGCGGACGAGCGTCCGCACCGGCCAGGGGCGGGGCGGCACTGGGAAGAGTCGTGGTACCTCGACTTCGTGGCGGGCGACGGGAGGCTGGCCGGGTACGTGAAGCTCACCCTGCGCCCGGGCGAGGGGACAGCGTGGTTCTGGGCGGGCATGGTCGGCGGCGGACCGACGCTGGTGACCGTCCGGGACCACGAGGTCCCCATGCCGACCGGGCGGGGGCTGGAGGTCCGGGCGTCGGGGCTCTGGACCGAGCTGGTGTGCGAGACGCCGCTCGACCACTGGAGCGTGGGCCTCGAGGCCTTCGGCGTGGCCCTGGACGACCCGCTCGAGGCGTGGGGGAGGGAGAGGGGCGACCCCTGGGCGCTGGGGCTCGACGTCGAGTGGGAGGCCACCGCCCCGTGTGTCGCCTGGCCTGGGCCTGAGCGGGGCTACTGGCAGGGTTGCAACGTGCACGGCGACGTGCTGGTCGGCGCCGAGCGCTTCTCCCTCGACGGATCGGGCACCCGCATCCACCTCTGGGGCGACCGGTCGGCGGCCGAGCCGTCGGGATGGGCGGCCGGCCGGCTCGACGACGGGACGGTGTTCTCGTCGACCGATGTGGTCGTGGCGTGCGACGAGGCGGGCCGGATGCGCTCCCTCGCCTTTGCGGCCGGGGAGGAGGAGGTGACCGGCGTCGCCGTGTCGCAGGCGCCGGTCCTGCTACCGGGCGCCGGGCGACTGGCCCGGGCCGTGTGCCGGTATGAGACCCCCGGAGGCCGGAACGGCCATGGATGGGCCGAGTGGTTCGTCCCTGCGGGGCTCTCAGCTCCGCCGTAGCCCGGCGGCGATGGCCTGGAGATCGCCGGGGGCCAGCGTGCCGGCGATGTGGACGAAGGCCTCGCCTCCCGGATGCGTGACCAGGGTCGGACCGATCGACCGCAGGAGCATCTGACCGGTGCCGAGCGCTCCCACGTCGACCTCGCGGCCGGGCCCGGCGTCGGTCAGCTCCGGTTCCGCGGCGGGGGCGCCCTGGCGGATGGTGACGATGTCGACCCCCCGCACGTAGACGTCGACGTGGCTGGACTGCTGGCCGGCCACCAGGTACCGGCCCCGGTGGGAGAAGCCGGGCGGAGGAGCGTCGAGGGCCCAGTACCCGGCGGAGGGGGCGACCGAGCGGTCGATCTCCGTGACCTCGCCACCGCCCTTATCGGGGCCGACCCGCTGGCCCTCGATCACGAAGCCGGCCGGGTCGAGGGTCGGGTCGACCTCGAAGGAGACCGCGGTCAGGCGTTGGGTCAGCTTGTCCCCGACGACGGCCATCTCCTCCAGGATCAGGCCTGCCTCGTCGAGGCACACGTCGACGTAGTCGGTGGCGGTGGGGGCGGTGATCTTCAGGCTCTGCAGCGGCGACCCGGTCCGGTAGGTCTGGCACTCACGACCGAGCGCCCGGCGGCGGTCGCCCGGCACGAAGAGGCCCTCGGCCACCAGATGGTCGAGCGAGGCGGCCACGCGGACGTCGCCCAGGGCGACCGTGGGCGCATCGCCGGCCACCTGCGCCGCTCCAGCTTCTGTGTAGTTGGCGTAGACGCCGAACGTGGAGCGGCCCTCGAACTGCCCGACCGTGCCGGGGGGCTCGCCTTCACGGATGGCGACCCGACCGTCGAACGGTCGCCGGACCCATACCTCCTCGGTCGAGACCGTCACCTCCGCCTCCTTGTAGACCTCGGCCCGGTACACGGCGTGGTACGCCGCCGGTGAGGCGGCGATGGGCAGCCGCCCGGTGGCTCCGGCCACCCGGGCCGCCCGCAGGTCCCGGGACGGCCCGTCATCGTCGCCACCGCCCCGCATGGCCAGGCCGATGCCTGCGCCGACCACCGCGACCACTACCGCGAAGGCTGCGATCGCCGTGAGCCTTCGCTTCCTACGGACGGCGCGGCGGGCGGCCGTCGTACGGGCCGCGGCATCCTGCCTGCGCCGGCGCACCGCCGCCTGCCGGCGTTCGGTGCGGCTGGCGGAGCGACGGTTCGAGGTCTTGGGCGCCATTCACACGAGCGTGCCACCCCCGGCTGTGAATTACCGAAGTGGAGCCTGTGCGTCTGTCAGGGGCTGTGCTCGCCGCGGGCGGAATCGATCCGTGCCGAGGCCGCCGGCGTGGATCGGGCCGCCTCCGGGGACCGGAACTCCATCGCGTCGCGGACGGCGTTCCACGCCGGCTGGTTGGCCGCCTGCCACGACCAGAACGACACACCGGCGGCGCCGTGGTTCTGGGCGAATCGCATGAAGCGGAAGAGCTCCTCGGGAGGAGGAACGCCCTTGCGCCCACCTTCCGGAGATCCGTCGTACGCCTGGCCGACCGGGTAGACGGGCACGTTGAACTTGGCAAGGTCGCGGAGGGCGCCGGCCACGTCGGTGTCGGGCTGGCGATCGAGCCAGTAGATCATCGGGGCGATGGCGTCGTAGCCGGCCACGATGTCGGCGTAGGGGTGGGTCGGCCGCTCCTTGGACGGACGGGGCACGGTGACGATCAGCGTGTAGTCGGCCCCCACGGCCTCCCGCAGGAGCGAGCCGTAGCGGCGGGCGTTCTCGGGGCTGAGGCGGGTGCCCTCGGCCCGGGTCTCGATGTCGGGGGAGAAGGCGTCGATCCGGTGGCCGCCGGGCGTGGTGTGGCGGATCATGGTCATGGCCCGCTGGATGTCGGCCTCGACCGGCTCGAACTTGGGGAAGTCCCAGCCGATCACCTTGATGTCGGCGGCGTGGGCGGCGGGCAGGAGGCGGTCGACGAACGGGGCCACGTTGAAGCCGTCCCAGGCGGAGCCCATCCGCACCCAGAGGTGGGTGAGACCGGTGGCCTTGGCCTTGGCCACGATGGCGTC
Source organism: uncultured Acidimicrobiales bacterium (assembly GCA_902805665.1). Lineage (GTDB taxonomy): Bacteria > Actinomycetota > Acidimicrobiia > Acidimicrobiales > AC-14 > CADCTB01. The sequence continues at coordinate 16,085 of CADCTB010000084.1, forward strand.
GACGTTGCCGCCCTCGGTCTTCGCCGGTTCGTAGATCCACATGCCCTTGCCGCTGGGCAGCCACTTCTTGGCCGCGGCCTGCGGCTGCAGCACCGTGGCCGGAGCGGTCGTGGCCAGGACCTCGGCCGATCCGGCGGGAAGGTTCACGACCGGGAGGGCGGCGGCGGACGCGTCCACCGTGGCTGCCGACCGTCCCGGTACGCCGGCGGTGGCCTTCGGCACCGCGGGCGTGTTGTGGCCGACGAAGGCGGCGAGGAGGACCACGGCGCCGAGCGCGGCGAACAGCAGGCGGTCGACGGCGGTGAGCGGGCGGCGGGGAAAGGGTGACATGGGAGGAGATCGGCGTGCCGACGCCCCGCCGCGGTGGATCCGCAGCTACGAGCCCCAGCCCGGGAAAAATCCTCCCCCAAGTGGTTTGAGCGACGGCGGAACGGGGAAGGACCGCTTGCTGCCGCGGAGTATACGGCAGCCTCCGGCGCGTGGAAACACTTCCGTCGGGCCTCTCTGAATGGGTGTCGGGAGGAGACCCGCCCCACAGGCCCCCCCCACGCCGGGCGGTGCTAGCAGGCCTTCGAACCGGTGGGCTGGATGCAGTCCGGTTGGTTCTGCCCTCCACCGGGAGCGCCGGCGTCGGCGTCGGCCTGCAAGTGAGCCCGCATGCCTATCCGGATTCGGGGTGAGGCCGCACGATGGCCCGCTTGACCTCCTGGATGGCCTCGGTGACCCTGATCCCCCGCGGGCAGGCATCGGTGCAGTTGAACGCCGTCCGGCACTTCCAGACCCCGGACTGGGCGTCGAGTATCTCGAGGCGCTCGTCGCCGGCCTCGTCGCGGGAGTCGTAGATGAACCGGTGGGCGTTCACGATGGCGGCGGGGCCCACGTAGGTGTCGTTGGCCCAGTAGACCGGGCACGAGGTGGTGCACGCCGCGCACAGGATGCACTTGGTGGTGTCGTCGAAGCGGGCCCGCTGCTCGGGCGACTGCAGGCGCTCGCCGTCACCGGGGTCGGTCTCGTTGACCAGCCACGGCATGACCTTGCGGTACTGGGCGAAGAAGGCGTCCATGTCGACCACGAGGTCCTTCAGCACCGGTAGGCCGCGGAGCGGCTCCACGGTGATCTTCGACCCGACGTCTCGCACCAGCAGGACGCAGGCCAGCCGGTTCTCGCCGTTGATCACCATGGCGTCGGAGCCACAGACGCCATGGGCGCAGGACCGGCGGAAGGCAAGGCTGCCGTCCTGGTACCACCGGACCTGGTGGAGAGCGTCGAGCACCCGGTCGCTCTCGTCGACGGTGACCCGGTACTCCTCCCAGTGGGGCCGCTCGTCGTTCTCGGGGTCGAAGCGCTTGATCCTCAGATCGACGTCCACGTCACCACTGTGCCAGGGCCAACCGGCGTCATCGCGCGTCGTCAGGGCGACGCTGGATGTCGCCGGCTCAGTACTTCCGCTCCATGGGGAGGTAGGGACCGCCGACCACCGGCTTGTAGTCGAGGCGGATGCTTCCGTCGGGTTGGCGGTAGGCCAGGCTGTGGCGCATCCAGTTGGCGTCGTCGCGCAGCGGATGGTCGTCGCGGAAGTGGCCGCCGCGGCTCTCGGTGCGGGCCAGGGCGGCGGCCACCAGGGCCTGGGCCACGTCGAGCAGGTACCCCAGCTCCAGCGCCTCGGACAGCTCGTAGTTGAACCGCATGCTCTGGTCGGTGACGGCGACGGAGAGGTACCTGGCCCGTAGGCGGTCGATCGTCGCCGAAACCGCTCGAAGGCTCTCGTCGGTGCGAAAGACCGAGGCGTTGAGAGTCATCTGCTCCTGCAGCTCGGCCCGGACGTCGGCCACGCGCTCGGTTCCTTCGACGCCGCCCAGCAGGGCCGTGATCGTGCCTGCGACCGCTTCTTCGAAGCCGGGGGCCAGGCCCGGCGGCTCCCGACCCCCGACGAATTCGGCCATGGCCGCCCCGCCCCGTCGCCCGAAGACCACGATGTCGAGCAGGGAGTTGGTGCCCAGGCGGTTGGCGCCGTGGACCGACACGCACGCGCACTCGCCGGCGGCGTACAGACCAGGGGCGACGGTGCCCTCGGCGTCGAGGATCACCTCGGCGGACACGTTGGTGGGGATGCCACCCATGGCGTAGTGGGCCGTGGGCTGGATGGGGATGAGGTCGGTCTTGGGCTCTATGCCGAGGTACGTGCGGACGAACTCGGCGATGTCGGGGAGCTTCTCGTCGATCTGCTCGGGCGGGAGGTGGGTGAGGTCGAGGTACAGGTAGTCCTTGTCGGCGCCGGAGCCCCGGCCCTGGCGGATCTCGGTGAGCATGGCCCGGCTCACCATGTCGCGCGGCGCCAGGTCCTTCACTGTCGGGGCGTAGCGCTCCATGAAGCGCTCGCCGTCCTCGTTCCGGAGGATGCCCCCCTCGCCGCGGGCCGCCTCGGACAGCAGGATGCCGAGCTTGTTGATGCCCGTGGGGTGGAACTGGAAGAACTCCATGTCCTCGAGGGGCACGCCGCGCCGCCACAGCAGGCCGGGACCGTCACCCGTGAGGGTGTGGGCGTTCGAGGACACCTTGAAGATGCGCCCGAAGCCGCCGGTGGCGAAGAGCGCGGCCGAGCACTCGAACACGTGCAGGTCGCCGGTGGCCAGCTCGTGGGCCACCACGCCGGCCACCCCGCGGCTCGGGTCGCCGTCGACGAACGCCACGTCGAGAACCTGGAACTCGTCGAAGAAGGCCACCCCCCGGGCCACGCACTGCTGGTAGAGGGTCTGCAGGATCATGTGGCCGGTGCGGTCGGCGGCGTAGCACGCCCGCTTCACCGGCGCCTCGCCGTGGTTGCGGGTGTGGCCCCCGAAGCGGCGCTGGTCGATCTTGCCTTGCGGTGTGCGGTTGAACGGCAGGCCGAAGTGCTCGAGCTCGATGACCGCGTCGACCGCCTCCCGGCACATGATCTCGGCCGCGGGCTGGTCGACCAGGTAGTCGCCGCCCTTGACGGTGTCGAAGGCGTGCCACTCCCAGGAGTCCTCCTCCACGTTGGCCAGCGCCGCGCACATGCCGCCCTGCGCCGCCCCGGTGTGGGAGCGGGTGGGATAGAGCTTGGAGATCACCGCCGTCCTGCACTTGCCGGCCGTCTCGATGGCGGCCCGGAGGCCGGCGCCGCCGGCCCCCACGATGACCGCGTCGAAGGTGTGCCGGTGGACGTTCACCCTGCCATCCTGCCGCGTCAGGATCTCTTGAGCGGCCCCTGGAGGACGGCGTCCAGCTCCAGCTTGCCGGCGACCGGGTTGACCGTCACGGTGTAGGGGCCCTCTCCGAACTGGAACCCACCGGCCGGTGTCCGGGCCTTCTGGTCCCGCACCTGCAGCTGGCCGGTGGCACTGACCTTCCCCGGCCCGGTCAAGGCGAGGCGGGCGGGTGCCACCTTGATCACCACGCCGCCCCGGGCGCTCACGGTGGTGCGGGCGTCGGCGGTGAAGGCCACCGCATCACGAGGAGTGGCCAGGCCGCCGACTCCGACGGCCACTGCCGCGCCCACCCGGTAGGTGCCCGGCTTGAGGGCGCGGGCGCCGTCCACCGTCCAAGTCGCGCCGGTGGGGTCGATGTCGACCTTGGACCCGCCGAGATCGATCGACCCGCCGTCGCCGGTGATCGGCAGTGGCGTGCCCCCACCCCACGCGATCGAGGTCCGCTTTCCCTCGACCAGGGCGTTCTCGATGGTGGCCTTGCCGACGCCCCGCTCGACGGCCGTCAGCGTGAACGGAGCGGCCAGGGCGCCGGGCTGAGCCCCCTCGGCGGTCAGCTTGTCGATCGTGCCCTTGACGAAGACCTGGTCCGGCGCGGGCGCCGGGCCGAGGTCGACCGTGGTGGTCGTGGCGCTTGCCCCGGCGCTCCCGGCCTTGAACCGGTCGAACGTCGACGTGTTGCTCGCCACGACCCGGATCCCGACCGCGACCGCCGCGACCGAGACCACCAGGGCGACGAAGTAGGCGATGACTCTTTGCATGGGGGCCAAGGGTACGGTGGGCGAGATGTCCCGGCCCGCCACCCTCGGCCAGCTCCGTGAGTCCGGCTGGCAGTCGGTCCCGGTCAAGGAGGAGGTGCGGCGCAACGTCGCCGCCCGGATCGCCGCCGGCAAGCCGATCGTCAGCGGCGTGGTCGGCTACGACGACACCGTGCTTCCCCAGCTCGAGAACGCCCTGCTGGCCGGGCACGACACCATCTTCCTGGGCGAGCGCGGGCAGGCCAAGACCCGCATCATCCGGACGCTCGTCGACCTCCTCGACGAGTGGATGCCGGTCGTCGCCGGCTCCGAGATCAACGACGACCCCTACCACCCGGTGTCCCGCCACGCCCGCGACCTGGTCCGGGACCACGGCGAGGACACGCCCGTCGAGTGGGTGCACCGGTCGACCCGCTTCGGCGAGAAGCTGGCCACGCCCGACACCTCCATCGCCGACCTCATCGGTGAGGTCGACCCCATCAAGGTGGCCGAGGGCCGGTACCTGTCGGACGAGCTCACCCTGCACTACGGCCTCGTCCCCCGCACCAACCGGGGCATCTTCGCCATCAACGAGCTGCCCGACCTGTCGGAGCGCATCCAGGTGGGCCTGCTCAACGTTCTCGAAGAGCGCGACATCCAGGTCCGGGGCTACAAGATCCGTCTCCCCCTGGACCTGATGCTCGTGGCCTCGGCCAACCCCGAGGACTACACCAACAGGGGCCGGATCATCACCCCGCTCAAGGACCGGTTCGGCGCCCAGATCCGCACCCACTACCCCCTCGACACCGACCTGGAGCTGGCGGTGGTTCGCCAGGAGGCCCGCCCGATCGACGCCGACGCGGTGGGCATCCCCGGGCTGCGGGTGGAGGTGCCGGACCACATGGCCGACATCGTCGCCACCGTCACCCACGAGGCCCGGCACAGCCCTCACGTGAACCAGCGCTCGGGCGTCTCGGTGCGGCTGACCATCGCCAACTACGAGACCATGGTGGCCAACGCCACCCGCCGGGCCCTGCGCCTGGGCGAGACCGTCGTCGTCCCCCGGGTGAGCGACCTCGACTCGCTGCCGGCGTCCACGGCCGGGAAGGTGGAGATCGAGACCCTCGACGAGGGCGACGACGGGGCGGTGCTGGAACGGATCCTGAAGTCGTCGATCCTCACCGTCTTCCGCCAGCGGTGCCCGATGGAGCGGTTCCGTGACGCGCTCGCCGAGTTCGACGGGGGCACCATCCTCCACACCGGCGACGATGTGGCCTCGGCGGACTACGTGACCGCGCTGGCCGGCCTTCCCGCCCTGCGGGACGCCGTCGTGCCGCTGGCCGGCAGCGAGAACCCGGCCGCCGTCGCCAGCGCGGTGGAGATGGTCCTGGAGGGCCTCCACCTCTCCCGTCGCCTCAACAAGGACGCCTCCGGGACCCGGGCCACCTACCGCGGCCGGGGCTGACGTCTTGCCGTCCCGGTTCCGGTACTCGCGCTGGGACGGGACGCAGACCGGGTTCGAGCTCACCGCCGATGAGGTGCTGGCCCAGGCCACCGACGACCTCGTGTACCACGGCGACGTCAACGCCGCCCTGCGCCGCATGCTCCAGGAGGGGCTGAAGGACCGCATGGGCGAGCGCATCGCCGGGATGCGCGAGCTGCTCGAGCGGCTCCGTCAGCGCCGCCAGGAGGAGCTGGCCAACCACGACCTGGGCGGCGTGTACGACGACATCGCCAACGAGCTCCGGCAGGTGGTCAACCAGGAGCGGGCTGCCATCGACCAGCTGGAGGAGGCCGCCCGGCAGTCCGGCGACCGCCGCCGGGAGGAGGTGGTCGGCGCGGCCATGGCCGAGCGGCGCATGGAGCTCGACCTGTTGCCCCCGGACCTGGCCGGCCAGGTGCGTTCCCTCTCGGAGTACGACTTCGCGTCGGGCGAGGCCCGCCAGCAGTTCGAGGAGCTCCTCGACCGCCTGCGGCAGGAGATGCTGCGCGGCCAGTTCAACCAGATGTCCGAAGCCATGGCCAACACCACACCTGAGCAGATCGCCCGGACGAAGGAGATGCTCGGCGCGCTCAACGCCATGCTCGATCAGCGGGAGCGGGGCGAGGAGCCGGATTTCGACGGCTTCATGCAGGAGTTCGGCGACTTCTTCCCCGGGAACCCCCAGAACCTCGATGAGCTGCTCGACCAGATGGCCCAGCAGATGGCGGCCATGCAGGCGTTCCTGAACTCCCTGTCGCCCGAGCAGCGGGCGCAGCTCCAGGCCCTCTCCGACCAGCTCCTCGACGACATGGACCTGCGCTGGCAGATGGACCAGCTCGGCCGGCGTCTGCGGGAAGCGCGCCCGGAGGCGGGCTGGGGGAACAGCTGGCAGACCAGCGGATCGGGCCCGATGGGCATGGGCGAGGCAGCCGAGCTCATGGACCGGCTCGGCAACATCGACCAGCTGGAGAACCTCCTGCGCACGGCCGCCCAACCGGGCGCCCTGGCCGAGGCCGACATCGAGGTGGCGGCCGACCTGCTGGGCCCGGACGGCGCCCGCAGCCTCGAGCGCCTGGCCGAGCTGTCGCGGATGCTGCAGGACGCCGGGCTCATCGAGACCCGGGAGGGTCGACTCGAGCTGACGCCTCGAGGACTCCGCGCCGTCGGCCAGCGGGCTCTGTCCGACCTGTTCGCCCGGCTGTCCAAGGACCGCCTGGGGCGCCACCAGGCGGAGCGGGAGGGCCCGGGCCACGAGCGCACGTTCGACTCGAAGCCGTACGAGTTCGGCGACCCGTTCCATCTCGACATCGAGCGGACCATCCGCAACGCCCTGGGCCGTACGGGCGGGGGCACGCCGGTGGCCCTCGACCCCGAGGACTTCGCCGTCGAGCGCACGGAGGTCCTCACCCGGACGAGCACCGTGCTGCTCCTCGACCTGTCTCTCTCGATGCCGATGCGGGACAACTTCCTGGCCGCCAAGAAGGTGGCCCTGGCCCTGCACGCCCTGATCACCAGCCGCTACCCCCGCGACTACCTCGGCATCGTCGGCTTCAGCCAGGTGGCCCGACCGCTCAAGCCCGAGCAGCTCCCCGAGGTCTCCTGGGACTTCGTCATGGGGACCAACATGCAGCACGCCCTGCTCCTGGCCCGCCGCCAGCTGGCCCGCCAGTCCGGTACCAAGCAGATCGTGATGATCACCGACGGAGAGCCCACCGCCCACCTCGAGGCCGACGGTGGCGTGTTCGTGAACTATCCGCCGGTGCGGGAGACCGTTCGAGCCACCCTCGCCGAGGTGGCCCGGTGCACGGCCGACGGCATCCGCATCAACACCTTCATGCTCGACGCCACCGACCACCTGCAGGCCTTCGTCGAGCGCATGACCAGGATGAACCGGGGCCGGGCCTTCTTCACCACGCCCGAGACCCTCGGCAGCTACGTCCTCGTCGACTTCCTGGAGAACAAGCGGGCCCAGCGTTCCGCCCAGGGCCGCCGCCCGGCCTGAGCCTCAGCCGGGCGGTGTCCGGGACAGGGAGGCGCCGTACCCTCGGGCGACCCCGGTGAGCCGGGACCGGATGCCGAACAGGTAGACGAGCGGCACCATGATGCCCACCGGGAAGAGGGCGATCGGTCCGAACAGCATCCCGACGACCCACGCCGTCTTGTTCTGATCGGCCACCGCCCACTGGCTGTCGGGCCGCACCAGCGCGTCCATCGCTCCCCAGACCGCGAGGAGCAGGCACGGCACGTAGAGGACCCAGAGGAAGCTGAGCCCGTACCAGAAGCCATATCTCATCCGTGGCCTCCCGCCAGTCGCCTGTCGTAGAGAGTACGCGTCCGCTCGTCGAAGGCAACCAGCCTGACCAGCTCGACCGAGGTCGGTGTGGTCACGATGGTGTCGACGGCGATGGTGGCCGCATCCTCGGCCGGATAGCCGTAGACCCCGGTGGAGATGGCCGGGAAGGCGACGGAGAGGGCGCCGACCTCGTCTGCGACCTCGAGGCTGCGGCGGTAGCACGAGGCGAGGAGAGCGGGCTCACCGGCCGAGCCGCCCCGCCACACCGGCCCGACCGTGTGGATGACCCAGCGGGCGGGGAGCCGGAAGCCGGAGGTGGCTTTGGCGTCGCCGGTGGCACACCCGCCGAGGGCCCGGCACGCCTCGAGCAGCTCCGGCCCGGCGGCCCGGTGGATGGCCCCGTCCACCCCGCCGCCGCCCAGAAGGGAGGTGTTGGCTGCGTTGACGATGGCGTCGACGGCCTCGGTGGTGATGTCGCCCCATACCGCTTCCAGGCGCATGTGGGGCGGATGGTAGCCCCCGCTCTTGCGCTCGGGCGGGATAGGCGGCATGATCACATTGTTGTAATTACATCCGTGGCAGCTACAGCAGCGATGCGCCGCACGACGAGCACTGTTGAGGGGAGGCGGCCAATGATCGAGCAGAGGCGGGGACACCGTTTCGACCTCGGGGACCGCAGCTGGCAAGGCCAGGCCAACTGCCTCGGGGTGGACCCGGACCTGTTCTTTCCCGAGCGGGGGGCATCAACCCGTGAGGCGAAGGGCGTGTGCCGGGGCTGCGTCGTGCGCGAGGAGTGTCTCGAGTACGCGTTGGTGAACGGCGAGAAGTTCGGCATCTGGGGCGGCCTCAGCGAGCGCGAGCGCCGGCGCATCCGCCGCCAGCGCACCCTCGCCCGCCGGCCCGATGGGGCCGCGTCGGCGTAGTCCCGACCGGGCGGCGTCGGCCTAGGCCCGTTCGGACCTCAAAAGCTTCCCTGCCTTCCCGGCGGCGTCCGAGAGCGAACCACGATCCGCTCTCGGACGTCAGCCTGGGAGGGCTTTCGCGGGGGAGAGGTCGAGCTCGGCCCACCGGTGGGGCGGCACGGCGTCGAGGACGGCGGCGGGCACCAGGCCCACCAGCTCGGCCCGGGCCACGTCGGCCCGGGAGGCGACCGCGTCGTATGCGTCGGCGGGACCAAGGCGGGACGGATCCACCAGGTTCATCGACACCTGGGCCCGGCCGCCTACGTCGAGCCCGAGCGCCCGTAGGCCCGGGCCCCGAACCTCACGCGCCACCTGCCGGGCGACGCTCACGTCGAGTCCGTCCGCCAGCCACACGTTGTAGGCCACCAGCACCGGCCGGGCCCCGGCGCAGATGGCGCCCGCGGTCGGATGGGCCACCGGTCCGCCGGTGTCGGGCGCCAGGCCCGTGAAGGCGTAGCGGCGAACGTCGGGGAGGGTGCGCTCCGGGCCGTACAGGAAACAGGGGACGCCCAGCTCCTGACCCGCCCACGCCGCGAACCGGTTCCGCGCCGCCACTGCATCGTCCATGGAGGCGCCCCGCAGGGGGACGAACGGCACCACGTCGACCGCCCCCAGGCGGGGATGCACCCCCACGTGGAGGCGCAGGTCGATCCGGCGGACGGCCTCGGCGGCGACCGCCCGGGCCGCATGCTCCACGTCGCTCCCGGCCAGGGTGAGCACCGACCGGTTGTGGTGGGCGTCGGCGTGCACGTCGAGCAGGGCGGGGCCGGCGGCGCGCCCGATGGCGTCGATCACCGCCCGGTCGGCGCCCTCGCTCACGTTCACCACGCACTCCAGCACGTCGCTCCTAGGCTCGCGCAGCTGCCTCTAGTCTCCGAATGGTGGACGTCGGCCTGGCCCTGCCGCAGTACGACTTCTCGGTGCCCGGCGAGACGCCCCTGCGGTGGGAAACGCTCCTCGGCTGGGCCGCGCGGGCCGAGGCGCTGGGCTTCGGCTCCGTCTGGCTCTCGGACCACCTCTTCCTCGACATCAGCCGTTACGGGGCGCCGGGCGGCGACCACGGCTGCTTCAACCCCCTGGTGGCCCTGGCCGCGATCGCCCGTCGGACCGACACGGTGCGCCTGGGCACGCTCACCATCTGCGGCCCGCTCCGCCCGGCCACCGTGCTGGCCAAGGCGCTGGCCACCCTCGACGTGGTCTCCGGCGGACGGCTGACAGTCGGCCTCGGCGCCGGCTGG